>JBLHKB010000452.1:0-5861 GCA_047619315.1 Polyangiales bacterium
TCCAACCCATGACGATGGTCGGTGGCACCGTCGACGCGCCCCAGTCACCGAGCCAAGCCTGCATGAGCCCGACCTCCATGGCCTGGCTCTGAAGGACCTCCGCGGCGGCGGCTTGAACCGAGTCCCCGGTGTCTCGACCCAGCACCCGCTGACACATCACGAGCGCCTGCATGTGATGCACGCCCATATCGCGACAGAACCCGATGTCCGCTTCGGTGGGCGAATCCTGCGCCGCTGCGCGCTTAGGGCGTAGCAATAGCGCGTGGGAGAGAGCACCAAGCGCGAGGAAAGCGCGCCGGCTCACGGCATCGGTCCCTGACGCATCACTGACGCTTCTGCCCGTCGCCGGCTAGACGGCTAGACGGCTCCTTTGCGCGAGCGGTAGGCTCTCGTCCATGGACCTCGAGGACTGGCACGAACTCGCGCGGAGCGTGGACCCGCGCCCCGTCGCCTTCGAGGCCCTCTGGGATGGGGACACGCAAGGCTGGTTCCTTGAGATTTTCGCCGTGATCGAGATCGACGAAGGGTTTCGTGCGCGGAGCTTGAAGTGTTTTTACGACCCAGCGAAAGCCGCCGCGGCGGGCGAGCTCTTGGCGAAGGAGTTCGGGGTCCCCTTCTACTCCCCATCACCGAATCATCCCGAGGGCGACTGCCCCCATTGGTGGGAACAGGAGCAAGCCAGCCCTTGTGGCCGGTGTGGCATTCCGTTGCTTCAGCGCGCGCCGTGTCCCTGGACGGGTCACTGTTACCATTGTCATCTCGACCTTGAGCGGGAGGCGAAGGAAGCGGCGCTGACGCCGGAAGAGCGTGCTGCCCCGAAGTGTGAGATTTGCGGGAAGCCCGTGCTTGGCGAGCCAGGACCGCACCGGCGATGTCAGAGCTGTCGTGACACGTACATCGACTACGAGTGCAGCCTCTGTGGCGTTCGAATGATGGGTCGAAAGAGTGGCGAGAAGAAGGAACGGTGCAGCCCCTGTCGCCTCAAAATCGCGGCGAAAGCACTCGCTCCCGAAGAGCGAGCAGCGATCCTCACGGCAGACGCGCAGGGTCCCCTCCACGGCATCATCATGGCGCGCAAAGTATCGGGATTCGACATTCACGACGCGCAGGTCATCGTACGACTGCTGAAGGGCCTCGAGTGTTTTGGTGAGGGCAACGATGAATAAGAGGAACAACAAATGACGTGGCAAGATGCATGGGCCGACGGCCGAACACCCTGGGACGGCGGCAAGAGCGCACCCGAGCTCGGCATGGCGCTCAAGGAAGAGCTCTTCGGACCCAGTGAAAAAGACGGACGACGCGCGCGCGTTTTGGTGACGGGCTGCGGATCCGGATGGGACGCCTTCACCTTCGCGGACGCAGGCTTCGACGTGGTGGGTCTCGACATCGCGCCGGACGCCGGCAAGCGCTTCGCTGAACTACGCGCACAGCGCAGCTTCGATCGCTCGCCGCGCATCGCCATCGCGGACTTTCTCACGTGGTCCCCGGCGTGCCGCTTTGACGTCATCTGGGACTACACATTCTTGTGCGCGCTTCCACTCGCGTGGCGTCATCGCTGGGCCTCGCGCATGGACGAGCTCCTCGCGGACGACGGCACCCTCGCGACGCTGATCTTTCCGATGGTGACGCCCGCCGAGGGATACGAGGGACCACCCTGGCCACTTCATCCAGAGCACCTTCAGTCGCTTCTCGTGCCACGGTTTGAGTCCACGTACTTGGAGCCGGCGCGCGTCAGTCACCCGGGACGCGAAGGCAAAGAGTCGCTGGGGCTCTGGCGCCGGCGCTGAGCTCTCTCAGGCGCCCGAGGTCATCTTACGAACTTCCGGCATCAAAGCCTGCCAGAGATCCTGCAGATCGAAGTCCTCGGCGGTAAAACGGGTGACCAGTGTGGCTAGATTGACTGTCTGCGGGGCGACGTGTTCCTCCGCAGGCAGAAGACCCGCGGCGCAAGCCCGGGCCCAGGGTTCAGAGCCCGCTTCAATGAACACGTGGCCTTTGACCTGCACACAGGTCGACCAGTCTTCGGCCGTCGGCAGCTCCGACTCGGGAAGCGCATAGAGGTATCGCTCGCGCATAAGAACGTCACCGACGCGCAGGAGGGTGTCGGAACAATCGAAGCGCCTCTGAAACTGAAACAGTGCCGCGATGGCGGATCGCTTGTCCACGACATCACTTTCGGCGACGGCTCGGACGAGGGCCTCAACGGCATCCTCTACGTGATGGTCTGACATCTTTTCTCCAACAAGAAAAATGAGGGGGCTCGTCAACATTCATCATACTCTGGCTTTACGCAAAGTCGCCCCTTCGTATGGCTCGCTCCTTGAGTTTCCTCCCCTGCCCCCGATAGTCTGACGGCATGGGGCGGACTTTCTGGCAGATCACTTGTGTGGCGCTGATGGCGTGCGGAGGTTCGAGCAGTTCGAGCAGCGCGTGCGGCGGCGCTGAGGCGACGGGTGGCGGGAGCACCGAACGCGGCGGCACCACTACAACGCCCGACGAGGCCGACGACCTTGAAGCCATCCGCGCGGCGTTTCCGGAAGGCACGGAAGTCACGCCCTTCAGCGGATGGGAGGTTTCGGGTCTACGCCTTTTTCGCGCCAATTGGTCGGAACCGGACAACAGCAATATCCGCGTTGTGGGCGTCGACGCGTCCAGCGAAGTCATCCGAGGCGCGGACTTGATGCGGCGCTTCGGCGAGGTCACGCCACAAGACCTCGCCCTTCGCGCAAACGCGATCTTGCTTCCCTTCGCGGGACAAGAGCCTCTGAGCCCAGGCTTTGCCGAATGGGGTAACGCACAGGAACAAGCGCTCATCCGCGACCCACGTGTGGCAGAGGGTGTCCTTTGTTACTTCGCGGTCCAGGGCGAGATGAACCCAGGCATCGTCGAGCGATGCGTTCAGCTTTCGGACTACAGCGTCACTACGCGCCATGCGACCGAGCTGATCCTCGCGGGCGGCGACAGCGTTGTGGACGAGAATACGATCTGCATCGCTCATAGCGCGTGTGGGCATTGGGAAGGCTGCGTGCGTGCACAACGCATTCAGCGACCCGGGAACGAAACATCCGCGTACCAGGTTGTGGAGTCCGGAATCATCCTCGAGCTCTTTGAAGACTGCCTAAACGGCGTCTGTTTCGATGTCTGCCGCAGCGCGAGCCAGAGCGCGCACTGCGACTCCGGGACGTATGCCCCGGTGGACATCGCGTGCAGCGAGTCCTTCCCTCCGTCGCGCGCAGACTACCACTGCGAGACCTTGGCCGACGAGTGCCGCCAGGTTCCGCACTAGATGTGATCTGGCAGGTTGGTGGAAAACTCCGCCTGCGCACAGGAGATTCCAACGGCCAATTTTGCCAGTTCTCTTCTTTCGACGACCATGAGGCCTGTTGTGGAACCCTCCCGGACCTCAGATTTCTCCGCGAAGTTCCACCCCACTCCAAAGTAAAAGGACCGCCTGAATTTCGTGGGCGATACGCTAGACATCGAAGTATCGCATGACCGTCGTCTGACAGAATGCGCGACCTGTCGTAGACCTTGACCTGCTCAACCTGCCCGCGTTAGTCGGATGGAATGTTGGTCACCCGAGAAGAGGCCTTTGCACAGGCTGGCTTGTGTTCCGAAGAGGAGAACTACCGATGTTACTTCTGGTGTCTGCTCGCGGCAGATTTGGGGCACCGTGAGGCCGAGAACTGGCTGAGGGGTCTGCGCACCGCAGAGCGAGTTTGTGCTGAGGACGTCCAATTGGCTCATTTTCAGTTGGCCTGCTGGTACATCGCGGGTGAGCGCGCCGAGCCTGCGGAGCGAGCCAATGAGCATCTCGAACGTGTTCTCATCGAACGCGGCTCATCGTCCGTGGTGTTGGACGAGAGTGTCGCCTTGGCACAAGAGCAGGTCCGCGAACTCATCGACCTGCCTGAACGGCTGGATTTGACGAGGCCCTTCGGTCCAGCTTCTCCGTCGACGCCAGGCAACGTGGACCCAACGCAGCTCTCAGGCCAAACGTCTGAGCCGTTGCGGCGACCTTGGAAGCCAAAACTTAAGGAAAGTCAGTTCCCCGCGGACGGTGAAGTTCAGGCCATCGCGGCGCGCGCGAGCGGTGAGGTGATGACCGTCGACTCCCACGGCGAAGTTCGCTTGTGGGGTGAGACAGAACACAGCTTCGACAAAATCGATGAGGCCTGCGCGATCCGGCTGTCCCCGTCGGGCCGCCACGCTCTTCTCATCGGGGAAGGTTGGCCGAGTCTCTGCGATCTTGAGCGCGGAGAAGTCGCGCTGCTGAAGAACCACGGGCAGGTTGGCGCGTGGTTGAACGATCACATCTTCGTCACCGGGAATACGGCCACTGGGAGGTTGACGGTGGGATCGGTGGAGGACCCGACGCCGATCATTAAGTTCTCGGCGGGCAACGCGAAGTACTCGACGAAGTTCTGCGTGACGGCGTTGGCTTGTGCACCTGAACAGGGACTTCTGGCCGTTGCTGTCGGCAGCGACGACATTCGACTCTTGTCTTCGTCGACGTTCGAACTGCAGGGAGTATGTCGGTATCATCAGGCTCGGGTGAGCGATGTCGCGTTCTCCGCAAACGGCGACCGCCTGCTTTCGGGCAGTTTGGATGGAAGCGTTGCACTCTGGTCCGTCGACACGATGAAGACGCTTCAAGTGTTCAAGCACGATCAACGGGGACTCCCGCAGGTTTCGTTTTGGGGCAACGACCACGCCCTGACATTGAGCGGATTTGACACGTGCGAGGTCACCCTTTGGGACCTCCAGACGGAGAAACGCTCGGTCATCACTTCGGGCTCGTTTTCCGGTTTCACGACTGTCGGAGCAACGCTGCTGCTCGGCGGTCCAAACGGCGTGGAAGCCCACAGTCTCTCCCCGAAGTAGTGGATGTGACGCGAGACCAGGGCCGGCTCCTTGCGTGAGGCGGAGTGGACCCAGAAGGAAGCGGGAGGCTTTCCACATCGTTTGGCTTCGGTGTTCCCAAGCACCTCGGCGCTTCGTATGTTCCGCCCATGGCGATGGCAACGTACCTCCAGATGGTCAACCTTGAAGAGCTCGCGCAGCTCGAGGCAGATCCGACGACGATCAACGCGCTCAACCAGGATACGAGTGTAGCGACGCACTTCGCGTGCACGCTGAATTACTTTCTGACCGGCAGCGCGTATCCGGACGACCACCCCCTCGCCGCGCTCATGCAAGGTTCGCGGGAGGTCGACGCGCCGACCCTCGAGAACGGCCGCTTCGGCGTGATCGACCCAAGTGAAACTGCAGCCCTCGTGGATGCGTTGAGTAACGTGGACATAGAGGCGCTTCGAAAGGCTGTGGAAGCCGCCGACATCGACGAGCTCGTCGAAGAAGAAGAGCTCTACGAGCTTGAGGTCATGGAACACAGCGAGGTGCAAGGGGAGCTCGTTGAAGTCCTCGCGTCGTTGCTCGCGTTCTATCGAAAGGTGAGCGAAGAGAACGCCGCCGTGGTCGTCTACACACAGTAACCCGGGTCGAACGTCCGACCTCGGGTAGTTGATGTGCTCTAAGGCCGCCGCCGTTGCGACAACGTGAACTCAGGTGCGGATTTGGGGTCGGGCGGAAGTTCTTGGGAGAGGAATCTGAGGTCTGGCGAGGGTTCGAGGTCAGGCTCATGACCGTCGAAAGTGGAGAGTTGGCCGTTGGGATATCCGATGCGCTCCCGGGGGGCGTTCGGTTTTTTTTGAGAAACACGGTTTTGGTGCGGAGACACGGGTTCGCGCCTCATCTGCAAAGTTCATTTTGGGAGCGGGCTCCCGGAGCAGGGCGCGCTAGGCGCCCTCTCGCGCTACTGAGGCGCGCACGTCACGGCCGACACTCTGGGAATGACCGTAGTG
>JBLHKB010000453.1:0-5813 GCA_047619315.1 Polyangiales bacterium
CTGGCATCGACTTAAAGCTCGGTCTCAAGCGCCTGGACACCGCGCTCTCAAAACGCCTCGCCGTCGTGGGTGCACCTGCCGCCCTCGATATGATCATCCTCAACGCGGGCTTCGCCTCCATCGTCGGTATGCTCGGTCATATGGACGCGATGGCCGTCGCTGCGCACGGTATTGGAATCCGCATTCAGTCCCTCGCCTTCGTGCCTGGGTTCGGCGTCTCTCAAGCGACGGGCGCGATGGTTGGCAACTCTTTGGGCGCCGGTGATCCGGCCGGTGCGCGCAGCATCGCGCGAGCCGCCATGGTCTTGTGCACGTTGATCATGACGGTCATCGCGGCGGTGCTCCTCGTCGGCGCACCGCAGCTGGTCGGTGTATTTGAGATCCCCGCCGGAACAAGGCTCGCGGAGCTATCCATCATGTGGATTCGAATCCTCGGCTTTGGCATCCCCATCGTGGGCGTTCACATCGCCATCATCGGTGTGCTCCGAGGTGCTGGTGCAACGCGTACAAGCCTTCGCATCAACATCGTTGGAACCTGTATTCAGATTCCCCTGAGCTACGTGCTCGGCGTCACCATGGGCCTGGGACCGTGGGGCGTGTGGGCCGGGTTCCCGATCTCCTTTGTCTTCAAAGCAATGCTTGGCATCGCGGCATACCTCAAGGGCGACTGGGCAAAGACCGGCCGCCGAATCTAGGCTCGCTCAAGCTCGAAGAGGACGGCGTCGCCCTCGCGCGGAACAAACAAACCACCGCCCACGAGCACGAAGTGTTTCCGGAGCCGCTTCTTGTACCAGGCCCCGCTGCGGAGGTGGACAGCACCATCCGTGACGCTTTGATCGCACGCGTCGCGCCAGTCTGCTTTGGTTAGCGCCTCGAGATAGAGCGCGCCTCGCGTGAGCTCTGCCAGCTTTTCAATGGCCATCTCGGCTTCGGCGTCATCGACGTATTGAAGGACGCCCTGGCACACGACGAGGTCTGCAGGTTCTCCTCGGTAATCGCCGATGGAGGACTGCTCCCAGTCATGCTTCTCACACATGTGCTGGCTCACCTCGACGCCGCGGTAGTCGAGGTCCGGGAAGTGAGCGCGGAGAGCATCTCGCCAGAGGCCTTCACCACAGCCAAGGTCGAGCACGTTCTCCACATCGACTTGGAGGTAACGCAGGTACGCCACCACAAAGCCCGCGAGTCGCTCCGTCGACTCCGATGAGGCGACTTGCGTCTCGGGTGTGTTGTAGTGACGCGCGTAGTATTTGGCGTCGAATCGCTCGTACGACGCCCCCACCAGCTACATGTCGCAGCCGAGGTCGATTTCGATGCGCGCGTCGATGCCCTCGAACTCCGCGCAGGTGCTTGCACAGAGCTGCACGCGATCGCTGCCTTCGAAGAACCACCAGCCATCGGCTCCAGCTTCGCAGTTCGCTTCGCCATCGACTCGAGGCACCACGCGCGGCCCAGACTCGCCAGGTACGTTTGCAAGAACTGTAAAGCGCTCGGCCCGGTACGTGACGCCGGCTGGAGGCGGTGTAGGCAAGGAGTACGCACAAGGGAGCGGGATTCGTATCGCGATGCGTTCGTTGATGCGGTCGAAGAGCTCCGACCAGTCATTCTCGCAGATACTCATCTTCAAGCCGCCGGTCTCATCCGCCAGCTCGTAGTATTCAACGCCGGCGCCGAAAGCGCTTCCACCATCATCCGCCGTGCAGACGCCCAAAGGGTTGTCCACCGTCGGCGGGAACTGCTCCGAAGCGACCGCGTGAAATATAAATTCGTGGCCCAAGAGGTTGGTCATCTCCGCCAGGAAACGCTCCCATTCGTACTCGCGGCTGTTGTCGTCCGTGACCACGATAAGATGGGTGACCGCATCGGGACGCAAGCGAGACCCGTAGAAGTCGTATGCGCTCAAGAAGCGCGAAAACGCGTCGTAGCTACCCACGCGTTCGTTCACTTCGAGGAAACGGCCGCTGAAGCCTGCTGGAGGCGACGGCGCGTAGCCTTCTTGGGAGACGAAAATGGTCCGACTGTCCACGTTCGCCATCAAAAGTGCGTTCCAGAACACCGCGATGTTGTTGCTCAGTCGCCTGAGGTCATCTTCCATCGAGAAACTCGAGTCGAGGGCCCAGATGGTATCGACGGGAACCGACGCCTCACGCCCTGCGACGCGCACAGAGTCTGGGCACATAGGCACCCAAATGTCCGCCGGCACATCGAGGGGGATATCCGGCGGAATATCGAGAGGAATGTCCGTTTGGGCAAAAACGTCCGGAAGGCTGCTCGCGTCGTCCGACTCGATCCCTCCATCGGCGCCGTCGTCCGGCGAATTCAGCCCGGTCCGAGCACCGCAGGCGCCCAAGAGCACCGCGAGAACGGTCAAGCGCAGAGCGGAGGGATGGAACGGCATTGCTGAACGTCCTAGCAAGGGAAGTGCCAGCCCTCCAGCCTTCTTTTCCAGGCGCATTCTCAAATTCTTCGCAAGGCGTGCAAAAGCTTACGCGTTGGCTCGCTTGTTTTGCACACTTCAGAGGTCGATGGACCTCACATCTGGGACCTCAGCACCCAAGAAGCGCGCTGCCACGGCCGTAAAACGTGCCGGTAAGTCCGTCACCATCACCTCAAGAGAGCCAGGGCCGGAGCCGGCCATGTCACGTGACTCGAGAAGCGACGCCAACTCCAGCGCCGTCGCCTCGGCGCTATCGGCGACGACCAACTCTGGGCCCGCGACGCGATGGCCGACACCTTCGATGAGCCCGCGAAAGAGCGGATAGTGCGTGCAGCCCAAGATGAGCGCATCCACTCCTGAACCCGCGAGTGGGCTGAGATAACGTTCGATCACGCGTTCTGGGACCTCGCCCTCAAGCCATCCTTCTTCCGCCAGGGGCACAAGTAGCGGAGCCGCCAGCGAACGTAACTCGATGCGTGAGTCGATGGCAGCGATCGCTCGGCCGTAAGCACCGGAAGCGACCGTCCCGGCCGTAGCGATGACCGCGATGCGACCGGTTTTCGACGCCTCCACACCAGCTCGGGCCCCTGGCGAAATAACCCCAAGCACCGGAATATCCAGTTCGACTCGAAGCATATCGAGGGCCACGGCGCTGACTGTGTTGCACGCGACGACGAGCAGCTTGGGGTCGTGAGCCGCCAGGGCCCGTGCGCAGCTGCGTGCGTAGCGAACCACGGTCTGCGCGGAACGTGTCCCGTACGGCACGCGAGCCGTGTCACCAAGGTAGACGATATTCTCGTTCGGCAAGTGCTCACGAATCGCGCGAACCACCGTCAGGCCCCCAAGCCCACTGTCGAACACCCCGATGGGGCGCTCGTCTGTACTGCGCTCGTCTGTACTGCGCTCGTCTGTACTGCTCTCAGTCACCCTGATGACCTAGCCCTCAGTGGGTGAGGGAGTCACGCGGAATCGTCCCCTCAACCCGGTGAACAGACTACAAATACGACAAGCGTATAAAGGACGGCTTCTTTGGGGACTTGGCGTTTGCAGTCAGCATCGATTTGCCCAAACTGTTAGTGTGCGGCACCGGATGTCCTTCGTCCCCAAGCTTCTGCTCATCAGCAACGCGCGGATCTCGTCTGAGACTCATGCCGCGCTCAAGGCGGCTGGGCTCCAGGCCGATGAAGCCCGGAGTATTTTGGCAGCACCGACAGAGCCCACCTTGGTCGTTCTGTACGCAAGCAACGAGGAGGAAGCAGAAGCCTGGACCGTGGCGCTTGCTCAAGGTCCGGTCTGTTCTTCATTGCTGATCGTTCCAAGTCTGATTGGCGGATTTCGCAAGCTCGCTCGATCCAGTGACGACTTCATCGTCGGCCAAGCGTCGGACCTCGAAGTCATCCTCCGTGTTCAGAGCATGCTCTTGGACGCAAAACGACTCCACGAAGTGACGAGCGCAAAGCGGGACGCCGAGGTCATGCTTGAGCTCACTCAGGCGCTCTCATCTTCCCTCGACTTTCGCGAAATTCTCTACACCGTCGTGCGGCGAATTGCCGAGTTCATGCTCGTCGATCGCGTGTCCGTTGTCGTCACGCCGGAATCCGATGCCGGTGAAGTTGGTTATGTCGTCGTCGCCAGCGACGACAGCGCGCTAGCCAACCTTCGAATCGACTTAAAAAAGTACCCAGAGATCCAAAGCGTTTTGCGAAGCGGTGAGAGTCTCACCATTCATGACGCTGCAACCCATCCGATTCTCGACTCCGTTCGCGACAGCTTTGTCACGGACAAGCTGAGCTCCATGACTCTCTTTCCCATCATCTGGCGAGGCCAGGCGGTGGGTGTGCTTTTTCTTCGCTCCGCCGCGGAGCGAGGTGTTCTCGACGAACGCGAAACGCGCTTCTGCCAAGTCATCGCCAACGCGACCGCCGTCGCGCTTCGAAACGCTCGCGTCATGCAATCGCTTCGCGATCACACGCAGGAGATTACGTTCGCGCGCTTCGAAGCGGAACAACGGCTCGAAGAACTTCATCGCTACGCCGACCTCTTCACGTCGGCCGCCGAAGGTATCGCCGTCATCGACGAGAACTCAGGTCGGCTTCTCTTTGCGAACCCGCGCGCATTTGAGATCGTGAGCGCAACGCCTGCAAAGCATGAAAACTTCAAGGTTGCGAAGCTCATTCATCGAGACGACCGAGGCCGTATCATCAGGCTTTGGGCAGACCTTCCAAAAGGAGTTCATCCACGTGGCGTGGACCTGCGTATCCGGCGAATTGGCAGCCAAGACTACCGAATATGCACCGCGTCGTTCTCAACTCTCGCCGACGCTCCAGATTCCGTGCTCGTCACCTTTCAGGACGTCACGGAGCAACGGCGCACAGAAGCAGAACTCGTCAAGACGATGGAGTTCCTCGAATCTCTCGTCGACGCGAGCGTGGATGGCATCGTCGCAGCGGATATGGATGGCAATGTCATTCTCTTCAACCGCGGCGCCGAAGCGATCTACGGGTACTCCGCAGAAGAAGTCATCGGGCGACTCACTACGCGAGACCTCTATCCTCCCGGCGAAGCCTACCAAATCATGCGCCGACTTCGCAGCGACGAGTACGGCGGCGCCGGCAGACTTTCCCCCTCCAACCTTCATGCACGCGCGAAGGGCGGCGAGAACATTCCGATCCGTCTGTCCGCCGCGATGATCTACGAAGCCGGCGAAGCTTCCGCCACCTTCGGCATCTTCACAGACCTTCGAGCGAAGCTCCTCGTCGAAGGCCGCCTCGCCGAGGCTCAGGAACGCCTTGCGGAGAGCGAAAAAAACTCACTCGTCGCAGAGCTCGCTGGTACCGCGGCGCACGAACTCAATCAGCCACTCACAAGTCTCATGGCCTACGCGGAGCTTCTCATACGCAAGCTCCCAGCGGGTACTCCCGAGAATCGAGCCGCAAAAGTCATGTACCGCGAAGCGGATCGCATGGCCGACATCGTTCGTAAGATCGGCCGGATGTCGCGCTACGAAACGAAGTCGTATGTAGGTGATCAGCGCATTCTGGACATCGAGAAGGCGTCCGATGAGCGCTAGCGATGAGGACAGAGATCTTCCCCGAACACCCGCTCGGAGTTGGGTTCAAGAGCTACGCCCTGACAGCGCCACGTTAGGAAAGCGACTCCTACGCCTGGGTACAAAGACGGGGGCCAAGCTGGATGTGGCAGACATCCTTGATCTCTACTTCCACCTCTTTGACGAGGTCGACCCCGATGGTTTTTGGGCCATTCATTTGCTGAGCGAACATGACATCGCTCTACAACGTGCATCCTCGCGCCTGCCAGCACGCACGATGCTCTCGGTGACCCGACAGGCATGGGCCGACGCAGGACTCGACGAAAC
>JBLHKB010000454.1:0-5813 GCA_047619315.1 Polyangiales bacterium
TCGTCACCATCGGCGATATCGACGTTCACCTCTCCACCGACGAGAGCATCGAAGTGGAGGCGGCGGACGTCTTCGTCGTCGACCTGACGCAGGTCCCCGCGTCCGGGCGCCCGCTCTGGTCTCTGGACGGACTCGAGGCCGGACGGTGGGAGTTCAACTACGCAACACCCGGCGCCGGTGACGGAAGCACACGCGACGAGAGCGTCTCCGAAGCTGACTACGACGCCATGGTGGCCGCAGATTGGACGTACCTCATCTCCGCGACCATGACGAACGACTCCGGCCAGTCCTGTCCGCCCGCGAGCCTCGCCACGGTCGGCGACGCCACGCCCAACGGCAACATGAACTCCCGCGACGAAGCTTGCTACGACGCGCCGAGCATCACCTTCACCTGGGGCGTCACGGCGGAGACCGTCTTTGGTCCCTGCGAGATCGACGAAGTCACGGGCTTCGCGATTCCCGAGGGCGGTAGCCAGACAGTGGCGGCGACGATTCACGGCGACCACATCTTCTTCAACGGATTCCCCGAAGGCGAAGAAGGCGGCGCGGAGCGTTACGCCCAGTGGGTTGCGGACAGCGACCTGAACCTCGACGGTGAAGTCACCCGCGAAGAGCTCGAGCAGATCGCCCCTTCGGATCTCGCCGAGATCGACGAGCGCTACGCCATCGGTGCACCGCCACTCCCTCTCAACGAAATGTGGGACTACATCACCGGTCAGCTCAAGACGCAGGGCCACTTCCAAGGCGAGGGCGAGTGTCCCTTCGATGGGATGGGCCACGACGACTGAGGGAGCCTTTGCGAGCATCCACCAAGCCGAGTACTGTCGACGCTCCACGCCCATGACGCATTCATCCACCACCTCCGAGCTGAAGGACGAGCTCCGCGCTGCGGGCCTTCGCGCGACGGGTTCGCGGGTGGGGGTGCTTCGCAGTGTGCGAGGAGCGAGCAGGCCCGTCGCTCTTGCGGACGTCATGGAACACCTCGGGGAAGAGGCGCCGGACCGAGCCACGGTCTACCGGAATCTCCTGGACCTCGCCGAGGTCGGGCTGCTTCGCCGCGCTCACCTTGGCGACGCCTGGCGATTCGAAGGCGGCGACGAGAGTGAGCATGCCCACTTCATCTGCACCCAGTGCGGAACCGTGGAATGTGCGCCGGATGTCAGTCTCAAGGTTTCAGCTCACGGCAAAGCCCCGGACTCAGTGAAGGAAGGCGACTTTCGCGTTCAACTTCACGGCGTCTGCAACCGCTGCTCCTAGCGCTATGTATCTAGTTTCACGTGCTGGCGCCCCTTGGGGCGCCCTGTGTAGCGTCGCCCTCGCGGTGCAACTGCTTGTGCTCGCGCCCGGGGCGTTCGCACAAAGCGAGACTCCCATCGAAGCCGCACCGGCGCCGGAGAATGCGCCAAGAGCGAACGAGCGTGAAGCGTCTGACGCAGACTCCGCGGACGCAGACTCCGCGGACGCGCCGGACGCCGCCGCCGCCGCAGACCCGGCGCCGGCGCAGGTCCACGCGCCGCAGGTCCTCCGATCGGAAGCGCCGGAGTACCCTCCCAGCGCCGCCGGCAGCGGGCGCCATCCTCGCGTGGGACTCTGGGTCACCCTCGACGAGGAGGGAACGCCGACGGAGGTGTCCGTCGCGGATTCCGGCGGCGCCCTCTTCGACCTCGCCGCGCAACAAGCCGTTCGGCGATGGTCCTTCGCACCGGCGACGCGTGACGGGGTTCCCTTCGCGTCACGGGTTCGTGTCGACGTTCCCTTCGGACCGCCTTCCTTCGACCTCACGGCGTCGACCCCCGCGGCAGAGCGCGCTTCGGACGCCGACGAGCCGACTGCAACGCAGCCGGATGATGATGACGCGTCGTATGGCGCGACGGCGGAAGTTGAGCTTGAGGCGCTGCGTCGGCAAGAACGCTCGGCGAGCGACTTCGAAATCGAGCGAGACGTCCTCGCAGCCGCGCCCCGCCGCGAAGGCGCGGACCTCTTGTCCTCGGCGCCTGGCTTCTACGTCGCACGTCCCGCCGGAGGAGCCATTGGCCATCGGATCCTCGTCCGCGGGTTCGATGCGGAACACGGCCAAGACCTCGCTCTGGACGTCGGCGGCTTGCCCATCAACCTGCCCTCGCACATTCACGGCCAAGGATACGCCGACCTTGGCTTCCTCATCCCAGACGTCGTGTCGCGGCTACGCGTTCGCGAAGGCGTCAGCGACCCGAGCCAGGGAGACTTCGCCGTCGCAGGTTCCGCGAGCTTTGACCTCGGAGTCGAAGAGCGGGGCGTGACGCTACGGAGCGGCTACGGCTCCTTCGGCACGTTCCAACAGCTCGGCCTTTGGGCACCAGAAGATGCGCCGGACGAGACCTTTGGCGCCGTTCAAGTCAACCGCTCCGCAGGGTTCGGAGACAACCGTGCGTCCCTCTCGGGGAGCGCCATCTTTCAAGTCGCGACGCCTCGCGGACGCGGGTGGCGCCTCCGCGCTATCGGTTTTTTGAGCGCCGCGAGGGCGGACACCGCCGGCGTCGTTCGCGCTGATGACGTAGACGCAGGGAGGCTCGGCCTCTACGACGCCTACCCCTTCGCCACGGCCCGTCAACAGAACGCCGCGAACGCGCGCCTCATGGCCGGCGTCTTCGCCACGCGACGCTTTGACAGCGGCGCCAACGCGGAGGTCGGGGTCTTCGCCGGCGCGGATCTTTTTCGCTTCCAGCAGAACTTCACGGGCTTCTTGCAGGAGTCCCGCACCTTGTCGGACGTCGCGGGTCGTGGCGATCTCATCGAGCAGCGCAACCGAACCACCACCGTGGGCCTGCGTGGCCGCTACAACACCGCGCCGAGGGCGCTCTGGCCGTGGCTTGTCGCGCGCGTGGAACTTGGGGTCGAAGGCCGCATCGATTGGATCACTCAGCAGCAGAACCTTCTGGATGCCTCGGTCCGAAACCAAACCTGGGACCAACGAATCGACGCCGACATCTTCGCCACGGACCTCGGACTTTATGGGGATCTGGAGTTCAAGATCGCGGAGCGCGCCACCTTCTCCGTCGGCGCCCGCGCGGACCTGCTCCTCTACGAAATCGACGACCGCCTCGGGAACTTTGTCCCACCCGGAAGACCCGCGGACAGCTTCATTCCGGGGTTCCGGCGGAGCGCCATGGGTGCTGTCGCTGGACCGCGCTCCAGCTTGAGCGTCGAGGCCACGGATTGGTTGACCTTCCTCGCGGCGTACGGCGAAGGGTTTCGCTCCCCTCAGGCGCGCCTCCTCGAAGACGGCGAACGCGCGCCTTTCACCAAAGTGCGATCCGCGGACGTTGGCTTTCGCGCGCATCTGGACGAGGCCCTCGTCGTCACCGTGGCCGGCTACTGGACGCGCTTGTCTGATGACGTCGCCTTCGAGGCGGCGGAAGGCTCCCTGCAGCGGATCTCCGCGACGCGTCGCCTCGGTGCCGTCGCGCACGTGGCAGCGAGACCGCTCCCATGGCTCGTCGCGGCGGGCTCGGTGACGTATGTGGACGCGGAACTCCTCGAGCCGCCGCCGGGGTCCGTAGAGTCACCCAATCCTCCCTTCGAGCAAGGGCAGAACCTCCCCTATGTGCCGCCGGTCGTGGTTCGCCTGGATGTCGGAGCGCACGGGCCCATCGGCACGCTAGGGGGGCACGGCGTGAGCGCTCGCGGGGGCGTTGGCTTTTCGCATCTCTCCGCTCGGCCCCTTCCTTATGGATTCAGCGCAGCGCCGGTGAACCTCCTCGACGCGTCGGCGGCTCTTCGCTGGGGCCGCGTCGAACTTGGCCTGAATGTGTTCAACCTCCTGGGCTCGGAATACGCCGCCTTCGAACTCTTCTACGTTTCGGATTGGAGTGGCAGCGGCGTGCGGAGCCGCATCCCCTCCCGTCATCTGCAGGCCGGCTCTCCGCGAACCGTCATGGTCACGTTGGAGCTGAAGCTATGAGTCGCCTCGCCGCACGCGCTCTTCTGAGCGCTCTGGTTCCTCTAACGCTCCTCGCCACCCCGCTCTTCGGCTGCGTCGACACCGGCGCTGAACCCATATCCGTCGCCCTCTCCGTCGCTGGGACAGACCCAGAAGGAGCGATCCTCGCGCGCCGCGGAGTCCCCGTCACCCTCGAGCGCGCCAACCTCGCCTTTGGGCCGCTTACGCTCTGCGCAGGGTTTCAGGCCGGCGATAACTGTGAGTCCGCCCTCGCCGAGTGGCGCGACGCCGTCGTCATCGACGCCCTCGACGCCGCGCCGGTGTCCGTTGGAGTGCTCACCGGCATCAGCGGCAGCGCGCGCTCGTATATGTACGACTTGGGTTTCGTGTCGCTCTTGACCACGAGCGTCCCCTTGCCACTCCCCGCCGCCGAGTCCCTTGGCGGTGCGTCTTATATCGTCGAAGGCTCCGCCGAAGTCGACGGGACGATGATTCCCTTCTCCGCCCGCGCCGCCCTCGCTCAAGACGCGAGCATCGAGCGCGGCATCCCTATCATTCGCAGCGGCTCCGGCGACGCGTTTGCCCTTGAACTCGACGCGTCGAGCGCGCCCTTGACGGTCCGCTTTGCGCCGTCCGCCTGGGTCGCAGACATCGACTTTACCGCGTTGGTTCAGCGCCGCGCCTGCGCGCCTGGCGTCGACGTCGTCTGCGACGGACAGCTCGAACAACGATGCGCAGCCGACGGCACCGTGGAGACCGCGACCCCCTGCACCGATATAGCCCAGGTATGCCAGCCCAACACCGGCTGCGTCGAGCGCATCGAGCTCGCCCCAGGGTCCCAAGCGTCTTCCGCGATTCGTATCGCGCTGCTCTCTCAGACGCGACCTGTGTTCGAGTAGTACAGACCGAGTTGCGGTGTTCGCAGTCAGCTCTTCCTCGATCGCCGCCGACAGCAACTCACAGGTACGCATATGGAGTTTATACTGGCGTCCGCCGGCGGCCCGTGGCGTTGCGCCAGTCACGCGGACTCGTTGTCGGCATTTTCCCTGTCGACTCCGCGGCTCACTTCCTGCGGTGCAGGTTCAAGTGGCACAGGCGGCGACTTCGACGTGCGCAGAGCAAACGCACAGCGATGGCTACGCGCCGCGGCGTCCTGAAGACACGCTCCTGCATGCGCTGGTGAGCGAGCACTTGTCGATTCAGTGCTTCCCGAGGTTCCGATCCGTCAGTGGGTCTGCTCGCTCCCGTGGCGACTTCGCTGCGCCCTGGCCTATGACAGAAGACTTTGTGCCGATGTTCTCGGCGCGTTCACCGATGCGCTGAAGCGCTCGCTGCGTTGGCGCGCGAAACGAAAGTTTGGCCTGCGCTCTGTCCGCGATGCCCAGCCTAGGCGCGCTCACCTTTGTGCAGCGCGCCGACAGCGCGCTGAGGCTCAATGTGCACTTCCACACGCTGGCCCTCGATGGCGTCTACGTACGCAACGAAGAAGGCGAGCTGCAGTTCCGCGAGCTGGGCGAGCCCAGCACAGAGGAGGTCGCAGGTCGCGGCTTGGACTCACGCGAGTCTTCTCCGAGTGCTCAAGCGGCATGGTCGAAGCCTCGATGGCATCACCGATACTGCCGATTCCTTCACAAGCGACCAGCCAGTCCTTGCGTCGTGCTACGGCGCGTCGGCGGCCGACGTGCACCTGCTCGGCCGGCCGCCGGGCGTCTGGCCGCCAAGCTCGTTCGCCCACTTCGCCTCGTGCAGAGCGCCGGTCCGGGCGCACTTGCCGAAGCCCGTGGCGTCAACATCCACGCCGCCGTCGCGCGACGTGCACCTGCTCGGCCGGCCGCCGGGCGTCTGGCCGCCAAGCTCGTTCGCCCACTTCGCCTCGTGCAGAGCGCCGGTCCGG
>JBLHKB010000455.1:0-5811 GCA_047619315.1 Polyangiales bacterium
AAGCAACAGTAGTAGCTGGGGCGCTTCGCCCGTGAGCGCTGAGCTACAGTTCTTCCCCAGCAAGGAGCTGAGTCAACTTCCGCCGGCTATGCTTGGTCAGCGTGTGCAAGGACACCTTAAGGCAAAGTGCTCGCCTTGTTTTCGTGAGCCCAGGCTCTTGGTATTTAGACTCATCCCCGCGACCTGAATTCTCAGCGGAGTGCCCGGCGCAAAAGGCGTGGCGCAATCGAAACCGAGTGCATCGCAGTGACTCAGCTCCTCGAACGCCTGAAACTGGGCCGATGGATCTTCGCCCAGCACGAAACGAGCCGCCGCCGCTTCCACGGACCTCGCCCACCCAAGCGCCATCTCTTCACCTTTCGCACATTGGGCCACCCCCACCGCGCGCTCCACACGAAGACCTGGACCGAGGGTCACTCACACTTGCGGCACCACGCCACGGCTGAACGCTGGATAGAACACCTGTGCCACAAGAAGGGAGGTGCCATGCCCGACGTGGCCAACGAGGTACTCTTCGCCGCCATATCCCCTAAAGTCGATATGGCGTTCGATGATGCCGCCATCTACCACTTCGACCATCGACGCACAGAAGACATCGCGTACCACATCCGGCGCCGGGACAAGCCGCTCCGCGTGTCCATTGCGGTCTACGTCGTACGCTCCGGGCAACAGGCGCACCCAATGCCGCGAGTGCATTTCTGAAGACGCCCGAGCCAACGCGCAGCGATGGCTACGCGCCGCGGCGATCTGAAGATACGCTCCTGCAGGCGCTGGTGAGCGAGCACTGGCCGCGATTTCGCGAGCGCGCCGAAGCCCAAGGCGGCTCGCCGAAGTTCGTCGACGAAGAGTTCGATGCGTATCTGCGATGCGGGATTCTGGAGTACGGCCTCGTCCAGCTCGCGTGGCCGCGGATGCGGCCATGAGATGGTCGTGGGTTTCTCGTGCAAGTGACGCGGATTTTGCCCGTCGTGCCTGGGCCGTCGCATGTCGGACATCGCCGCGCGCCGGACGCCGTCCTCCCCAAGGTCCCGATCCGTCAATGGGTCTGCTCGCTCCCGTGGCGACTTCGCTGCGCGCTGGGCTACGATCGCAAGTTGTGCACGGACGTAGGCCCTCGATGGCGTGTACATACGGTACGAAGAAGGCGAGCTGAAATTCCGCGAGCTCGGCGCGCCCACGACAGAGCGTCGCCCAGGTCGCAGTATGGACCCACGCGAGCCTGCTCCGCGTGCTCAAGCGCCATGGACGGAATCTCGAAGGCGTCACCGATGCCGTTGATTCGTTCGCGACGGTCCAGCCCATGCTTGCGTCATTCTACGGCGCGTCGGCCGCAGATGTTCAGCTGGTCGGTCCGGCAGCGGGCCGCAAGACCGCCAAGCTCGTTCGTCCACTCCGCCTCGTGCAGGGCGCCCGTCCGGGGGCACTCGCCGAAGTCGGTGGCGTCAACATCCACGCCGCCGTCGCGGTGGACGGTCGCGACCTTGCTTATGATATTCGTTTTTCGTATCGTGCTGGTATGCGCACGCTTTCTCTCCTCACAATACTACTCGTCAGCCCCCTGGCCGCTTACGCAGATATCGGAGACAACAGCCTTGGGATCAACGCGCATGTACCGCCGGATAACGAGCTCGACCTTGTCGCCGACCTCGGCGTGAACTGGGTCCGTGTCGACGCTAACTGGGTCACGCTCGAACCCAGCCGAGGGAGTTTCAACTGGACCAACATGGACCGTGTCGTCAACAGCGCACGCGCCCGTGGACTCTCCGTCTTCATGACTCTCGCCTATGCGCCGAGCTGGGTCCCGCGAAGCAACGACGGCGGTGATGGGACGCCCAACGATGATGAGGTCGCGACCGGTGCTGAGTGGAGCGCGTTCGTCGACGCAAGCGTTCAACACTACCGCGCCCTCGGCGTGACGCATTTCGGAATGTGGAACGAAGCAAACCTCGACAACTTCTGGGACGGCACCGCGGACACTTACGTCGATCGCATCCTCGTACCGGGCGCAGCGGCGGTCCGGGCGGCGTGTGATGACTGCGTCGTCGTCGGACCCGACCTCGCCCACTTGAGCGGTTACGACGACTTCCTCAGGATCGTCCTGAGGCGTGCACTTTCAAGCATCGATATCCTCGCCCACCACATCTACAAAGACTGGGCCGAGAACGGACACAGCGTGTTCGACGGAGACTCAGTCTTGAACGCGTTGGAGGACCGTCGCCCGTTTGGTCGCGCGAGCATGCGCGAAGTTCTCGACGAGGCAGGCTACACGGGCGAAGTCTGGATCACGGAAACCGGATATCGTGCGAGTCCACCAGGCGAGGCAGCCGAAGAAGCAGCGCAAGACGTCTACGTACGTCGCTTGATGGAAGAGCAGCTCCTGCGCCCGTGGTGGACCAATTCGTTCTTCTACGAGACGACTGACTGCGGAATCGACATCGTCGGATGTGGCATCGATGGGTTTGGGATCACGCGGCCCTTGCGAACCAACCCCCGCAACTTTCCCGCCGACTATCGTCTAAAGCCCGCATATGAACGGATTCGCGCCTTCATCCGCGCGAACCCGGAGATCGTTGGGGGCGAGGGGAGCACGCCGGCCTGTGCAGACGGCATCGACAATGATGGAGACGGTGCGATCGACCTCGCAGACCCCGGTTGCAGCTCGGCGACGGACGACGATGAGTCAAACATCCCCACCGTCACCGCAACCCAAGGAACCGAGACCGTCGATAGCGACCTCTCCGCGTACCGAGACTTCGTCAGCGCGGTGAGCTTTCGCGGCTCCGACGAGCGACCAAGTAGCGACGCCGACCTCTCCGTGCGGCTCTCAGCCCGCTACCGCAGCGGCAGCATTTACATCGGAGTCGAGGTGCGCGACGACGTTCACCAGAACGACGAACCCGACGCGCGTTTGTGGGCCGGCGACTCGCTGCAGCTGGCATTCGACATGAGCCAAAATGGCGGAACGCCCTTCGACAACACGAACGACCACGAGTTCGCCATCGCCTTGGTCAGCGGCGAGACCCGCGTCGCACGTTTTCATGGTCCGACTGGCGTGACGACCACCCCCACCGCCACCGTTGTGCGGGACGGCAATGTCACACGCTACGAGGTCGAGTTGGACGCCAGCGTGCTCTCACCAGGTCGGCTTCTCCCCAACGACGAGTTCGGCTTTTCATTCTTGGTCAACGAGGCCGACGGTGAGGGGCGCCAAGGGTGGTTGGAGTTCACGCCTGGGATCGGCATGGGCAAAGACCCGAGCGCGTTCGGCGCCGTCGAGCTGAGCACAAGCGCTTCAGGATCCGACGCGGGCCCTGGTTCTGACGCGGGCCCTGGTTTCGACGGAGGCCCTGGTTTCGACGGAGGCCCTGGTTTCGACGGAGGCCCTGGTTTCGACGCCGGACCTGGTTTCGATGGAGGACCTGGGTCTGACAGCGGAGTAGGCCCGGGCCAAGACGGTGGTGGTGCGACTCTTCCAGGTGACGACGGCGGTTGCGGCTGTCGTGTTCAGGGTGCGCAGACCCCCGCATCTGGGTTCCCGCTCTTCGCGCTCGTTGTCTTCGCGTTCATCCGCCGGCGACGACGATGAGACACTGACTTCAGTCTTCGCGCGTGGTCAGAGCCGCGGCCAAGAGCCAGTCCACGGCAAAGGTCGTGAGCTGCCCACTTGGCCCGGCCAGGTTCGCGTCGCAGCCGTGAGTCGTCCAAGGCAGCGCCAGTAGGTACGCCGGGGCGCCTTCTTCGTAAAGTCGCGCGGCTAGACGGCGACTCTGCTCTTGGCGGTCCTGGCGCACACATGGCCCCTATAGACTGGCGTCCGCCGGCGGCCGGCGGCGTTGCGTCGGTCCCGCGGACTCGTTTGTCGGCGTTTCACCGGACGACTCGCCGGCTCACTTCCTGCGGTGCAGGTTCAAGTGGCACAGGCAGCGATTTCGACGTGCGTCGAGCAAACGCGCGCCGATGGCTACGCGCGGCGGCGACCTGAAGACACGCTCCTTCATGCGTTGGTGAGCGAGCACTGGCCGCGTTTCCGCGAGCGCGCCGAAGCGCAGGGCGGCTTGCCGAAGTTCGTCGAGGAAGAGTTCGACGCGTATCTGCGATGCGGGATTCTGGAGTACGGCCTCGTCCAGCTCGCGTGCCGCGGATGCGGTCATGAGATGGTCGTGGGTTTCTCCTGCAAGCGGCGGGCTTTCGTCCGTCGTGCCTGGTTCGCCGCATGTCAGACATCGCCGCGCGCCGGACGCCGTCCTCCCGAAGGTCCCGATCCGTCAATGGGTCTGCTCGCTCCCGTGGCGACTTCGCTGCGCCCTTGGCTATGACCGAAGACTCTGTGCCGATGTTCTCGGCGCGTTCACCGACGCGCTGAAGCGCTGAAGCGCTCGCTGAGTTGGCGCGCGAAGCGTAAGTTTGGGCTGCGTTCGGTTCGAGATGCCCAGCGTAGGCGCTCTCACCTTTGTGCAGCGGGACGATAGCGCGCTCCGGCTCAACGTCCACTTCCACACGCTGGCCCTCGATGGAGTGTACGTGCGCGACGAAGAGGGCGAGCTGCAATTTCGCGCGCTCGGCGCGCCCATGACAGAGGACGTCGGGCAAGTCGCGGCGTGGACCCACGCGAGTCTTCTCCAAGTGCTCAAGCGCCATGGCCGAAGCCTCGATGGCATCAGCGATACCGGCGACTCCTTCGCGACGGACCAACCAGTCCTCGCGTCGTGTTACGGCGCGTCCGCGGCGGACGTGCAACTGCTCGGTCTCGCCGCGGGCCGTCTGGCCGCGAAGCTCGTCCGCCCACTTCGCCTCGTGCGGGGCGCCGGTGCGGGAGCGCTCGCCGAAGTCGGCGGCGTCAACATCCACGCCGCCGTCGCCGTGGACGGTCGCGACCGCCAGCGTCTCGAGCGCCGCCGTTGTTGAATAGCGTGCCGCATCATCGCTCGCCCGCCACTCTCCCTTGAGCGGCTGGAGACACACTGTGACGGCCGCGTTCGCATTCGATTCAAGAGCGCGTGGAAAGACAGCACTCACTCCGTGTTGCTCCACCCCCTCGACAACATCCGGCCGTCTGTGTGCCCTCATCCCGCCACCGCGCTTTCACATGCTGCGCTACCACTTGTTGTTCAATGGCACCGTGCTTGCGGGTCATTCGCGGGACCGCGCGGAGGTCGTCCTGCTAGAATCGGCGAAGGACGAAAGTTCACGGTCCGGCGACGCACGGCAGCTCTTGTTCGAGCCCACGCCTCCGCTTCAGCCGCCTCTGCCACCCTCACGTCATCCGTAGGCCTGGCTGCTGCGGCGTGTTTTCGCCATCGACATCATGACTTGCCCTCACTGCCAGGGCGCTATGCGCGTGAAGTCCGTCGCCACCGAAGCCAGCGAAAGTCAGGCGGTCCTTGGAGCCGTTCCGCAGGCGCGACCGCCGCCGCCGTTGCGACAGCTTGAGCTCGACTTCGCCGCCGCTTGAGCGCCGCCTGTGCACTCTTGCGTCCGCTGGAGCGGGATGGAGCTGCTTAAAGCGCAAATCAGGCGCGGACTCTTCACTTGGGGGTCGGGCGGAAGTTCTTGGGGAGGGATCTGAGGTCGGGGGAGGGCTCGAAGGCGAGGGGTTGGGGCCGAAGAGGCGTAATTAGGCTTTCGAAAGTCCTAGCCGCCAGTCGACTTGGCCGCGGGTCATTGAGCTCATTTGGAAGAGGCTTCCGCCGTGGCCGTCTCAGACATCAAGTCTTTCGGCGCCATCAGGTGCCACAGGCAAACTAAAAGAGCGTGTACACAAAAGGCGCGACGTAGCTGAGGCCCCCAGTGAAGAGCATCAGCGCGCCGGCG
>JBLHKB010000456.1:0-5808 GCA_047619315.1 Polyangiales bacterium
AATGAGCTCCGTGTATCCGTCGCCATCCAGGTCACGTGCGAGGCTTCCCCACGCTCGGGAGTGCGCCAGGCCGGCGTTGAGATCAGCGATGGCGTCCCAGCCTGCTGTGACGAGCCCAGCTTCTTCCGTCACCTGAACGAAGGCGCCAGTTCCGTCGCCGCGGTAGAGGCGGTCTTCGAGGAAGAACGTCCCACCGTTCGAGAAGTTATGCTGTGGGACGAAGAGGTCGATGTTGCCGTCGAGGTCGAAGTCGACGAAGGACGCGCCGGCGGGAACGTCGAAGCGGTCTGGACTTCGATGGTCACCGAGAGGGCCAAGGACGAAGGTCCCATCGCCTTGGTTGAGGAGAACTTCGCTTCGCTCGCCCGCCGTCGCTTCCGCGTCGACGGTGTTCGTCGCAAGGAACGCGTCGAGGTCGCCGTCGTTGTCTACGTCGGCAAACGCTGCGATCTCAACGGGGCGGCCGACCGCGTCGTCGCTTGATTCCCGTGTTGCCAGCATGCCCGAGGCTTGGCTGACGTCTTCAAAACCGCCGCCGTTGTTGCGAAGAACCCAGGTCCGGCGAACGCCTTCTGGGCCGAAATCATCCATGGCCTGGCCGCCGCGACGCACAAGCAGGTCCGGGGACCCATCGCCATCAAAGTCGGCAACGTTCAGACGAACGCCCATGACGCCATCGAGGCCCCATTCGCTGGTTCGCTCTCGGAACGCAGACTGGCCACTCTCCCACGCGCCGCCGGGACACACCGCTTCTGGTAGGTTCGATGCACACGCGTCGGCCTCGCAGATTTCGCCTGCGCCGCAGGTCGCCTCGCCGCAGTAGCAGAGGCCGTCGCTCTCACTGCATGCGGCGTCTCCTGCACACGTGACGTCCGTACACAGGGCAGGCATGCACTCGGCGTCATCGGTGCAGATGTTCGCCGCGGAACAAACGTCGTCGCCGCAGTAGCACTGACCGTTCGTGGGGTCGCACACGGACCCTGCGCCGCACGTGTCGTCCGAGCACAAAATCTCGAGGCAAAGACCATCTTGGCACGCTGTCCCAGTCGGGCAGGTCACCCTCGCGCAAGCGTCCTCGCTTTTGCAGGCAGCGCTGAAGAGCAGAGCGAAAGAAAGGAGAACGGAAAAGCGCATCCCAACGCATAGCAGTCGAGATAATAGGATGGTGGGAGATTGCTCACTTTTCCGTGAACGTCGTTCACATGCCTAGGGTGTCGTTGAGTCTTCAGGTGTGAGGCCACACTCGCGCACGAAGCGCTCGGGCAGGCGATAGGCATCCTCGAGTCGAAGGTCGAGGGTCTCTAGTGCCGCGTTTGCGCGAGCCGAGAGTGCGGTCTCGAACGCTTCACGTGCACCGTCGCAATCGCCCTTCATCGCGAGGATCTCCGCTTGGAGTTCACTGGCAGGCGCTTGAGCGACGCCTGTCCGACGGGCGACGTCCAAGCGAGCCGCGCCTCGATCCGCGTCGTCTTCGCGGACAGCCCACCAGGCCAAGCTGAGGTGAACGTCAGGATCCCAAGGATCGACGACCTGTCGCCACTCGGCATGAGGCTGGGAGCAGGTCGTGGCGTCATCGATGCTCGTGGCGCGAAGGGCGGCCAGCCAGATAAGTGCAGGAGAGACCGCCAGCAGAAGGGCCAAGACATCCACGCTGAGGCCCGATGGAGCGCCTCGAACGGCGTCCTTCCTCCGCAAAAGGCAGACGCCCGCCGCTAAAACACCGACGGCGCTGCCAAAGAGCGGCATCGGCGAATCAACAAGGGTGGGTCCGACGCTGTGAAACCCGACGCACTGCGCCACGACAAATACGCCGAACGCCGCCGCAACGTAAGCGCGAGGCGACGCGCCCGGCGCGAGTCGCTGCACGATGGCCGGTATGAAATAGCCCCAGCCGACGCACAGAAGCAGCGCAAGGAGGATGGGCGCCCAGACAACCTCGGTGTAGTAGGCGGACAAAAGCGCTCAGTCCTCAAGCTCGAGGAGAACCGGTGCATGGTCCGACGCGCCCTTGCCGTGTCGCTCCGTTCGTTCAACGGCGGAACCGATGACTCGAGCGGCCATCTTCTTGGTCGCGTAGAAATGGTCGATGCGCATCCCGTTGTTTCGCTCGAACCCCAAGCCGCGATAGTCCCACCAGGTGTATACGTTTCCGCCAGGGTGAAAGGGCCGGAACACATCCTCAAGACCGAAGGCCGCGATGGCTTCGAGTTTCCCGCGGACGATGGGGTTAGCAAGAACGCTTCCTTCGTATTCCTCGGCACGTTCGATGTCGTCGGGGAAGGGCGCGACGTTAAAGTCACCGGTCAGAAGCACCTCTTCCTTTGCGTCGAATCGCGTAATCCACGAGGCCAGGTCATCCATCCACGACTGCTTGTAGACCCACTTGTCCGAGTCCATCGCGCCGCCGTTCGGGAAGTACGCACAAATGACGCGGACGCCGGCGACCTTCACGGAGATGAGCCGGGACTGCACATCGTCCGGTCGGTTGTCCATTCCGCGGGTGACGTCTTCAGGCTCCTCACGCGTAAGGATCGCGACGCCGTTGTATGTCTTCTGTCCGAAGACCGCCGAGTGATACCCCAGCTCTTTGCACTGCTCGACGGGGAACGCGTCCGTGGGGACCTTCAGCTCCTGCAGGCAAAGCACGTCTGGCTGGTGTGTCTTCAGCCAGTTGAGAAGGCGCTCTTCGCGGGCCCGTACCGAGTTGATATTCCACGTGGCGATCTTCATTCGACTAGGCGCCTACCATCTTCCCGACGCGACGTCACCCGTAGCCGCCGCGAGCGAGTCACGATAGGGTCAGGCCATGAGCAAGAAAGTCATCTCCACCAGCGATGCGCCCGCCGCCATCGGCCCGTACTCCCAAGCCATCGCGGCGAACGGTTTTCTCTTCTGCTCGGGACAGATCGCGCTCCACCCCCAGAGCGGCGAGCTCGTCGGAGTGGGCGACATCACCCAACAAACCAAGCAGGTCATGGAGAACCTGGGGGCGGTTCTCCGTGCAGGCGGGTCTTCCTTCGAGGACGTCGTGAAGTGCGGAATCTTCCTCGAGTCGATGGATGACTTCGCCGCAGTCAACGCGGTGTACGCGACCTACTTCGAAGGCATGGAGCCGCCCGCCCGCGCATGTGTCGCGGTTCGGACGTTACCCAAGAACGTCGCCGTTGAAGTCGAAGCTATCGCTCTTTTAAGCGAGTGAGCGCTTGAACTAGCGAGTCAGTTTTGACCCGCGGTGCAGCCAGCAAGCCCAGTGCTTGGCGTCACACCGTCGTAGCCGTCAATCGCCGAGAAGTAGCTGTCCGTCGTCTCGAAGGGCGCGTTGTATCCGTCGGCGTACATCGCCTCGAGGTCCGTTTCCGCCGGGACGTCCCAATCCGTGCACCAGACGCCGGCGGCCTCTTCGAGGCTCAAGCGGAAGGAGCTGTCTCCCTCGAGATCAACGAGCGCGCTCGTCTCGCTCTCGTCGATGCCAAGAAGGGTGGTCACGCCAGCGAAGAAGCCGCTTCGCTGACCTCGGCGCGTCACGTAGATGACCTTCTCGCAGCCCATGTTTCGCAGCGCCAGAACCGGCTGTAGGTCGCTCCAGCCGCCCACGGAGATGCGGTCATCACCGGGGATCTCAAGTCCACGTGCGAGGCCGGGCTCGGCGGGGGAGAGCGAGAGAACCTCCCCCCAAGTGATCGCTTCAAGAACGCGGCGTTTCTGCGTCTTGAGGTCTTCGTAGCCAAGTGGGTTCGCCATGACGCGCGCGATGTCGTCTGAGTGGCCAAAGTAGCCGAGGCGCACATCATCGAAGTTCGTGTCCCACTCGATGGCGTCTCCGTTGTTGTAAGCCGCGCGCGCAGCGCTCCAAGTCGCGATGGCGTCTCCTTCGAGGACACCCGTCGAGATAAGTACGGGGAGGGTGTCGCCCACAGTGTCGTCCGCGCGGCTTCGGAACGAGTCTTCGTTCGCCAAGAGCGTGTCGCGGAAGTCGCCGGCGAGCTCCGCGAAGACTTCGCCGCAGGTGGCTCCATCACTTGTCGCCACGCCCTCGGCTTCGGTCCAGGTCATTCCGCGGGTGGCCTGGGCGCACTCGTCGAGGAAGTAGTTCATATCCGCTGTGTTTACCGGTGCGTAGCCCGCGTAGAAGCTACCGATGCGTCCGAATCGCTGGGCGAGGACCTCGAAGTTCAGAACGCCAGGACGCACAAAGATCGTGGGGTCGCTCGCATCGAAGTTCGCAGCGTTTTGCAGCGCGTTCATGATGTCCTGTGCATGAAACACAGGGTCCGGTGACGTCTGAAGAAGACCCAGAAGCTCGGGATTGATGAGCGGCTGAATCTCCGGCGACTGAAGCACCCCGAGGAGGGCGGTCACACCGGAGGTGGGATCATCGCCCTGCAGGAGTGAGTTCACACCGCCGGCTTGGACCTCGCCGACGACGCGCGAGAGGGTCTGAACGGCGAGCCCTTCTTCGGAGCCGGCCAAGACCGTGAAGTATCCGCGGAGAGACTTGAAGAGGAGCGCCGCGCGGCCGCCCTGTTCGTGCGGCGTGCATCCTTCGCAGCGGACAGCCGGGTTCAGCTGCACCGAGTCGACGAGGAAGGTCGTGATCGATGCAGAGCTTCCGCCGGCGGCACCATCAAAGAGGCCATAATGTTCGTAGAGCCGTGCGAGGGCGCCGAAGTGGCTTGTGATTCGCTGGCCGTTACCACGCACACCAATGCAGAGGCTGGGTCCTTCGCCGTCTTGGCTGACGATGGTTCCGCAGTACGGGTAGTTGGCGATGTCGCAGCATTCGCTGCGTTCGCTATCGGCGCTCGATCCATCGAGGGCGAGGCAGCGCGCGGCCACTTCGTCACCACAGTCGGGGTCTGGCAGCGAGCAGAAGTCATCGCAGTACGTGTCCGAGTACCAGCCGTATCGCGCGCAGTAGTCTACACCGTCGTCCGTCGCTCCGAGTCGCGCGGCCTCCTCTTTGGAGACCCCCGCTTCCGGCGGCGTGTCTTCACCCGCGCAGCCACCAAGAGCGATGGGCGCAAGAAGCCCAATAGTGACGGCAAATAGGTGTAGGCGCTGCATCTCGATCTCCCTCGTTCAACACTGAACGTGTCCATACTAGAGGGAGGCCCGTCACGATGCTAGTCGCGTGCTCACACGAAAGGGTTGGTTTCCCCGAAGGTCTCTTCCCGATCGGGTCCCACGCTCACGATGGAAATAGGGCACTCAAGCAGTGCCTCCAGGCGTTCGACGTATGCCAGTGCTGCCGCAGGGAGGGCATCTCGGCTCCGGCACCCGGTGATGTCCTCGGCCCAGCCTGGCATGCGCTCGTACACGACCTCGACCTCGGCGTACGCGTCAAATGGCGGCTCGCTGTGTTCCTCGCCGTCGAGGCGGTAGTGCGTGCCGATGCACACCTCGTCATGGCCCGTGAGCACATCGAGCTTTGTGAGCGCGATGCTGGTCAGACCATTGGCTCGGACGGCGAGACGAAGTGCAGGAATGTCGATCCAGCCGCACCGCCGTGGACGTCCCGTGGTGGCGCCGAACTCTTTGCCGACGGCTCGGATCTGCTCGCCGATCTCATCGTGGAGTTCGGTCGGAAAGGGGCCTTCGCCAACGCGCGTCGCGTAGGCTTTCGCGATGCCGATGACACGTGAGATGGCCGCGGGTCCAAGACCACTCCCCGTGCATGCGCCCCCGGCGACGGCGTTTGAGCTCGTCACGAAAGGGTAGGTGCCTTGGTCGACGTCGAGCATCGTCCCCTGCGCGCCTTCGAGGAGAATGTGCGCGTTGTTTCGGAGTGCTTCACCGACCACCGCGCCT
>JBLHKB010000457.1:0-5796 GCA_047619315.1 Polyangiales bacterium
GGATGACGGCGACCTGAACTTCGTCGCCGAGGAGATCGACGCGAAGGTAGTGATAGGCCGGAACAAATGCGAACTGCCCTTCGATTCGGTTGTTGACGTAATAGAGGGGCGCGCCGCCACCACCGCTCACGATGTACTTGTACCCATCCCGTTCGCCGCGTTCATACATGTGGTCGTGGCCGGAGAACACGAGGTCGACTCCAGCGTCCCGCATAAGCTCGACGACGCCATTTTCCTGCATACCTTCATGGCCACCGTGTGGGCCACTGCTCAGGGGAGCGTGGTGAAGAACAACAAAGGTGAAGCGCGCATCGGTTTCTTCGGCGAGGGTTTCT
Organism: Polyangiales bacterium; assembly: GCA_047619315.1. GTDB lineage: Bacteria > Myxococcota_A > Polyangia > Polyangiales > Houyiibacteriaceae > JBCCRV01. Next base: position 336 of record JBLHKB010000457.1, read on the forward strand.
CGAAGCCACGCGAGCTGAGGGGATGATGCTTCCCACTCCTCGTTCGAATCGAGGGCGATGACGCGCACCGGGCCGTAGTTCAACGTGTAGTAGGCGACGTTGCGCCGAGGCGGCTGAAAGTGACGTGCGTAATTGTTAGCGCCACCTGGGCCGTAGAGTTCGTGGTTTCCGAGAGAGGGAAAGATCGGGTGATGGCGAAGGAACTCACGGGCGATGTCGAAGTAGGCATCCCAGTCCCGGGGCCTCCCACCCATCTCGACCATATCGCCGGTGTGGAGCAGAAAACGAATGTCGTCTTCGCGCTCCATGACCTCGACAACCGCACGATGAAACTCGTGCTGCGTTCGGTTGTCGCCATACACGAGAAAGGACAGGTCGCTGTCCACATCCGGGGCTGTTTGGAACGACCCTGTCTCGGTGTGGGCACCGCTCACGACGTCCACTTGGTAGACGGTGTTTGGCTCAAGCCCCCGAAACATCGCGTGGCCGATCGCGCGGCCATCACGCCGCCAGCGCCTCGTTTCGATGGTTTGCATCAAGGCGTCGTCATCGCCGAGGCGAACGGTCAGCGTGGTTTCGCTTTCGCTTTCCACCATCACCCGCGCTTGCGTCTGGCCTACCTCAAGAAAGTAGGGACCTTTGCTAATGGCGACATCTGCGTCTGCGGGACTGGCCCACCCAAGACAGGCGAGGGCAACGCACCCAAGCAGCGCAAACCGGTTCATAAGGCAGTGCCTAACACACTTTGCGCGCATCTTCCGCGATGGGGCGCTCGCTGCGCTATAGAACGCCTATGGGCACACTGCAGAAGCGCCTCGACCAACTTCTCGCGAGCACGGATGGAGCAGCTCGCCGAGAGGCTGACCCGGTGGCGTTTGTTCATCGGTATGAGGACCCAAGGGACCAGGAGCTTGTCGGTCTCCTCGCCGCGTCCCTCGCGTTCGGCAACATAAAGGCCGTGCAGCGAAGCGTGTCCCGCGTGTTGACCGTTCTTGGAGACAGCCCGAGCGCGGGCGCCGCCATGGGCCGCGATCGTCTTCGTCGCCGGCTAAACGGCTTTGTGCATCGGGTGTACAAAGGGCCTGACGTCGCTGCGCTTCTGCACAACGCCGCCAGACTGCAGCAGGAGCATGGAAGCCTTGGTGACTTCTTCGCCGGCTCGCTCGCGGATGAACGAACACTAAGACCTGCGCTTTCGCTTTTCGCCGCTGAGCTTCGCGGAGCGCGGGCAGGGCGCGGGCTACGTCACCTCGTTCCCGATCCTACGGCCGGCAGCGCCTGCAAGCGTCTCCTACTTTACCTGCGGTGGATGGTCCGACCTGCCGATGGCGTGGATCTCGGACTCTGGCCCCTCGCTCCCTCCGTGCTGCTAATTCCCGTCGACACACACGTGCTTCGCATCGCTCGGAACCTGCGATTGACCGATAGAAAGGACGCGAGTTGGAAAACGGCGGAGGAGATCACGGCGAAGCTTCGCCGCTTCGACGAGAAAGACCCCGTCAAATACGACTTTGCGATCTGCCATCTCGGGGTTTCGAGCGCCTGCCCATCCGAGCGAGACGCAGCCAAGTGCGCTTCTTGCGTGCTTAAACCGGTTTGCCGCCATTGGGAGACCTCATCGCGCGAGGGAGTCTAGAGAGCGCTCAGAAGTGCACCCAGCTCTTCGTGGAGCGTACGAATGCCGTCTTCATCTACGACCTTCACTCGGCCCATCTCGACGCGTAGGAGGCCCATATCTTTGAACGCCTTGAGCGCGCCCTCAAGCTTCGGGTTGCTGATCGCTTCTCGGAGCTCGATCTCTCCGGCGAGGTACATGCGCTGGCCCCAGTCCAAGGAGCGCTTGATCCATTCCTTTCGCATCAGTCCGTCGTTCTCTTGGCAGCTTCGCAGCGCGAGACGGTAGCACTCGAGGTAGGAGCGAAGCATCTCTGCATGAAGCCGTGCTCGCTCGCCTGGCTTGCCCCCAGCGCAGCGGTAGGTGTCGTCGCGTTCCTCGACGTCGCCTTCCGCGGTCATCAGCGCGAGCGTTGCATCGAGGATCTCTGAGAGCGGTGCGTCGGCGCGGTACATGAACTCGTATTTGAATACACGTGAAAGTCGCAGCATTTGCGCCTCGAGTTCTTCGCGGCCAAGAGGCGCGGGCTCTTTCAAGAGGATCGCCGATGTCAGGGCCCGCGGTACGAAGAAGTGCAGGACGTTGTTCTTGTAGTACTCGAGGGCCATTCGACGCTGGTCGGGTACTTGATAGACCACAGCGTCACCGGACGCGCGTCGGATAAGCCCAGAGTCGAGAAAGAGCGCAACGGCTTCTTTGAGGGTGTCGCGCCGGAGCTCGCCATGGGAGTCACGGATAGCGACGGCGCTCTGCGCGCCCGCACTCTCGAGACTCTCCAGGACCGTGGCGCACCGAAGGTAAAGATCGTTTTCGCTCATGGCGCGGCGCCGGTGAGCCAAGAGGGTCGTCGCTACCAGGGCCGCCGGCGTGACGACGGTTACTCGGTTGATTTCGAAGCTCACCCGGTGCGCAAGCTCTTGAACAAGAGCGCGTTTGTCTTTGGGTTTCTGCAGGTCTCGCCCCTGCTGAAGCTCCTCAAAGGAAAGGACCTTCCCAAACTGCACGTAGAGCCGTCCGTACTTGCTCCGGAGCACCTTCGGGGTCCTCAGAAGACCGCCAACGCTTTCGCTTTCCTTCTCACCGCCGCTGATCTCATGAACGTAAGAGCGCTCTTCGACGATTCGTTCGTAGCCAATAGAGACCGGAACAAACTTCACGTCGCGCAGCGGCGTTTTGGCGGCAGCGTCGATCACCATCGAAAGCAGGCCGAGTTTCGGCGTGAGCAATTTGCCTGTGCGAGAGCGTCCGCCTTCGATGAAGAACTCCATCGCATGGCCCGTCGCCAAGAGCTTGCGCATGTAGGCATCGACGAGCGCAGCGTAGAGACGTTTGCCTCGGAAGCTGCGTTTTATGAAGAACGCGCCACCGCGCCGAAGAAGCGGACCAAGAGGAAAGAAAGAAAGGTTCTCGCCGGCGGCGATAAGCGGTGGGGCGAGGGCGCGTCGATGAAGCACATAACTAAGGACGAGGTAGTCGACGTGGCTCTTATGGCTTGGCAAGAAGACGAGAGTGCCGTCGCGCGCAGCATCGCGGACCCTGCTGACGCCTTCCTCGTCAACGACGATACCGTCATAGATGCGGCGAAAGACCCAGCCCAAGAAGCGCCCAAGGAGGCTGAGCATCCAAGGCTGCTGATCGGCGGCGAGGCGTCCGAGCATCCGTCGCGCTTCCTTTTCGACGTGGGCCTCGCTCATGTTCTCGCTTCGCGCTCGTCCTTGGATATGCGCGCGGACCCGTGGACTTCGAAGCAGCTCTTCCTTGATGCGACCGGTTGTCTTCTTCGTGGGTCCGACGACTAGGCGTCGCTCGCGCTCCATGATGCGTAGAAGTGCGTAGCGGACTTTGTCCGCCATTTGGCCATCCGTCAGCTCCAGACGTTCGGCCATGAACGCACGGAGATCGAGTGGCTCGCCGCTTCGCAGACGTACATTTCGATAGTTAAAGAGGAACTGGAAGAACGTCCGAATTCGGCCAGGCCACTCGATGGGTCCGAAGAAGAGATCGACGAAACCACGCTTTTGGGAAGGTGGACGTAGATTCCACACGAACGTCTGCGGTTGAAGAATCAGCGCTTCGTCCATTCGTCGCTGCGCTTCGATGAGCGTTCGGATCAGATCGATGTCGAGTTCACCTCCACGACGCGACCGGCGCCCAAAGCGAGGTGGCCGTCGCAGAAAGAGAAGAGCGCTCCCCTTTTTCGTGACCACATCCGAGAGGGCGCGATCTTCCGGTTGCTGTCGCTTCAGGCGCATTCGACGGATGCCTTTCCCGAAGGGCTCAAAGACCCCGAGGCCGAGGTCGTTGACGAAACGAACCAGGGGGAGGGCGAAGCGCGCCAGAAGTGTGTGAAGGCAAAAGAAATCCAGGAAAGACAGGCTTCGCATCACATAAACGACGACGCCGCCACGCGCTGATTCCCGCACGCGCTGCGTCCATTTCTCGTCGACTTGAATGTCCGCAAAGAAGCGTCGGGAGGCCCAACGCAGGAGCGGACCCGGCCGATATGGCCGCGTAAGTGCGGTTTTCTGCGATTCGGCGCGCATTCCGCGAGACTCTAGCAGTTTTGTCCTGATTTCCAGGACTTATGGCCTGTTCCTTTGCACGTGCTCATGGCAAACCCCTCGCGGGCAGCCTTGACACTCTCCAGGACCCCGGCTAAGAGTCCCGGCCCTGAGAGAAGTGGCCTAAGGCTAGCTTTTCTAGCCAAGCAACCAGAGTCTAAGAGGTTATTTCATGCGCACCGAGAGCGTATCCACCGCCGACATCAACAAAAACTGGTACGTCATCGACGCCACTGACCAGTCCTTAGGCCGTCTTGCCTCCCGTGTAGCCAGCGTGCTTCATGGAAAGCATCGCCCAGAGTTCACACGTCATTCGGACACTGGTGACTTCGTCATCGTGATCAATGCGTCGAAGATCAAGCTGACTGGCAACAAGCTGGAGGCTAAGAAGTACCAGCACCACAGCGGTTACCCTGGTGGTCTGACGACGGAGGCCTACAAAGACCTCATCGTGCGGAAGCCCACATTCGTCATCGAGAAGGCCGTCAAAGGCATGCTCCCGAAGACGACGATGGGTCGCCTGCAGCTGCGTCACCTCAAGGTATACGTGGGTGAGACTCACCCCCACGAGGCACAGAAGCCTCAGCCGTTCACGTTCTAAGAAGAGCTAAGGAAGAAAAATGGTTCAAGCCAAGAAGATCCACAACCGCTACTACGGTACCGGTAAGCGCAAGAACGCGATCGCTCGCGTCTTCCTCAAGCAGGGCGGTTCCGGCGAGATTCGTATCAACGACCGCACCTTCGAGGACTACTTTCCTCGTGACGTGCTTCGCATGATCATCGGCCAGCCTTTCGAGACTGTCTCGAAGACCGGCTCCTTCGACGTGACCGTCAACGTTTGTGGTGGCGGTGTTGCCTCCCAGGCAGAGGCCGTTCGTCACGGTATCTCCCGCGCTCTCGTCGGCTTCGACGCCGACCTCAAGCCTGCGCTCAAGAAGGCTGGCCTGCTGACGCGCGACGCTCGTAAGAAGGAGCGTAAGAAGCCCGGCCAGCCCGGCGCTCGTAAGAAGTTCCAGTACTCGAAGCGCTAATACCGCACGGCGTACGACGGAAGACGGCATCGCTCACGCGGTGCCGTTTTCGTTTAAGCGTGATCGGATCGAGCTCTAGCCATTTTTCGATCAACTCCAGATAGCATCACGAATGACGTGAGTTTGAGCGCTGCTCAAAGAGCGCTTCACAAACCTCTCAAGTCATTCGTGTCAGGCTGGCAGCATGTCTTCTTTGAAAGGTGCGCTATGGTCGGGGAATGAGTGAGAATGCGCCGGTTGCGGCCATTATCGGA
>JBLHKB010000458.1:0-5796 GCA_047619315.1 Polyangiales bacterium
GGAAAACCGAACGGCGCTCATCAACGCTGGTCTCTGGGGCGTCCCCACGTTTGTCCGCGATGGCCAAGCGCTTTGGGGACAAGACCGCATCGCTTGGCTCGCCGACGGGAAGAGCTAGCTTCTCGGTTCAGAACCCCCGAACCACAAGCTTCTTGTGTCATTCGTCCGACTGGGTGACCCTATCGCGGATGGCTGACCTTTCCCGCGTGGACGAGGAACTTGATGCGCTAGGCGCTGACTTGGATTTGGACGCGATTCTCGCGTCGGTCCCCAAGTTTGAAGGTCTTGAAGCGACCGATAGGGCTCTTGAAGCCCTCGGTGAAAACGTGCAGCTTCCCAAAGCGCCGGGCGTCATACCGCCGAAGATGAGCCAGGGTGAAGCCGACGCCCTAACCCAGGCGGCTGTCGCGACAGACGCCGAAGAAGAAGCTCCTGACGCTGGCGAGACCGAGTCCTCCATTTCGAATTTCCACGCTGGGCTAACCCCAAGTGACGTCCAGCAGCTGGCGGAGATGGAGACGTCGGAAGCGAAGTCGCCCGTCGACGAAGGGTCCACCCCACTCGACCCGGCGGCCATGGCTGCCGAGATCGTCGGCGCCGCAGATTCGGAGCCCAAGGATGAGGCGCCTGCCGGCGTCGTGGATTCAGCCGAAGAGCCCACCGAGGAGCCGGCCAAGGCGGAGAGCATTCCCGCCCCGAAGAATCCAAGTGTCGCACCAGTCGGCACCGCACCGAGTGTACCGCCGGTCGCCGCTAGCGTTGCGACGAGCACTCCGCCAACGCCCCCGAGTACACCCCCTGACCCGATCTTCAACGAAGAAGACCTCGCCGCCATTCGTGCCTCGACGCCTCCGCCCCCAGGAGCCGAGGCGGAGGCAGAGCTTGAAGTCGAAGTGGAGAGCCTTGAAGAACTCGAGATGGACGAGCTCGACTTCGTTGAGTTCGGAGACGATGAAATGGTGCTGAGCGAAGGAGACGACGACACTTCCGGCGAGAACACGAAACAGGCTGATGAGGATTCGCCAGCAGCGCCAACCGTCGACGGCCCCGAGGGCCAGGGCAGCGCGCCTGAGGGCGAAGACGGTGATGAAGGTGATGAAGACGGGGAAAAGAAGGGCTTCTTCAAAAAGATCTTCGGCTAGCAGCCTCACCAAGGCTTGGACGCTCCGCTTCGAATGAGCCAGACCGGCAAAAGCAAACGGCTCGCACCTCTAGGATGCGAGCCGTTTTCGTTCCCCCGGAGGTGAACTTGAGTTTAGAGGTCGTCGCTTAGAAGTACAGGTGGGCGCCGACGTTGAGGATGCCGCCTGCGGATGTGTTTGTGGTCTCGCCAGTCGCGAAGTTCACGAACTCAGGTCGTCCGTCGTCGTCCACACGGCTCCGGATGAAGCCACGAATGTCGGCAGAGATGGCGAAGTGGTCGCTGAGGCGCAACTCACCGCCGATGCCTGCGTGACCTCCGAGGTACACGAAGCTTCGTGAGATGTAGCCAGTGGTGAAAGCGTCAAAACCGTCCGTCGCTGCCCAGCTGACCTGGGGTCCGATGACTAGGTACATCTGGAAGCGTGATGCACGTGGAAGATGGAACATGAAGTCAAAGGCGATGGGCACCTCGACGCGGTTATGGCCGTTGTAGTCCTGGCCACCGTACGCGCCGATGTTCAGCTCAACGCCGAACATGCGCGAGGGACGAAAGCGGATGCCGGCAGCGAAGCCGCCCATACGAACGTTCTCCGCGATGATGCCTCCGAGACGCCCGGTGATGCCGAACTTCTGGTTCATCACAGGTCGAAGTCTCAGGCGAGCTGGCTCCTGCTCGATGATGATGATGTCTTCCTGCACATACTGCTGAGGAGGCTGGTACACCACAACTTGCTGCTGCGGGGGAGCCACTGGCGCCTGCTGCACGACCACAATGCGCCCTTGCGGCTGCTGAAGTGGTGGCGGGGGTGCGACCTGGCGAGCCCGTGGGGTCCCGCCAATGCTGATGGAGCCAGACACCTGCACGTTAGCGCTGGCTCGGACATTCGCGCTTGCACACACCACCGCGCCCGGAGGGCATTGGGCAGAGGCCGACGAACCCGTGAGGGCTGCGAAGGAGGCAAGGAGGGCGGAAAGGAATACGGGAGTGGCTTTCATCGGGGGCGTTCCTGTGAGGGTCGACGGAAGATAATGCAAATCGAGTGCCAGGACCGCCGAAGGACGAAAGCGGGCGCTTTTAGGTGTTTTTCAGCAAAGACCGATGAACGCCAAAGCCCAAGAAGGACACAAACGCACGATCTCCACCTTGGGGCGTGAAGAGGAGTTCACGCGTGATCCGCTGGCGTGCTTCCGATTTGAGCCACGACTTCGCCCGGCTCTTCGCCGTTTAGGGCCGAAGTCGCATGCACGGCGCCTCGCTCCGCACGCTGAAGGCTTGGCAGCACCTCCTGGAACGCTTCATCTGTAAGAGCGCTCCAAGCCCTCGCCGTGGCACGTTCCATGGACGCGAAATAGCCGATCATTTCGGCGAAACGCTCGAGCCCAAGGCTTGTGATGAGCTCCTGCCGCTTATCCAAGAAGAACGGGATCTGCTCCGTGAGAATCACGTCGATGGCATCCGCCAGAGCTTGGGGCTGCGTTTTCATGTCGTCGACGGGAAGCGCTCGAATCGCTTTCAAGATGCCCTCGAGCGCTGCGCCAGGTTCGTCCGCTCCCTTATCCGTGCCGCGGTAGGGACCGTCTCCGGAGTTGCCGGTCTTCGCGGCGAGGGCTTTCTTGTCCGCGAATCGTGCGAGGGGGCCACCGATGATCATGAAGAGAATACCACCCACGAAACGGGTTCCAACCTGCGCCCACCAGAGACTCACGCGAGCGAGTCCGGTTGGGAGCTCTTGGCCTTCTTCGGGCGCGGGAACATAGGAGGCAAACCAAGAGGCGTAGGTGAGACCCACGACAAAAATGATGGCACCAACAGCCTTGAGGATCTTCGGGTTCATTGTCCGCCTCCGGACGCGAGGGCAATCATAGTGAGGGTCAGACTTGTTAGCGCTTCACCGATGATGAAGCCGGCGCCGATGGGCACGATGACGCCGCCGTAGAAACTGCGGCCCTTCCATTTCTCGAGGCCCATCGAGGCGACACAGCCGATGCCGTACGCGAAGGTGATTTCGAAGGGCAAGTACATGGCGAGGCCGATAAGTACGCCGAGGCCGCTCACTGGGAAGAGCGCCAAAGCGCCACCGATGCATGCGCCCGCGAAGTACTTGTCGAGGGGGGCGTTTCCGGTGACGACGCCTTCGACCATTCCTTGGAGGGCACCGGCCTGCGGAGCACCAAGATCCGTACCTGGGCCAAAGCCGTTTTCGCCGCCGGGACCGCCCTTCCAAAGCAGCACAACCGTGCCGATAGCAATGGCGGGCCCAATCCAGGCGACCATGAACTGTGCGAGCTGCTGCCTGCGCGGTTGCCCGCCGACGAGGTGACCTGTCTTGAGGTCGCTCATCATGTCGGAGCACTGGTTCGTCGCGACACAAACCGCGACGCCGATGGTCACAGCGAGCATGACGTTGTTCGCTGTGATGGCGAGCATGAGTGTGACGGCGATGAGCGCGAGACCTGAGAGGGGAGAAATATCCGTAGCGCCGGTGGCCTGAGCCACGATGAGCCCCGCGAGAGCCAGCCAAATCGTGCCGGCGACAGCTACGGAAATCGACATCGCCACTGCCCCTTCAGACCCGAGGATGGCCACGACGAAGAGCGCGATGAAGGAGCCGACGAGGCCGAAGACAAGCACCTTGGGGGGCAGCTCTTCGGCGTCGGCGGAGTTGCCTGTTTTCGCAAGCTTTGCGGCGGCCTTGAGGCTCTTGATAGCGCCCTTAAGTGCGGGGTAGCTCATCACAACACCAGAGAGAGCGCCGCCGATGAGGATGCCGATGCCGACGGGGCGAAGCATCGTTCCGTAGACCGTGCCCCAGAGCTCATCACCCACGATGTCTTCGGGGATCCAGCCTTGGCCCGCGACGTAGGGAGCAATGACCCACCATGCGAGCATGCCCCCGACGGCGAAAGCGAGACCACCCTTCCCGCTCAGGAGGCCCGCGCCGAAGTTGGCCATGGAGAGCGAGAGCGAGGTCCCCAGCAAAAGGATGCCCGTTGAACCACTCGCGGTGGCTGGGTCCTCGAGGAACCAAGAACCCACCTTCAAGGTCTCCGGCATGACCTCGAAGTGGCTCAGAAGCGTCATGGAAGCGGCGATGACGGCGCCCACTCCGAGGAGCACAGCCTTCTGGGCACCTGCGCCGGGCGACTTGAGAATCGTGGCGACGGCGATGCCGGAAGGAAAACGAAGCCGCTCGATTTCGATCATCTGCTTTCGCAGCGGGATGATCACGACGATGCCCATAAACGAGCCCGCGACGGCGGCGAGAAGAATGACGCTGTAGTTAATCTCGTCAGCGAACCCGAGGAGGAAGAGCGCTGGGAAGGTAAAGACGACCCCGGCAGAGGCCGTATTGATCCCCGACGCGATCGTCTGGTTGATATTCGTCTCGAGGATCGAGCCGCATCCTTCGATGTTGAATATCTTGCGACCAACGCCACGGAGGAGTGCGAAGCCGGTGATGGCGGCCACCGTCGAGCCCGATAGACCAAAGCCTAGCTTGAGGCCGATGTACACAAAAGACGCGGTGAGAATGGCGCCCTGAATGACGCCAAGAGCCAACGCGGCGAAGGTGAGTTCGCGATAAGCGGGGGGGGAGTTCGTGGCCATTGTGGGCGCAGTCCTAACTCGCCAGGCCGCAGTCGCGCAATACCGCCCGCTCTTTCGCCGAGAATCGTTGGTGGTCGGCCCGTTTGAACGCGCTTGATCGCCTGCTAGCCTTCCCGCCATGCAGACAACTCTTCGACTTATTTTGGCGATCGCGCTCCCGACCGCGATGGCGTGCGGTGACGATTCCGCGGCAACAGACAGCGGCCCGGCTCTCGATGCTCCAGGCTTCGATGCGGGCCCCGGCGACGATGCTGGCCCAAGCGACGATGCTGGCCCAAGCGAGGATACTGGCCCAAGCGAGGATGCTGGCCCTGAGAACTGCGACGAAATGACTGTTCCTGGTCTCACAACGGAGCTCGTGGGGACGTTCAACCAGCCCGTTTACGTGACTGCGGCCCCAGATGATCCAGAACGCCTCTACATCGTGGAGAAGCAAGGACGCATCGTGATCTGGGACGAGGGGGACGTCAGCGAGTTCTTGACCGTCGGCAACCTAAACACGGATGGCGAGCAGGGTCTCCTGGGCCTTGCGTTCCACCCCGACTACGCAACGAACGGTCGCTTCTTCACCTACAGCACTCCACGTGGCCCTGCCCGAAACGTGGTGGATGAGTGGCGACGCAGCGACGGCGACCCTCTCGTCGCAGACGGTATGACGGTGCAGCGCTTGTTGGAGGTCGACGACCGCGCCAGCAACCACAACGGTGGCATGATCGCGTTCGGCCCAGACGGCTTCCTCTACGCCGGCCTCGGCGATGAAGGTGGCCGCAACGACTCCTTCGGAAATGGTCAAAACCTCAACACGCTGATGGCCACGATGGTGCGCCTCGATGTCGACAACGCAGCCGGCGACTTCGCCGCAGCCGGCAACCCTTTCGCGGCAGGTGGCGGCGAGCCCCAGATTTGGGCGTACGGAGTCCGTAACCCTTGGCGCTGGAGCTTCGACCGCGCCAACGGGAACATGTTCATCGCCGATGTCGGGCAAGAGCTCATTGAAGAGATCAGCGTCATCGAGCCCGGTACGAGTGGCGCCAACCTCGGTTGGC
>JBLHKB010000459.1:0-5794 GCA_047619315.1 Polyangiales bacterium
CACCCTTTTGCGATTGGGCACTCGCCGCACTTGGGTGAAGTCGGTGTGCAAACGAGCGCACCTAGCTCCATCAAGGACTGGTTTAGGTCGCCAGGTCGCTTCCCGCGTACTAGCGCTTCCGCGTGGACCCAAAGCGCTTTGTTCGACGCTGTGCTTTGGAGCTCGTGGGAGATGCGGTGCACGCGCGAGAGGACGCGGGCGACGTTGCCATCGACGATGGCTTCTTCGCGCTCGAATGCGATGGAGCCGATGGCCCCGGCGGTATAGCGACCTACACCTGGCAACGATAGTCGTTCATCAGCGCCGCTCGGCACCTCGCCGCCGTAGCGCGCGACGACATCCTTCGCGCCGGCATGAAGCATGCGTGCGCGGCGGTAATAGCCGAGGCCGCTCCAGTGGCTCATGACCGCATCTTCGTCCGCGTCGGCCAGCGCTGTGGGGGTTGGGAAGCTGGCGATGAAGCGCTCGTAATACGGAATCACCGTATCCACCCGTGTCTGCTGACACATGATCTCGCTGACCCACACGCGATAAGGATCGCGTGTGCGTCGCCAAGGAAGGTCGCGATGACCTTTGTCATACCAGCGCAAGAGGGCGCGCCGGCGCGTCAGAATCGAAGAACTCAGAAGAACCTACAGCGTGGAGTGCTACTCGGTGGGCGAAAGGGCGCGCGGCGCCAACACGGTCATGTTGTAGGGCTGTCCGGCTGGATAGGCGATAGCCCCAAGGCCACGAACCGTCGAAGTGCTTCGCCACGTGAGCGGAAGCGGGATCGTCTGGCTGGTTTCGGCGGCCATCGGCGCCAGGTTTAACCGGACAAACCCAGGCCGGCGTCGCGTGGCAGTGAGTACAGCGCCCGAGGACGCCAACAAACGAAGGGCCGCGTCGTCGGCGACGACGCCGGCGGGCAGCTGCACCTCAAGAATCGGTCGTGACACCGCGGCGCGTGCGGTGAGCTCAAGCTCAAAGCCTGTGCGTCCATCGACTCGACCCGTTTCGCCATTCATGACGATCCCCAAGAGTGCGCTCTCTTGTCCTTCGAAGGGCCGTCCATAAACTGTTTCCACGCGTGCGAGGACGAGGTCATCGTCTTCAAGCATGCGGACACGGAGTGAGTCTCCGGCGCCTGCGTCAACGGGCACAGCGGCGAGGCCGGCGCTGAGGTCGACGTTTACATCGGCACCGTCGATCTCGACGTTCACCATATTTGCGCCGCTTCCCATCACGCCGTACGCGCCGGCGGCGAGCCACCAGAAGGTCGCCTCGGAGGTGTCACGGGTCAGCGTGCTCATTTGCCGTGCGGCTCCGCGAAGTAGACGCCTGGCCATTTCGGAGTCCCCAACCTGATGAGCTGCAATGGACAGGCTAAGGGTCGCTGAGAGCTCTTCCACTCTTCCAGGTCGCTCCGCGCTTCCAGGCACCGTTGAGAAAGAGTCTTCGTCTTGGATGCCGCGGATCGCTCGTTCGTACATGGCGCGTCCGTGGCCATCTTGGGGGTCCACCAGGAGCAGGGACGCCGCGGCGCGCGCTAGCAGGGAAGGTTCTCCTGGCACATCGCGAAGCGCCGTACGTAGCTCGCGGCGCCATTGGAGAAGCACTACGGAGATCGGGTCCGAGGGGGCGACGACTTCGCTCGGGACGCCGGCGGTGGCAAGCGCCGCAAGCGACATCGCGACGGTTCTAAGGCGCGCTGCCTGAGAGTCACGGTCCGAGAACGCAGGTGCGTTTCGAAGACGAGACAGAAGCTGTTGGCGTTTCTGCGCTGCCACGGGGTCAGGTCGACCCTCTTCGTCGAACACCGCACTTAGGGCGACCACACCAGTCGCGACGGAGAGAGGATCAACGCCTGCGTCACGGAGAAGCGCCGCGCGAAGATCGCCTTCCACCGGCGCGCCGGCGAGGGTTCGACTCCAAGCGAGAAGCGCCGGGTGGGATCGGCGCGCTTCCGCCAAGTCTGGGTCAAGAGCCAAGGAGGCGGAGTTGATGAGGACGACACGTGTGCTCGCCGTGCTCGCTTCCGAAGGTACGCGCAGATGTGTTCGGAAGGGAGCGACACCGGTGGCGACGCGTCGAAGTGGGTGGAGGCCCCGGTCGACGGAGATGCTTCGTTCCACGACGCGGCTTGCGCCGCCGTTACCGACATTCATCGAGAGCGTCGCGCGACCTGCAGTGGCTGCTTCGAGCACCATCTCGAAGGTCCTTGATTCGCCCGCTGGCACTTCGACGCTCGGTGGTGCGCCTACGCGAAGGCTGCTCTCTGCAGAATTCAGCGTGTACTCGGCACTTTGGGTGCCGACGTTGGTGATTGAGAAGGGCACGGCAAAGGCTTCGCCGACGCGCAGCCGCGCAGGAAGCCGCGCGCTCGTCAGGATCGAGCTTCCCGCTTGAACGGTGTCGGTCTCGAGGTGCATATCGCCGCGGTCGTTGCGCGTCATTCGCACCACGCGCCAGGTTCGAGGCTCCGACCCGACCTGCAACGTAGCGGTCTGGTCGCCAACGCCGCGGAGGACCGCCGAGGGCACCGTGAAGCGCGTCCCGGGTCGACGGAGCGACATCGCGAAGCGCTGCTGAGGCAGGCGGCCAGGCAAGCCAGGCATCGCTGACGCCTGCGCCGAAGTTTCGCGGGGTGCGGGCACGTAGCCAAGGTTCTGGCCAAAGGCCCGGGCGATGGCCGTGGCCGAAGCGCGGCCTAGCTCCACACCGTTGAGGCGCGCGACGAGGTCGCCTTCACCTACGGCGTTTGCGTAGAGGCTTCCTTCGGGCAGCACGCGGGCGGTCGGGTCCCGGATATCGTCGCCTGTTCCGAAGCGTCCGTCGGGCCCAGCGCTGACGAGCTCGAAGCCCGCCACCGGCTGCACGCGTTGGAAGCGAGCGTTGCTCACACGTCGAAGTGCGAAGGGGCGGCCCCAGCCGTCCGCCAAGGTTCGTGCGGTGATGGCTCCAAAGCCGCCAACGTTTTGTCCGTTGAGGGGAGCAAGCCAGAGCGTCGGATCACCCGGCGTCGCCCACGGCAGATCGAAGCCGCGCTGACGCACGAAGTTCCGAAGTCCGAGCAAGAGCCCGAAGAGACGACGGCGTGTAATACGGCGCGCTACCGCATTGTAGTCGAAGTTACGGTCGAGTCGCTTTAGCTGCGTAATCGTGAGCGCTTCACCGCCCAGCCCTGTCGCGCCTTCGCCGCCCAAGGAGGTGCCAGAGAGTGAGGCGAGGAGCTCCGCGTTGAGGCTCAGGCGCCCCCCGCTCTGTGTCGCCACATCGGAGATCTGACCGGGGACGGCGGCGTCTACACGTGCCTCAAGGGCACGGAACACAAGGGCCAGGCGGCCTTCGACGAAGCGCTCGCTCGCGCGCCAAGGATCACGAAGGATCACAGCCGAGGCTGGACCGCTCGGTACCGGCGTCGCGATCACGCGGCCATCGCGCAGGACGTAGGGGGCACCCACGTCTCGTTGTACTTGGCCTACCGCCATGGCGCGACGAAACTCCAGGTCGCCTACGGACTGTTGTCCAATGGCGCCGGCTTCCTCGTGGGGGATGGCGAACGCGACGGTGGTCTGAGCGCTTTGGTGTGTGACCATGAGCGAGAGTTCGTTCTCTCCGCCTTCTACCGCGCCCGACACGGGTCGGTTCAGATCGCTCGGAATCAAGCGGACGTTTGCACCGCGTACGGGGCGGGCTTCCGAGCCCATGAGCGCGCGGGTTCGGACGACCAAATCGCCACGACTGGGCGGGAGCGCGATGTCGACGGAGTCTGTGCCCGCCGGCGCGATGGCGAGGGCAAGAGGTACATCGGTTCCAGCCTGGTGCACTGTGACGAGGACCGGAGCGCGGGACGCGTCTGAGCGTCGTTGAATCTCCACGCTGACGCTCTCGTCGCCGGCTTCGCGGATTCGAGGTCTCGTCGACTGGTCCACGTCGACCGGCAAACAAAGATCCGTCGTGGGTCCGCCGGGTGTGCTCAAGCGCACCGAAGTGGCGCTGGTGCCACCACATCGCGAGTCGTCGCTGGTGGTTCGAAAGCGAACATCGAATGACACGACGCCGGAAGCGTTCGACTGTCCGCGAAGGGTGCCGATGCCAGGTCCTTCAATGAGAACATCGCGTCCTGCAGCGGGGAGTCCGTCGACGCTGGTGACAAGGGCATGAACATGAGCCATCAAGCCTGGCGCAAACGCGGATCCTTCGATGCGTAGTGTGGCCGCGTGGGTGTGGCGCGATACACGAACGCTGGCGCTCGTGGATGCGGTGCCAATACCGGCAGCACCGGCGTGAAAGCGCACACCATGATCGCGTGGTGCGTCGGCGAATCGTTGTGTCTCTCGTGGATCGAGTATGAGCGTGGCCCGTCCTCGTCCGTCCGTGACCGCGTAGCGCTGCTGGTTCTCTTCGGGAATCGCCGCGATACGGTCGATGAGGGGAAAGTTCTGGAACGTGACGACGGCGTCTTTGACGGGTCGACCGTCCCCGCGTCGAACGATGATGTCGAACTGCGTGCGCGCACCCGGAGCGACGATGGGCTGACTAGGTCTCGCATGAATGAGCATCGCCGGCGTCTCCGGCGAGGAGATGCGCGATGTCGTCTGTGCCGTCGCGCGTCGATGTTCGAGGGCAGGGCCCGTGGCCGTCACGCGCAGCTGGCCTTCGGAGTCGCGGGGGACTCGGAGCTCCGCGTGAAATACGCCGTTGGCATCTGTCTGAACGGTGGTGGCGCCGCCGAGTGGTCCGCGGCCGTCGTTCAGCACCAAGTCGATGTCTTGGTGGCCGAGAGGAGCGCTGAGGGCCCCGCTGTACGCGCCGTAGACAACGAGTTCTCCACCTGCGGTCACGGACGGTGCGGCGTAGAGGAGAAGCGCCCGGCTGTCGCTGATGCTGACGCGCAGCTCGAAGCGCCGGGTCACTCCACGCGGAGCGCGCAACGTGAGCGTCACGCCGAAGCTGTCTGGCGCATCCATCGGGATAGGAATCTCCACCACGGAGGTGGCGTCGTCTCCCATTTCGACGGTCTGTTGAGCGTCGGCATCAAGCGCCGTCGCGATATCGAGGCGGGCGCCTCGAGCGGGTCGCAACTGGTCGAGGCCAACGACCTCGTAGGCCGAGGCGGTCCAACGAAGAGTTTCGCCGCGAGCCGCGCTCGTCCGGCCTTCCAGGGAGAGCTCAACGCCGGTGACTTCGCCTCGACGAACCGGTCGCCGGCTCTGTGCGTCCACAGTGGATGCGCTGAGCGCGATGAGGACCAAAGCTGCACTAGAAATGAAGCGCATCATGAGAGCACCTCCGCGGGCACGCTGATAGAGCGTTCCGAATTTGAGAAGACGGTGTTGAACGCGAGAGGGACGAGGCGCTCAATGGGGAAAGGAATCGGATGCGGAGGTTCTGGGTCCGGCGGTGTCGCTGTTTCCGCGTCTGGAATCTCCGGCGCGGGACCCTGATTTGGAAGCGAGATCGACCGCGAAGGAAGCACCGCGGTGCGCCGAGTGACGTCGGCTTCGTCGTACACTGACACGCCAAGCCCATGAAGCTCTCCACCCAGGCTCCAGCGAATTGGAAGCGGGAGGGAGGTCATGCCACCAGGCGCGAGAGGTCGGAGTGGAAGGCGCAGAGTGCGGCCTTCGATGGTCGGCTCAGAAACGCAAAGCGCGCGCAGTCGCTCGCGTGCGTCTTCTTCAATTTCGCCGCCGCTTGGAATATCAATGTGCGCCACGGGCATGGTCATCAGTCGCGCTTCTCGATTGCGAAGTACGAGCGAGATCCCGGCGCGCGTGTCGCGAGCTCCAAGTTCTCCTGTGATCTCGAC
>JBLHKB010000460.1:0-5794 GCA_047619315.1 Polyangiales bacterium
GTCGGGAGAACTCACGGAGGGCTCAGCGACTAAGCGCGAAGCGACGGAGAGCATCGAGGGCAGCACGCCCGCAGCTTAGAGCACAGCCCTCCTCAAAGCGACTGGTCTCGGTCGCTTAGCCCTACCCCACCGTCTTGTGGCCGTCGTTTACCCAGTCGATGATCATCGACCGGAAGAGTTCGGGCTGATCAGACCACGAGAGATGGCCCGCTTCCGGAAGGATCTGCATCTTACTTTTGGGCAGGGCGTCGTTGAGCAGTCCGGCATTGCTGACGTCGAACATGACGTCGAGGTCGCCCCAGAACACCAGCGTCGGAATATCGATCTCGCCGACTCGCTCGGCCAGCGCGGCTGCCTTGGCCCGGAAGTCCGCGAACCAGTGGATGATCTCGAACGCGCGACCAGAGTAGGCTCGTTTGTAGTCGTCGACCTGCGTGGGATTCGACCGGTGTCGGATCGCGCCGAGCTTCGCCGTCGTGGCGAGCAGCGGCCCGGCTCCGAGCATGGCCGTCGTGAAGCGCATGAAGCGCGACGCCGCCAGCATATTGATCATTCGCGCCAGCTTGAAGGGCCCCGGAGCTCCAGGTCCGTGCCCAACGACGAGGCTCAACAAGCGATGTTCGTGATGGATGGCGTAAGAGAGCGCGGCGCCCATTCCGACATCGGGCCCCACGAGATGGATGTCATGGAGGTCCAACTCGTCGAAGATCGCGGCGAGGTTCTCTCCCTGTGCCTTTGGCGACATGTCGTTGCGGTCGCCTTCGGATGCTCCGAACCCGGGAAGGTCGATGGCGACGACGCGGAACTTGGCTGTGAGCGCCTCCCACGACCCGGCGAAGGTGAGGATGCTCTCTGGAAAAGGACTGAGCAGCACGACGAGGGGGGCGTCGAGGGGGCCAGCCTCGGCGAGACGGAGCTGTCGACCTGCGATGGTTCGAGTCTGCGTCGGGATGCCCACGTTCGGCGTCTCGAAGGAGGTCGCAGCTTTCCGCGCTGCTTTGACCGCGGGCCATTCCGGTGACGCCAGCATGAGCGCCGAGGCGTTGAATTCGTCGTAGGCGTTTAGCTTCTTCATGTCTCTTCTCCCGGATGCGCGGAGCGCGTGTTGGGCGTGCTCATCCCCGTCTGGTCTTTCGGATGTCATGTCGTCTCCTGATTGCGGCACATATTTTTGTACCAACCGGTACCATAAAGTAGTAGCTCCACCATGGGAGATTGGCAACACATTCTGCGTGATGCGCTCGGAGTTCCGCCCTTGCCCAGATACGAGGCGCCATGCTTCGCTCGAGCATGTCCCCGACCCCTTCACCCGTGGGCTCCTTGCTCCGTAAGTGGCGCCTCGCACGAAAAATGACTCAGCTCGAGTTGGCGAGCGAAGCCGAGATCTCGACGCGACACTTGAGCTTCGTTGAGACGGGCAAAAGCAACGCGAGCAGCGAGATGATCCTGATCCTCGCGAGCGCACTAGAGCTCCCGCTACGAGAACGAAACGCGCTCCTCGTCAGCGCGGGTTTTGCCCCAGCGTACCGCGAGACGAGCCTCGATTCGCCGGACATGGGGCAGGTCCGCATGCTCATCGATTTCATGCTCAAGCAGGCGGAGCCTTTTGGCGCCGTCGTCGTCGACGGGTGCTGGAACCTTGTGCGCGCCAACACGCCCGCGAAGCTCTTCACCGGCATATTTGTCAGCGACCCCGCGGCGGTGCTTCGCGCCGGCCCGCCGAACATGGTTCGTCTACTCCTCCACCCCGCCGGCCTACGCGAACGATGCGTCAACTGGTCAACGCTCGCGCGAGACATGGTGTGCAGACTCCACCGCGAAGTCGCCGTGACTCACGACCGGCGCCTCGCATCGCTCTTGGACGAAGTCCTCGCGTACGAGGGCGTGCCCAAAGATTGGCGACGCTTCGACATCGAAGCGCCGCAGGAACTACTGCTGCCCATGCACGTTCGTCATCGTGGGTTCGACCTGCGCCTTTACACCGCCATCACCACGCTTGGGAGCGCCCAAGACATCTCGCTCCAAGAGCTCCGCATCGAGACGTTTTTCCCCGCCGACGCCAAGAGCGACGCCCAGCTGCGGGGCTTGGCCGGAGCTGGGCAGTCAGGGTCTTAGGGCAAACGTGGTCTAGTAGCCGCTCGACTCCATGGCGTCGTCGTAGCTGTCCAAGGCGACGCCGCGTGCCGCCGCGGCCGATGGAGCTTCGCTAGCCCGCTGACGATTGGAGCGAATATTGTCTAGACGCTGCTGAGCCTGGGGTCGCTGCGCCGCTGGCGCAGCCTGAACAGCCTGGACCAAGTTCTGCTCGGCAAATTCATAGTGACGATCGGCTGTTGCGCGGTCGTTGCTGTTGAGCGCCACGGCTGCCTGTCGCTCCGCTTCGGCGGCCTGCACATTCGCCACGATGCTCTGAACACGAGGCGCCGTGCTGTTCTGTGCCGCACTGGCACTTCGCGTCACTTCGTAGCGAAGCACCGCTTCTTGGCGCTGGGCCTGATGCTGGCCTGGAGTCTCATACACGAGCTCTGCGTTCGCGAGTCGCCGTGATCCGGCGCGCCGCGTGTCTACCTCCGCGCGGAAGAGCACCTCACGACGCTGACCCGCGTAGATGCTTCCGATGGGAACGCGGAGCTTATTGTCTTGGACCGTCGCGCCCATGCTGACGCCTTCCAGGATACGAACACCGGGAGCCGGAGTGATCTCGATGAACGCGTTCGTCGCGACGGTGCGCCCGAGGAGCTGAACTTCTTGCTGGAGAATAGACGCCATCTGCCTCGGATGTTCGAGGTGGTAGAGACGACCTGAGCTCCGAACCGCCAGAGCACCAAGGGTGTTCTCGTCGTAGTCGAGGCCCACGCCAATGCCCGTCACTTGAACACCATGCTCGGTGCCGTTGCCGGCGAGAACGCCGAGTGACCCGGCATCGGAAGGACCGATGTTGGCGTGACCATCACTAATGAGCACCACGCGCCGGACCGTGTGGGTCTGAGGAGCGCTCGCGACGCGCTGAATGCCCGTCGAGACGCCGCCGTACATATTGGTGCCGCCGGCAGCGTAGAGGTTCTGCGCGCGCGTCATGAGGGAGGTGCGCGTGTTCGGCCCCACGACGGTGGGCGGCGCGATCTCCATGACCTGGTTGCTGAAGGCGTAGATGGAAACGATGTCCCCGTCCGAGAGCGTCTCGAGAAGACTCGAAGCCGCGAGGCGCGCGTGCTCGATCTTCGCTCCGCTCATGCTCCCGGATGTATCGACGACGAGAGAGAGAGCCATGGGCGCGCGCACGGACGAGGGCGCGACCTCGGAAGGCGCGTCGAGCCAGACCCCGACGTAGGTTTGACCATCGGCGCCCACGACGATGCGTGTTTGAAGCGCTGAGCCACCAAGCCACGCATGAGTGCCGGGAGTGTGTTGCGAGCGCACCGTCACGCGGGTGGTTTGGGCAACCGCATGCGTCGCGCATCCGCTCAACACGGCGAGAAACAAACTGAGAAAACGAATCATGGAGCCTCCTGGGGGCCGCTGCTGGCATGCGCGGACAGGGGCGAGACGCTCCATCTCTAAAAAAGATCTTTTCTCAGCCTTCGGTCACATCGATTTGTCGGGGGGACCCGATTTCGCCCGTGGCGCTGACGAAGCTGACCTCCACCCGCGCGCCCAAAGCCGGTGGATCGACGCGCCCTTGGAGTGTCTGCTCACAGTCCTCATCCGAGAAGATGGTGTGTTCCAGCTGCCCCTGCGTGAGCGCCGCTTGCCCAAAGACTGCGCCGCCCGGTCCACGCACGATGAGGGCCACAGCTCCCCGCGGGAGCGGCGCCGACAGCACGATGCGGAGGGCGAGCGACGACGACCCGTAGCTATCTGTCCGGGCTCGGCGCTGCACCGCCCGGACCGATGGACGAACAGGCGGAGATACGTTCGGCGTCGAAGCCGGGCCAAAACGTAGGCGGACCCCGAGACCCACCAGCTCATACTCGCCGGGCGGGGGCTGCCTCGTTGGAACGTAGCGCGCGAGCATCGGCGCAATGGGTTCGACGCGCAGCGGTATCGTGCGCGCGCCGCGCCGGAGACTCAGAACGGGAAAGTCAGGCCCTGGCGTGCGCACACCGGTGTCGTAGTTCTGACGGACGCCCACCAGGAGAGGCCGGTTTGCTGGGACGGCCGCGGTGGCTGGTGTCACAAGAAAGGCCTGCAGCGTCGCCGGCATGCAGTCGCCGTATGCGGCGGCGGGCATGCAGAGGAGCACCACAAGAGTCGCGGCGATCGTAGCTTGGTGCATGAACTCTAAACCGACGTCCCTCGGAACTTCTGTATTCACTGGAAGAGAGTACCCTAAAAACCGAGCAGGACGGGCCATCCACCACACTTGGCACGTCGTTCTGGGCCTCGGTCCAGGAAGTCCAATCAGACGGTCGAGGAAATGTGTAAGTTCTGACGCTGTGGCGCGTTGAATGACCAGGCGGTCCAGTTTGGACCGCGATCATGAGAGGAAACGGGACGATGAAGCGAACAATACTCTTTCTAATGGTGGCGGCCTGCGGAGGCGTCCAGACCGGCGGAGGCTCCGGCGACGAGCACATCGCGGGGAGCACAGGCCCGGCCATGCACGACCCAAGTATGAACGACTGCACTTATACGCTCGAAGATTCATGCATCGATGAAGCCGCGCTGGCCGCTTGTCAGGCCGCCTCGGCGGAGTGCCCAGGGCAAGTGAACGTCATGGAGAGCTGCCCGCTACAATTCGGCTGCGATGGAGCCAACGAGACGACTCCGCCCGATGAAGCGCCCCCTGTTCCGTGTACAGACGGTGAGCGGCGACCCGAGGATTGCAACACGTGCACCTGCGAAGACGGAACGTGGGCTTGCACCGAGATTAGCTGCGAGCGCTAGCGCGTGCACTTAGCGACGCACCGCAGGCTCTTCATGGCCCCGCGGCGCGTTTCGCGGCTCAGACTCGGCGAGCGCAACGCCGTCGGAGATCGATCGCCGACGAGCGGGGATCGTGAAGACGGCGCCCCTGGCATCAAAAAGCCTCAAAAACGGCGAAAATGGCACAAGTTCGAGCAACCACGCAAGGGCAACATGGACGCTGGGAGCGGCCCGGTGTAGGACGCCATCATGGCGACACACGATTCCGTTCTTGGCACGGTGGGCAACACACCGATGGTTCGACTCTCCCGCATCGCGGGTCATCTCCCCGTGGAGATCTATGGGAAGCTCGAATACATGAACCCTGGCGGGAGTGTGAAGGACCGAATCGGTGTTCGCATGCTCCTCAAAGCCGAAGAGCGCGGCGAGATCAAACCTGGTGACACGCTCATCGAGCCGACGAGTGGCAACACGGGCATCGGCCTCGCGATGGCCGCGGCGGTCCGCGGCTACCGCATGATCATCACGATGCCGGAAAAGATGAGTCGCGAGAAGCAGATCGTGCTCGAAGCGCTCGGTGCCGAGATCATTCGCACGCCGACGGAAGCCGCCTTCGACGCTCCCGAGAGTCACATCAGCGTCGCCAAACGACTTCAGGAAGTTCTCCCGAACTCGCACATCCTCGACCAGTACGGCAACGACGACAACCCACTCGCGCATGTCGAAGGCACCGGCCTCGAGATCCTCGAGCAGATGGACAACCGCGTCGACGCTGTCGTCGCCACCGCCGGAACCGGCGGAACCATCACGGGCATCGCGCGGGTCATCAAAGCGAAGCTGCCCAACTGCAAAATCGTCGGCGTCGACCCCGAAGGCTCGATCCTCTCCGGTCCCGGTGAGATCAAAAGCTACAAGGTCGAAGGCATCG
>JBLHKB010000461.1:0-5781 GCA_047619315.1 Polyangiales bacterium
CTCGTCGTCCTCGGGAACACAGCGACGGTGCTCGGCACGGTGTGGGTAAACCTACGGGTTCGGCAGGCCGCGAAGGCGGCGGCGGTAGAGTAGGCGCGCCACCAACCCCACGAACATCTCCCACCCTTCCCGCCCGAGGGTGTTCGCAAGTACGCGAAGGAGAGAGGCCAAGAAGCAGCCCCGGCGCATGCTTGAATTTCATTCATGCGCCGACGCTAGCCTCGACGAACGCTCAAAGGGCCGAGAAGGCGCTGGCGGGCAAAACCGCCGTAGCGCCTGGACCCATCGGGTTGAAGAACACGGCGTCGATCTTTTGTTTCTCGACGTGCACTTTGAGTTCTTCGGGCGTCGCGATGATCTGTTGAATCTGTGCGGCGAGGGCGTCATCGAGGGCGCCGGTGAAAGCGTCGTAGGCATCCTGCGTGACGCAGAGAACGCCGGGCTGTTCGAAGCCGCCGTAGCCGGGCTTGCTGATCATCCGACCGTCGGCGAAGAAAGGTAGGTAGTAGCGGGGATGGGCGCGAAGACGCGCGAGCATCGTCTCCGAGAAGGCTCCATCGGTGACGTAGGGGAGGCCGCGTTCGATGGCGATGCCCGTGGCCCATTCGGTGAGGCCGTCATACGCGTCAGGCGTGAAGCAGAGTTCGTCTTCGGCGTAGCCGCCCGGGTTGATGCGGACGGCGCCGCTGTCTTGCTTGAGGGCACCGAAAAGCTCGGTGCCGGGGATTCCGCTCACATACGTCCCGAGACGTGTTCCGCTTTGCGACGCATGGTTGGCCGTGGCGGCTTCGGTGAAGACCCAGAGCTCTCCTTCGGGGACAACATGTTGTCCGTCGAAGCAGACCTTTCGTCCTTCCGTGGCTTTGTCGAAGAGCCACGCCGGCGCGAGCCATTCGGTGTGCTCCATGAACGCGCGCATCACAACATGCTCAACACATTCACCACGGTCGAAGGCCAAGCGAGCGGCGCGTGGCCGGGACATAGGAGGCGGGTCGTACAAGGTGCCGCTACTTTAGACCAAGGACGCGGTCGAGAAGCGCACGATCTCCCTGAATCGCCGTTCTTTGCGAATAAAAGTCGAGTCCGCGGAGACCGCCGAGCTCTTCGCCACCGCCCGCGCGGCCGGGACCACCGTGCACACACGAGGGCAAAACCACCCCAGGGCCAGTCGCTTGGCCTTGGACTTTCTTGCTGCCGACAAGAATGCGGCCTGTCCACGGGGCAATTCCCAGCAAGGCGTCGCTGAGAAAATTACGATCGTCCGTGTAGATGGAGGCCACGAGGCCACCTTCACCACGAGCGACGAGGGCCGCAGCATCATGTGCGTCGGTGTAGGGAAGGAGCGTGGACACAGGCCCGAACACTTCGTAGGCGTGAACCGTCGCGCACTCATGGGGCGCGTCACAGGCGAGGAGCATCGGCGCGAAGAAGAAACCTTTGCCTTCCACAGCGCCCACTGGCTTGGCGGAGGAGCGCCACACTTCGCGGCATCCATTCGACAGCAGTCGGTCGACGCCCGCGCGGACGTCGTCGAGCTGCTGCTTCGTAGCCAGCGGCCCCATGCGAACGCCATCCGCGTCCGGCGCGCCGAACTGAGTGCGACCCATCTCTTCACCGAGGGCCTCGGCGACGGCGTCGAGCTTGGCCGCTGGCACCATGATGCGACGCGTGGCGGTGCACTTCTGACCCGTCTTCTGGGTGATCTCTTTGGCCGTGTCCGCGATGAACATATGCCAAGCTTCGCTACCGACTTCGACGTCGGTGCCCAGGACCGTCGCGTTAAGGCTGTCCGCTTCGATGTTGACGCGGACCGAGTTCCCGATGACGGCCTTCATTCCACGAAGGTGAGCGCCGGTGTCACCGCTGCCGGTGAACGCGAGAACGTCTTGAGGGCCGACGTGTTCGAGGAGGTCGCCGGCGCTGCCACAGAGCAACTGCAGCGCGCCCTTGGGAAGGATGTCTGCCTCCACGATCTTTTCCATGCAGCGATGCGCGAGAAGCGCCGTCGATGTGCCTGGCTTCGTAACAACGGGCATGCCAGCGAGGAGCGCGACGGCGGCCTTTTCGAAAAGACCCCACGCTGGGAAGTTGAATGCGTTGATGTGAATTGCCACACCGCGCCGGGCGGACTTGATGTGGTGACCCCAAAAACGAGCGCTACGCGTCAGCTGCTCGCCCTCGCCTTCCACCAGGTACTTTTTGTCCCCAAGCTTCTTGCCGAGGGACGCGTAGTAGCTGAGCGTTCCCGTGGCTCCGTCGATGTCGAACTTGGCGTCACCGCGTGGGGTGCCGCCGTTGATCATCGAGGCCGTGATGAGCTCTTCGCGAGCGTCGTGGAGCGCCTTACTCATGGCCTTGAGAAGCTCACCACGTTCGGCGAAGGTCATCGCGCGCAGAGCGGGTCCACCCACCTCGCGGCCGTGTTGGAGCATGGCGGCGCGATCGATGCCGGCGGTGGAAGCGGTGGCGACGGTCTCTTCAGTGGTCGGGTTAATGAGGGCTGAGCCCTCCCCTTCACCGTCGGTCCAGGCATCAAGAACGTAGCTCTTTAGGCGTGTCATGGCCGCAACGTCGAACGAATAGCCTGTCGGTGCCATGAGAGGCCTCACCCTGCTGTGACCAAAGGCTGAAACAGCCTCTGAAGGACGAAACCGGTGACAGCATGGGCAGGACACGGTAGATCGCTGCATGGCTATTTCCCCTGCGCTCAAAGAGCGCGTCCTGGCCTGGCAGGCCGAAGATCCGGACCAGACCACCCGCGCGGAGCTCCAGGTACTCCTGGATGCTGAAAGTGGGGAGACGCTTGAAGAGCGCTTTTCCGGCATGATCCAGTTTGGTACCGCAGGATTGCGTGGCCTTCTGGGCGCTGGACCTCAGCGCATGAATCGATGCGTCGTGCAGCGCGCCACGGCGGGCTTTTGCCGCTACCTGCTCAAGACGGTGCCAGACGCCAAAGAGCGCGGCGTCTGCATTGGCTATGATGCGCGTCGGATGAGTCGCGAGTTCGCCGAGGATGTTGCGAACGTCGTGGCGGGACACGGGCTCGTCGCACACCTGTTCGATGAGCAAACGCCGACGCCCCTCGTGGGCTTTGCGGTGCTCGATCTGAACGCTGCGGGCGGTGTCGTCATCACGGCGAGCCACAACCCTCCGGACTACAATGGCTACAAGGTGTTCTGGGGCAACGGCGCGCAGATCATTACGCCACACGATGCCGGCATCGCCGAAGAGATCGAAGCCATCGAGACCTTGGCGTCCATCGAGCAAGCGCCGAAGAGCGAGCTTATCCGAGAGGTGTCACCCGAAGTGAAGGAGCGTTACCTCGTCGGCGTGCAGAAAGCGCAGCGACATCCAGAGCTGCCACGGGACCTGACCATCGCCTACACGGCGATGCACGGAGTCGGCGGCGCCTGCATCAAGGAGACGTTTGCGCGTGCAGGCTATACGACGCTGTACGATGTGCCTTCGCAGGCGGAGCCCGATGGGATGTTCCCCACCGTGGCGTTTCCGAATCCGGAAGAAGACGGCGCGATGGACCTCGTGCTGGAGTTGGCAGCAAAGCACGGCGCAGAGCTCGTGCTGGCGAACGATCCCGATGCGGACCGGCTGGCGGCGAGCGTTCTTCACGACGGGAAGTACGTCGTTCTGACCGGCAACGAGATCGGCTGTCTCTTGACGCATTACCTGCTGGAAAACAGCACAGGCGACGACCGGCTGGTGCTCTGCTCCGTCGTCAGTTCGCCGATGCTGCTGTCCATCGGTAAGAATCACAACGTCCGCGCCGAGCAGACCCTGACCGGCCACAAGTGGGTGCAGAACCGCTCGCTGCAGCTTGAGGCGGAAGGATACCGTTATATCTTCGGCTTCGAGGAGGCGTTGGGCTACGGCGTCGACACTCTCGTCCGAGACAAGGATGGTATCAGCGCTGCGCTCTGCCTCGCCGACATGGCAGTGTGGTGCAAGAGCCAGGGCAGGACGCTCGTCGGCGAGCTCGAGGTGATGGCGCGCCGTTACGGACTCTTCCTGTCGGACCAAATTTCGATCGTTCTTCCGGGTGCCGATGGGCGCGCGCAGATCGACGCACGCATGCAGGCCGCACGCGAGAAACCGCCAACGAGCCTCGGCGGCAAAGCGATCATCGCGACGCAGGATTTCCAAACGGGCAAACGCATCACGGCGGACGGCGCCGAGTCAGCACTTACGTTTCCTCCGGCGAATGTGGTGCTCTTCGAACTCGAGGGCAATCACCGCGCCATGCTTCGCCCCAGCGGTACAGAGCCAAAGATCAAGCACTACATCGACGTTTGCATCGAAATTCAAGACGGCGAGTCCATCGCGGATGCCCGTGCCCGTGGCGAAGCTCTGGTGGCAGCCATCGCCTCGGACTTTGCGGTCTAAGGCACTAACCCAGACGTGGTACCATCGTACGGATGCGCCACACATATAAGGCCAAGCCTCTTCAACCACGGTCCGCGTTCACGTCGGCCCTTTCAAGGTTCGGCCTCGTCGTCCTCGTCGGGCTGTGGGCGGGCTGCGGCGATGATCCCTTCGCCTTCGATGGCGGCCCGGATGTGGGCCCCGACGCGGCGAACGTCACGACCGATGGAGGCGATGACGCGGGACCTGGTGACGCGGGACCTGGTGACGCGGGACCTGGTGACGCGGGACCTGGTGACGCGGGACCTGGTGACGCGGGCGATGACAGTGGTCCGGCGGAGACGTGTGATGATGGACGCCAAGGCGCGGACGAGACCGACGTAGATTGCGGGGGCTCGTGCGCCGCCTGTGAAGACGGCGAAGGCTGTGTCCTCGCCGAGGACTGCCAGAGCATTGTTTGCGCCGAGGAGATCTGCGCTGCGCCGAGTTGTTCCGATGCCGCCCAAAATGGGACCGAAACCGACGTGGATTGTGGAGGCGTCTGCGGGCCCTGCGTAGACGGCGGCTCCTGCGGCGATAACGACGACTGCGAAAGCGAACGATGTGTCGGCGGGACCTGCACGAGCGCCTGCGACGATACCGTTCAAAACGGGACCGAAACCGATCTCGACTGCGGCGGGAGCTGTAACCCATGCACCGACGCTTTGATGTGTGTGATCCCCAGCGACTGCGTCAGCCGCGTTTGCGCAGACAACCTCTGTCAGACCCCAAGCTGTGTGGACGAGACTGCCAACGGGGACGAGACCGATGTGGACTGTGGCGGAAGCTGTGGTGGCTGCGCCATCGGGCTTGGGTGCGCCGCTGCTAGCGACTGCCTCGGCGGAATCTGCACGGGCGAAATGTGCGTGACGCCTGCGTGCAACGACGCTCTCGTCAATGGGAGCGAGACCGATCTGGACTGTGGCGGAAGCTGCGCTCCTTGCACCGACGGGCTCATTTGTGTCGTCGCTGGGGACTGCACGAGCGGGGTGTGTAGCGGAGAGACGTGTGCGGTCCCGACCTGCGCCGATGGCGTTCAAAACGGGGATGAGAGCGACGTGGATTGTGGAGGGAGTTGCGGCAGCTGCGCCGATGGGCTCGCCTGCAGTTCGTCCACAGATTGCGGAAGTGGCGTTTGCGTCGGCGACCTTTGCCAAGCGCCGACCTGTGGGGACGCCCTGCAAAACGGAGATGAAAGCGACGTGGACTGCGGCGGCACCTGCGACGGATGCGGTGGAGGCCTCAGCTGCGGCGTCGGCGATGACTGCATAAGCAGAGTCTGCGGAGGTGGCGTTTGTGCAGCAACGAGCTGTATCGACGGAGCTCAAAACGGCGACGAAACAGACGTGGATTGCGGAGGAAGCT
>JBLHKB010000462.1:0-5780 GCA_047619315.1 Polyangiales bacterium
GTTGCGGAGGCGCGTGACGCAGCCGCGGAGGCGCGTGACGCGGCCGCGACACGACTCGGGGAAGTCGAAGGTGAGCTCGGCGCTCTTCGCGATCACGCGAGCGCCGCTGAAGACACCGTTGCTGGCTTGAAAGCGTTCAAGGAAAAAGCGACCGCAGCGCTTGGAGCCGCGAGAGCAACCCTCGCATCCCTGCAGGACCAAGGTTTTGTTCCGGAGCGTTCGACGATTACGTCCGCCGGAGGTGAGGCGTCGCCCTCATCCGAAGGCGACGCTGAACACGAAACGCTGATGCGCTCCCTGACGGCGCAACTCGAAGAACGCGACGACCGGATTCGCGCACTCGAACGTCGTGTTCGTGGAGGCGGCGGTGATTCGAACACTGATGCGCTGGAACTCGAAGAGCGAGCGGGGCGACTTCAAGAAGCCCTGGAGCATGAACGCGCAGCACGCACGGTCGCCGATGAGCGAGTCATCCAGCTCCTCAAGCAGACCCCTGTTGGTCCCGCAGACCTGGAAGAGAAGCTCACCGCCAGAGAGACAGCGCTCGAGCAAACGGAGCAGCGCGTCGAAACTCTCAGCGGCGACGTGACGAGCTTGCGAACCGTCTGCGCCGAAACACGGACCGGCCTCGAATCCCTTCTTTCGGACGCCGACGCGGACGAAGAAGCCGCTCGTCGTATCGGTGATCTACTCGATATCCTCCGCGGCTTTTAGCAGCCTGGTCCGGTGATTCTACAAATGATGCGACGCGTACATTTTAAGGATCACGGATGATGCGCATCCTCGTTCTCTGCAGTCGAAATCAGTGGCGAAGCCCCACCGCCGAGGAGGTCTTCCGTGGGCGGCCGGGTCTTTCCGTACGTTCCGCCGGTACCAGTCCAAAGGCGCGCCGTCGCGTAAACCAAGGCGACATCGACTGGGCCGATATTATCGTCGTCATGGAAACGAAACACAGGGATATCTTGCGCAAGCGTTTCGGACGTCCGCTCCCGGTGCACATCGAGGTGCTCCACATTCCCGATGAGTATCAGTTCATGGATCCGGAGCTTGTCGGTCTCTTGGAGGACGGTATTTCTGCGCTGATTCCTGCAGAGGACAGCTAGCTAAGTGAAAGACAGGAGTTGCGCTACTCGAGTTCGTCGACGACGCGCACAAAGAACTCGCTACGCGCCAAGTCCGCCGGTGTCACCATAAGAGTGTCGTTTGTTAGGCGCCCGTCAGACAGGTGCGACACGCGCGCTTCGTGATGACCGAGGTCCACGGTGTGGGGTACAACCAGCTGTCTCCCAGCTTCGTCGTAGGCTTTCGCCACAAGCTCGCTGCAATAGATACGCGCTTCGTCCCACTGATAGTCTCCGTCGTAGGGACGGCCCGCCATCGCCTCCATGGCCACCTCCACCCGAAGCCGAAGCGGCACAAGGGAAGCGCGGGGTCTGTACACCGCCACCTTGGCGCCGATTCCACGCCGGACCCACTCCTTGAGGGGAACTGGACCGACGGGCGCGAAGGCCTCCCAGACCGTGCGCTCGCCTTCATGCTCAACGACGATGCCGACGTGCGAATAGTGGGAGTCCGTGACGGAACGAATCAATGCGCAGCGCTCGCCGCAGTCGAGGTCTTGAAAGACGAGGTCTCCCGCCCGGATGGGCCGTCCCCACGAGTCCTCACGTTCTGCGAGCGCACGTCCAGACGCCCCGGACGCCCACCAGGCGACCACGGCCACCAGCGTCATCGAACCCGCCAACATGCGAAGCATGCGGTTATCGACAACGATCTTGGCCTCAGGTTCCACAGTCGCCGGAGGATTTGCGCAATTGCCGTTAGGCACGGCCACCAGAAGTGCGCTTACGCTTCGAGTCATGGAAGTTCGTGCGCCGGCGTTCTGGTGGTTCTCGCTCGAGCCTGCGTTGATGAGGTTGCCCCCGTGGGGATGACTGACGGTGGACTCTCAGACGTCGGACCTCAGGAACTCAAGACGTTCACCACCGCTTCTGGCGCAGGCGCGTACGCCACCGGCGGCCGTGGCGGCAGCGTCTCTCACGTCGCGAATCTCCTCGAGGACGGAAGCGAAGGCACCTTCCGCTGGTTTCGTGGGCAGCCTACGCTCTCCACTATCGTCTTCGATGTTTTCGACGTGATTGACTTGGAATCATGGCTCACGCTGTCCGGCAGCGACGTCACCATTGCTGGTCAAACGGCGCCGGTAGGCGGCATCACCGTTACCTCGACAATCAACGCGCGATTTCGTGGGCAGGATATCCAGGATTTCGTCGAGAGCATCGGGGCTCGGCCCATCCACGTTCGTTCGAGCGACTACAACACGGACCGACGGCATGGCTGATGCTTGGGAAACGGCGACGGCGACGGCTACGAGAACATCGAGGAGTACATGAACCAGGTCGACTAGGAGCGAGGGCTCACGCCACTTTGCGTGGGCGGCGCAAACGTCGTGTCTTCAACGATATAAGCAATCTTGCGGCCGTCACGACGCTTGATGCAGGCGCCATCTTCCGTGAGCTCCCTGAGAGCTTCCTGAATCGTTCGCAGCGGAAGGCCTAAGCGAGCCGCTGCGTCTTTGGCGCTGCCGTCTTGGGCGCGAACCAGGACGCGGAGGATGCGTTCTTCGACGGGCTGCGCGCAGCGTGGGTCGGGGAGGGCGGCGCTGCGTGAAAACTCGATCTGGAGCCGGCCAGTGTCTCGGTTCAGACGCCCAGCTTCGCCTAGTGCCTTGCGCATCCGGCTTACCAGAGCATCCAGCACCGCGGGGTGAACGGCCGGGTTGAATTCAAACCCGTACACCTGGCGAAAGAAAGCGCGGTCTTCGAGAGGTCCGAGCGAAGCCAATGCCAACACCGCAAGCCCGGTCTCGACTCGACTCTTTCTCCGGTCGGTTTGACGGCCATCGTCAAAAAGTGCGGCGCCCGAAGTTGGTTTCGCAAGTCCGAGCACTCGGCGAGGCTGGCGACCTGGTTCGACCAAAACGTAACCGACATCACGCTCCGCCGTCGGCTCCTCGCCGGTCTCTTTCGTTACACCGTAGAGGCCATGGGGAGGGAGCGCCGATTCCCCGCGTATCCAGGCGTTCATCGGCTCGCTGGCTTGCGAGAGCGGCCGTTCCGCGTCGAGGGCGACGCAGAGATCTTGCGTCTCATGCCATATCATCGGGACTTCGCGGGCCTTCTGCAGAAGCGCTTCACTTGACGCGCGCAGCGCTTCGGGCTCACCATTTATGGCCGCTTCGAAGACGCTTTCGAGGATGATCGCCGCTCGGCCGGCGGAGCTTGAAGTACTCTCGTTGCCTTGGGAAAGGGTCCCAGCCAGGACGCGCTCCCAGCGGATCCATCCTTGATAGGGCGAAGGTGCGATGGTGGCGAGGGCACGGAGAATATGAGTGGCAAGGTGCGGAACCCCGCTCAATCGTCGCACCCGCGCGAGGAGAAGGTTGGCCATGTACTGCTGCTGAGGAAAGCCCTCCGTTCGTGCCATCCGAGATGCGCGCCGCGCAACCATCGTTGCCTGACCCAGTTCGCCACGCACAAGTAGCGCCAGTCCAAGCAAGGACTGGATGTCGATGGTCAGCGCAGCGAGACCTATACCCTTCGCTTGATCGAAGAGCATGGTGAGTCGAGCTGTGACGCTTCGGTCTGGCTGAGAGGCCTCCCAAGCGAGTTGCACAAAGTCGCGACGAATCGCCGAGGCCGCGTCCAGACCATCGAGCATGGCGGCCTCCGTCGCGGCGCCTAGCGCCGGCTCAAGTTCGAACGCCAAGAGCCGCGCTTGCTGCAACAGAACCCATGCACGCAGCGCCGCGGGTTGAGCGTCCGTCGTTCGCGATGTCGTCCGAAGTGCTGCCGGGTCCGGAAGCTCGCCGCCTGGGAGGTCGGCGAACCATAGATGAGCTCGGATGGCGAACGCGTGGGCTCGCGCCTCGTCGCTTTGATTCCCCTCCAAACCGGCGAGGAGAGCTGGAGTCTGAGAGAAGTCGCCGCGTGCAAAGTCGAGGTAGGCGTTTGTTTCGAGGCGCGCGTCCATGCCGTCACTCATGTCGATGATGCTATAGTGTTTGCGGATGGATTCCACGGACGATAGCGATTCGGTTCGTACCATCACGGGGGGCGCCTACCAATTCCTCTTACCGTTGGCGGAAGGCGGCATGGGTCGCGTGGACGTGGTGGTCCGCCACGATGGTCAGTTTCGACGCCTTTATGCGTTGAAACGACTGCATGCCCAGTACCGAAGCGATGAAGCGTTTCGAGCGATGTTCCTCGACGAAGCGCGCATCGCGGGTCTGCTCCGCCATCCGAACGCTGTGAGTGTGCTCGACGTTGGCGAAGACGACTACGGCCCGTTTCTGGTGATGGACTACGTGGATGGCGTGCCGCTGAGCGCGATTCTTAAACGAGTGCGAAGAGGCGGCGAGCACGTTCCCGTTCAGCTCATCGTGAACATGGTGGGCCAGGCCGCACGCGGACTTCACGCCGCGCACGAGCTGCAAAACTACGACGGAACGCCTCTTGGCCTCGTGCACCGCGATGTGTCGCCACAGAATATCCTCGTCTCCTACAACGGCGCCGTGCAAATGACGGACTTTGGTGTCGCCAAAGCGCTCGGGCGTCTGACGAAGACCCAGAGCGGCGTACTCAAAGGCAAGTACGGGTACATGTCACCAGAGCAACTACGCTTTCAAGACATCGATCGACGCTCCGATGTGTTCGCCCTAGGCGTCGTCCTCTTCGAACTCTTGGCAGGCCGCCGGCTGTACGGAGCAGGAGACACGCCAGCGCCCCGGCGAATTCTCGAAGAAGCGCCGCCGGATGTGGGCGAAGAACGGGACCATCTCATGCCCGAACTCGTCGAGCTTTGCTTTGAACTTCTAGCGAAAGACCCTGAGGCGCGGCCGAAAACCGCCAAAAATGTGGCTGAACGACTCGATGAAATCGGTCAGGCCCTCGCCCTTGAAGAAGGGAAGGTCGATCTCGCGACCTATATGCTGGCCACCTTCGGGGATGTGCGCATCGCCGCGCAGAAGCGCATTGAAGCAACGATTGCCACCTTGGCCGCAGCGCCCCCGACCGCTCACGGGTCCGCTGTCGTGGGTGTCCCTGTAGCGCCTCGTTCGCGGCGACCTCTTCTCATTGCAGTGGCTGCGCTTTGCCTCGCGGCAGGCGTAGGAGCGTCTTTCTTTCTTCGTGATGACGCACCGGTGGAGACCTCCGCATGGGAGTCGGCGCCTCCTCCTCCTCAGGAGCCCGTGGACTCAATGGGCTTGGCTCCCCCAGCCCCAACGCCCATCGAAGCACTGCCATTACGGCCGCTGCCCGCCGAAGTACCCGTTGAACCGTCGGAACCAGAGCCATCGGTGCCTGTCGTCACCATGCGCCGACGTCGGGCGAATATGCGACCTCGAATGGACTCCACGCCCTCGATGCGCTCCGTGTGGATGTGGCCGGACGATCAGTGATATTGTCCGTACGTGTTGCGGGCTCTGATGGTTTTAGTGGTCTTCTGCGTCACAGCCTCGGCCAGCGCTGACGACGCTGCTGACGCGCAAG
Source organism: Polyangiales bacterium (assembly GCA_047619315.1). GTDB lineage: Bacteria > Myxococcota_A > Polyangia > Polyangiales > Houyiibacteriaceae > JBCCRV01. Next base: position 5,553 of record JBLHKB010000462.1, read on the forward strand.
CGATGTTTGCTGCAGGCGTCGCAGCTCTCGAACAGAATGACGCAAATGCCGCGCGCGTCGCGTTTGAGCGCTCCCTCGAGCTTCACCCGACGAGCGCAGCTGCATTCAACTTGGCCGGCGTCCTGACGGACCTCGCTCAGCCTGCCGCTGCATGCTCGCTCTACGAAGAGCTAGGCCGCGGCGTCTACGGAACCCTGACGAGCAGCCAAGCAGGAGAAGTCGAACGCC
>JBLHKB010000463.1:0-5774 GCA_047619315.1 Polyangiales bacterium
TGAGGTAGAACGCGATGGAGCTCGCCACATCCACATACGACTGGATGACGTCGATGGAAGGTACCCCTACCTCTGAGCGGTATTGACCCAGCTGGGTGTTTGGAACCCCCTCGACGGCGGGCAAGACCGCAGCCACGTTCTCGTCACCGAAGAGCGAGCGAAGCGCTGTCTCATAGCTTTGACGGTCGATGCGCAAAAGCTCAGCGTCCGGCGCCGCCGAAGGGTCGCACTGTTCAGCAAGCTCGATGGGCGGCAGAGCTTCCGTGGTGCCGCTCACTTCGCCGATAGCTCCCTGACAGCCAACCAATATCAAGACGAGAGCGCCGCACGATCGTTCAATCATGCCCTGTAGTGCACATACGAGACCCCAGTTATGATCACGACGTCGCTTTTTTGCATCGAGGGTAAGAATTACCCGACGTCCGCTAAAACTGCAGAGTTCGGAGTCCGAACAGACCGAGCTGCGGCCCAGAGCTGTCGAGAACAGTCTCGCCATCCAAGCTCACCGCCAACCACGCGCGGCTCCCTTGCACTTCGAAACCGCCGACGGACTCATTCCCGGTTCCGCCAAGTTGAGCGGCGTCGCTCTCATTTCCATCGGCGTCAAAGACCAAAACCATCACATCTCGGCCGCCGTTGGAGCGGAATACATGGTCCCCGAAACGAAGCTCGTCGTCGAAATCTCCGGCGACATAAATTCGTCCTTCGTCGACGCGTATACGGCGAAGGCTCTCGTCGCCCGTTCCATCCAGCAAACGCGCCCAAACAACCCCTCCGGTTTCATCGAGGCGCACGATGAAAGCATCTCGGCCTCCGCGAGCATCAAGGGTCTCGCCAGCGATGCTCAATTCACCTTCGCTCGTTCCCACGACGACGACCCCATCTTCGAAGGCCGCGACGGCGTCCACTTGATCGCCTCCCGCCGAGCCGAACCCAAGCTCATATTCCGTAGTGCCGTCGCTGCTGAAACTGATGACGATAGCGTCTTGTCCCACCGCATTTCTTCCACCGATGATGCCATCTCGATAAACACCGCTAGCGATGGCGCTGCCGTCCGCTCGAAGAAACCCTCCGCCCAGCAAGGTGTTCGCGCCCACGACCGACTCGGACCAAACTGGTTCGCCGACAGAGTCGAACACCACAACAAATCCATGATCTGCGTCGAGTGGACTGACCGCCAAAGAACCCAGGCCAAAATCAACAGCTCCGATGTAGTGACCGCAGAGCCCCGTGAAGGAACCCGACGACACGATCCCCTTACCCTGCACGTTGCCAGCCGCACTCGCGAAGGCGAGCGGCGAAGACAGGGGCGCACCGCTTTGCCGGTCAAAGCTGAAAACAAAGAGCTCTTGGCGCGAGCCTGTCGTAAGGGGAAAAGGCCCAGAAATCGGACCTCTCACATACCCAGTCACCCCGACGGATTCGCCGCGTACATCGACGGCGGTGGCACGCGCAAAGGATCCTGACCAAGTCTGGCCCCACCGCGGTTCTCCTTCTCGAGTGAAGCTCGCGACGAACGCCGTTTGCGCTGTATCACCGCGAAGCTCGATGGATCCGAGCTCGACGACTCCCTCGACGTTTCCGACGAGGTAGTAGTTTCCATCGACGTCTATGTCGCTGCCAAAGAGAGTGAGTGAGCCCGAGCCGGTGAAGACGCGGGCCTCCTCTTCGGGCAACACACCCACAAAGCGAGTGTAGCCGCAGGCACCGACGAAGAGTGAGATGAGAGCCGGAAGAACCCAGCTCACCGAAGCAAAACGATCATGGATGGTATGGCGCACTAACGAACTAAGATAGCAGAAACGCGCGTCGTATGAATCGACCGCGGATAGGAACGGCGAAACCGCTCCGCCCTGGCCTCAGCTTGAGAGCGCCGGCTCAAGCGCACAAGCGCCTCGATGGCGAGAACTTCGCGCTCCTCCACGAGGGCACCACGGTCAAAGCGGTCGCGGTGCTGGTTGGTGAGACGCAGCGTCTGAGCGGGCGTGCTTCGGAGTACGCGACGCGCCTCAGCGAGGAGTCCAAGTTCCGAAGGCCGGCTTTCCTCGTCGGGCTCCTGCACCGCCTCTGACTCTGGCGAGGCCGCAGCGATCGGCTCAACGGCCGATGTCGCGGACCCAGACCCGGACCCGGACTCAGATTCGGACTCGGATTCGGATTCGGACCCGGATCCTCGAACCCGTGGGGTGGACCGCGGGGTCCTCTCGCGGCTTGGGGCGTTCGCAGCGAGCGTATTTCCCAACGTCTCGTCCACCTCGACGAACGCTGGCAATTCCACAGCCGCCGGGGCCTCAACCACCGGAGCCGCCAGCGCCTCAAGCGCTGGAACCTCCACCGCTGGAACCTCCACCGGGGCCTCAACCGGAGCTGTCGTTGACGCCGCCGCCAAACTCAAATCTGGCCCCGCCTGCGGCAAACCCCACCACACAGCGCCACCCACCAAGCAGGCAGCCACGGCCCACTTAACGAGCGCCGCTCCTGTAGCGGTCGTCGCGCCCGTCGTGGCTTCAGGTACAGCCGGGAGGCCGCCGCCAGAGAACGGGGACCCCAGAATAGCGCCGAGACCTGCCGCGATCTTGTTGCGCTCTGCGTCGGTAGGACCCACCGCTTGGGCGCCACGGATCGCTTCGCCCAGGGCGGAGTCCTCGTGACGAAGTCTTGGTTCTTCATCCATCGGAAACCCTTTCAAACGTATCGCGAATTGAACGGTGAGCAGCTTTCAGGCGCGAGTAAGCGGTCTGTAAGGGAATCTCCAGCGACGTCGCCACATCTTTCATCGCCAACTCCTGAAGTTCATACAAAACGAAAACTAAACGCTGCTTGTCGTCGAGACGTGCAACGGCTTCCTCAAGCCGACCTGCGCGCTCTTGGCTGATGAGCCGTTGCTCTTGCTCAGGGTCGACAGCTTCATCTGGGAGCTGGCTCGTCACCACCTCGTGACGCCGATGTGCTCGGCGCCTGTACGCAGACACCACGCGAATCACAATGCCGTGGATCCACGTTCGGAGAGACGAACGCCCTTCAAACGAGGGCAGACGTCGGTGAACGGTCAAGAAGACCTCCTGGCTTACGTCCGCCAAATCAGACTCGCGAACACCCAAAAATCGAGCCGTTCGCCAGACATCTCCAGAATGCGCATCGAAGATCTCGCGCATGCGCGCTTGAACCTCCGTCGCTTTCTGGGTCGCTGTCACGATGATGAGTGCCTTCAAGGCTGCTTGATTATGAGATCGGTGCAAAAAGAGCGGGTCACACCCGGCTCAGAGGGAAAACGACGTAAAAAGACTAAGCTCACCCCAGAATCTTGACGGCTCATAGACTCGCACCAGGTCTGTTCCTTGGCGAAAAGCAAACTCGGGACGAACCAAGGAAACACCACTCACCACCTCGACGCCAAGGGAGAAGCGGCCGACGCGAAGCGCTGGACGAAGGGAAAGTGTCGCGTCCGCGAGTCCACCGACGGTCGCGATATTGGGAGAGAAGCCGATGCCTTCACTTCGCAAAATACCCCCGCGAATACCGCCGCACAGCCCGAGCGCTCCAGATTCGCCCAGGTTCAGCGTCGGGCAGGCTAGAACCGCCAGCTCTGCTCCCCAGACCCGAAAACCAGGCATTGCTTTTTCTTCGCCCGGGAGCAGCGCCCGCGCCTCGACGCGAAGATCGAAATGAGGCCAGGAGAGCGCGCCAGATAGCCCCACGAACCCGGCGACGGCTGGCGTGCGCCCAAGCGAGGCTCCGCCAAGTACGCCAAGTCGGACGACACGCTCGCTGGGCTCCGGCTGCGCTTGGGCTTCCTCGACGGCGTTGGTTACAGCGGGCGTCTCCACCAACATGGCCAAGATGAAGGAGAGGGAGGAACGAGCGTCGTCACAGGAGCCAGCGGCTAAGTCCAGAGTTCGCTGGCCTAGGTTCATGTCATCGCTTCCCCTAACTTCAATACGTCCGCGCCATCCCATGGCCGACTCCGCCAGGCGCACGTCGACGCGAATCATCGAAGCAGCATTTGGAGTGAAGGAGACAGACCCAAGCCCTTCGGCGACGGAGTCGCGCAAGACGCCTTCGATGCGGCATACCGGCGAATCAGTGACCCGGACTGAAGTCGTCACGCGGGGGGCTTCGTCGAACGATGGGCGAACCGCTCCGCAGGCAAACAAGGTGCAAAGCGCAGCGCTGATCCAAAGCCTCCGAAACACGCGCGGAAGCCTAGAGCACATCTCAGAGCGACGCACGCAATGCACGGACGCAGAGCACATCATTTCTTTGCACCTGGCCCAGCCCACCCGTCAAAAGCGGCTCGGGTTCGTTTCCTATCGCTGGCAATGTTTGGAAGAGCGGGAATCAGAGATCACTCAAGGACGCACGACGCGGCACGGCCTTCGAGTTCCCGATACGTTTCAGAGTCAAATGACGCCGCACGAAGATGCTCCCATGTGGCTCCCACATTTCCAGAGACGAGGCTTTCGCACGCTTCGATGAGCTCGAGCGTGTGATTCGGGAGCCGCGCAGGACGCATCTGCTGACGCATCGGCACAAGTGGGACGAGGCCCCCAGGTTTTCGTCGTCTGCGCCGCGCCTCGATCCTGCGACGATCCATCTCCCGCGCCCGGCGTTGCTGAACGCGGTCTCGCTCGTTCGTCTCACGCCGCCAACGCTGGAGCAGACGCACAACGGGGCGCAGCTCCGAGGCACTCTGAACCGGCAAGAGACCTAGGATCGGTTCTGCAAACGTCGTCGCATCGGTGCCCCTTCCGCGCAAAGTAGACGTCAGTGTTTTCCCCAGAAGGATACTCACCGCGTGATAGGCCATGCACGAATCGTTTGACGCTGGCACCTGAGGCCCACGAGATGGCGAGCTTGTGGGGGCTATGGTTCGACGCAGCTCGGCGAGCTGATCGCCACAAGATCGACACTCCACGTCGGCCAAGTCGGGCGACAGATCGTAGCCGATCCAAAAGACATCCAATATCGGGACAGCGCATGATGCGCCAAACCCAAGCGTGGCGTTGGGGTGGCCGATTTCACTTCGAGCCCGCCAAATCTCCATGCGCATTTGACCATCGATGATGAGGCGTAGCCAGTCGCCCCTTCCCTCGACGCGGTAGGTATGTGCCTCATGCACGTCGGTCCCAAGCTCCACCCGACGGCCCGCAAGCATGGCGAAGCCCGACCGAAAGCTCAGCACATGCGGGTGAGTGCCGTCGTTGATGGTGATGATACCTGCGGCCCCGCGCTGATCGCCATCGACGTCGGGAGCAAGTCGAGCCTTCACCTCCACCGCCCAGCCCTGCGCGTTGCTCACCTGTGACCACGACTCTGGCCCGCTTTGGCGATGGGACCAAAAGCCGTCTTTGACCCGAAGGGTGCCGTCGATGAACTGCGATGGCGTCCAGTCGGCGGCATCTGGACTCTCGTCAACTTCAACCGCGTGGAATGCAGACCACCGGTTGTCTGGGCCCCTTGTTGAGTGGTCTGTGCGATGGGACTGGACCCAGCCTCGCTCCATCCAAGACGCGAGTGATTCCGGCGACGTCAGCTCAAAGACGATCGGAACAGTGCTCGGCGAGCCCGTAGTCCGGGTTGCCGGTGTCACCACGGCTACAGCTTCCGCTTCAACGAGAGCCTCCTCCGAGTAGACCGGACCAGTTGCGGTGGGGCCTGCGCAGGAAAGCGCTCCCAGAAAGAACAAAAAGCGAGCGGGCGACTTCATCATGGGCGTTCGACCCCTCTTTGTATCTCAGATTCAAAGGAGAACCGAGAACAGGACACGTTTGGAT
>JBLHKB010000464.1:0-5773 GCA_047619315.1 Polyangiales bacterium
GGCGCGAACGCGGCCGCTTGCCACATCGACGAGCTGAATGTCGCGGTAGCCGCCACGCGTCCAGCGACTGATGGCGACGGTTTGACCGTCGGGCGAAAAGCGCGGCGTATAGATTTGAGCAAAGCGAGGGTTCCGCAACAACACACGCGCCGTACCAACCACATCGTTGAGGTCTGCGATCATCAAGTGCGTGGTGCCTGCGCCGTTTTGCGTGAACACCACACGTTCGCCTCGCACGTCAGGGTCGCGCGCACGAAAGCCCGTTGTCAGGCGCTCCACCTCCCCGTCCGGGGAGCGACGAAAGAGGTCATAGAGCGAGTAGATATCACCCGCCGTATCCACCGCGCTGTACACGATATCGCCGCCAGGTGCCGTGCTCCAGTACGCAGTGCCCGCCGTACGTACAACCTGTTGTCCTTCACCGTCGCCGTGGCGCGAGACGGCTCGGAGCTGGCTGTCGAGGCCGCCGGCGAAGAGGGAGTAGACGATGGTGTCATCATCCAACCAGCGCGGGCTCCGAGCGACATCACCACGCCGCGTCAGGCGCACGCCTTCGACGCGACCTTCCGCATCGACGGCATCCTGGGTTGCTGTCGCCAGCTCACGCTGATGGTTCTGCCAACGCTCGTAGAGCTCGACGAACGTGGAGCCCGTCGCCTCATGGGCCGCCCGGTTAAGCCCATATGGAATTAGACGTCGGCCATACTCGTGACTGATCACCGTCAGCGCTTCGCTTCCGTATTGGTCCGCGATCCAATCGACGAAGTGCGAGCCGTAGAGATAGTAGGCGTTACCGCGCGGCCACCGGTCGACGACGTTCGAGATCTGGTCGAGACGCATCATACGATCTTCCAGAGCGTCCATTCGCATGAACATCTTGAACTGACTCGAGCGGAGTCGTCCTGCGCTGCTCTCGCGCGTTTCCATATATGTCGCGAGCCCCTCGATAAACCAACGCGGTTGAACCAGGTTGGGAGCGAACGTTTTTCCGAGAACTCGATTCAGAATCGCCGGCAGCCCGCCGATCGTATTGAGATGAAGTACGTGGGTGTGCTCGTGCGTGATCAGTAGGTGAAGCCAGTCGTCCACATCTCCCAAAGACGACAGGTCGTCGGGAGCCGACGCGAAGAGGCGCAGCGTGTTGTAGGGCAGCGAGGTCGCTGACCCATTCGCGGAGTCCGTCCCATCCGTTAGAACGACGTAGGTCTTCTCGTCGGTCTCCGTGGCCAGAACGTCCGACACGCGCGCGTGGGCCCGTTCACAGAGAAACGCGGATCGCCGGGCGAGGATCCCAAGCGGCTCATGGTACGCGATGACGAAATGATCGGTTTCGATCTGATGCCAGCGCACGTTCCGGTCACGAACCTGAGCGTCCGCCCGAAGCGTCAAAGCCAGCGTCATCGCTATGCACACACACCACCACAGACTTCGTCGGGGCATGTGCAGCACACGCTCTTGTACCATTTGTGCCGCTGAAGGCACCTCACGAAGGCATGGGGGGATCCCGTCGATGAAGCCCGCAAACGGGGAGGGCGAAACGAGAACTGGCCGAATCCCGCTTCGAGGCGTAAAATGAACGCACCGGGGCTAGCGACAGCCACTCAATTCCCATCAACGAGCGCGATCCTGGGAAATTTCAGCGAGTTGGAGGTCCGGAACCTTGACCGATAACCCCCGAGGCTCCTAGCCTACGCTCTGGACTCGAACCCTCGTCTCCCCTCATGACCTCGCCCCAACTATCCCGCTCACATGCCCTTCGTTTCATCTCGGGCAAGTACCAAGGCGGAGAGTTCCCCCTCCCGGATTCAGGTGAGATCGTCATTGGACGTTCGAGCGAACTCGACATGGTTCTCGTCGAGGATATGGTCTCTCGGCGCCATGCGAAGATCACCGTTACCTCCGGGCAGATCTTCCTCCAAGATCTCGGCTCGACGAACGGGAGCTTCGTCAACGGCGAAAAGATAAAGCGCGCCAAGCTCGACGAAGGTGACCGCATTCTGATCGGCACCAGCATCATCAAGGTCGTCGCAACGGATGGCGGCCCGAACCTTCGAGAAGCCCAAGCGCGCCTCGAGGATGTGGCCTCGGGTAAGCGCAGCAACAACGTGCGCACGATGACCGGCTCCATCTCCGAAGTGCCACTTCCGGATTTGCTGCAGCTGTTCGGAGCTTCCAAAAAGAGCGGCACCCTTGTCGTTCGCACCGGCGCCGACGTCGGTCACATCTACCTCGACAAGGGCCGCGTCGTCTTCGCGACCATCAACGATAACTTCGACGCCAGTCCCGAGAAGAGCTTCTACCGAATCATCACCTGGGACCAAGGCACCTTCGACATGGAAGGTGTTCAGGAACAAGAGTTCCCACAGACCATCAACATGAGCACCGAGGGCTTGCTCATGGAGGCGATGCGTCAGCTCGACGAATCGCGCCGACTTGGGGCGGACATGCCGTCGCTTGCCGCGAGCGTCCGAGTGTCTTCCCCAATGACTTCACCGCTGCGGGATCTCTCGCCGGACGAACTCGATGTGCTGCAACTCGCGCACAACCTTGGCAACGTAGGGATGGTGCTCGACAGAAGCGCCGCCACCGACCTGGACACCAGCAACATCTTCGTGAAGTTGGTCAAGGCCGGATATCTAGTCACCAACTAGACCCCAACGCTTCTACTTCCAGTAAGCGCTTCGCCACAGCATCGAAAGATGACCGTTGGCTTACGCACTTGATGGCCGCCGCGCTGGACCCAACGTCCCAGCGGAGACGACTAGACCCTGCTTGGTCGCTCAGTTCTTCTCAAACCAGTCCGAGAGCCTTCGATACGCTCGGCTCAACGAACGAGAGAGCTCCTTGGCGGCCTCGAACTTCTTCGCGTCGCCGCGTCGCTTTTCGGGGTCGTACTTTTCGATGAGCCGCACGTAGGCGTCTTCGACCTCGTCGCGCGTCGCCGTTTCAGCCAGCTCAAGACTTGCGAAGTATCGCTTCATCTCCGCGGGCATCGACTGCCCACCGGTGCGTAGCTTCCGACGCCGCGTCGCCTCCGACCGGAGCTCTTCGTCGCTCAGCTCAGTGAGTTTTCGGCCGCCGATGCGCGTGCTCATTCGTCGTTGCCTTCGACCGGAGTTCGCGCCGTCAAAAGTGTGGCCAACAGATGTTCAGAGTACTTGCTCAGCTTCGTGAAGACGACGCCCATGCCGGGTGGGTCCTTCTCGACGCGAACCACTTCTCCGACACCTTCGATGGTCTCGACTTCGTCCATCACCACGGTGAACTTGAGGTTGACCTCAGTGCCGATAGGGAGCGGCTGCTTCGACTTAACGAACGCGCCGCTGCGTGAGATGTTCGTGACGTACTCGTGCACGAAGGCATCAAAAGACTCGAAGTCCTTGTTGATCGTTACCCGCGTCTCATGCCGCTTGTCTTTGCTCATCGTCCGCTCCCCGCTTCGCTAGCCCGCCGTTAGGTCGAACTGCTCCAGATGATAGTCCTTTCGCGGGGCAAGTTCGATACGTCGTTGAACCACCTGGGACGCCGCCTCGAGTGCCTCACGTTCTTCGCGCTCGAGCGTGTCGCACACGGAAGGGTGAGCCGTGATGGTGATCTTGTAGCCAGGAAGGCTATCTTTCTCGCGCCGAAGCTGCCTGAAGATCTCGTGGCAAACCGTCGTCTTCGACTTCAGCGCGCCCGTGCCATCGCAGTAGAAGCAGGGCTCGTAGAGCATTCGTCCGAGGGACTCACGAGTGCGCTTTCGCGTCATCTCAATGAGCCCAAGCTCGGAGATCCGAACGACCGTGGTCTTTGCCTTGTCGTCACGCAGGACGGCGACAAGAGCCTTGTAGACCTTCTCGCGATGGCTGCTCTTCTCCATATCGATGAAGTCGAGAACGATGAGCCCACCGATGTTTCGGAAGCGAAGCTGGTAGCCAATCTCTTTGACGGACTCGAGGTTGGTCTGGAGAATCGTCTCTGTGACGTCTCGTCCCTTGCCGGTAAATCGACCGGTGTTCACGTCAACAGCCGTCAGTGCTTCCGCTTGGTCGATGATCAGGTAGCCGCCGGAGGGCAACGAGACCTTGCGCGAGAGTGCGCGTGCAATCTCGTCTTCGATGCCGAACTCATCAAAGAGTGGCTCCTGGCCATCATAGAACTGAATGTCGTCGATACGCTCCGCTAGGAACATCCCGAGAAAGTTCTTCAGTCGTTCGAACTGGGCGGGGTCATCTACGACGATTTCGTCGACGCTCTCCGTGAAGATGTCGCGCGCGCTGCGCAGCACAATGTCAGGCTCTTCGTGAATCAGACACGGCGCCTTTAGCTTCTTCCGTGATGTCTTGTTGTGCTCGACGGCCGCTTGCACGCCGTCCCAGACCTTCACCAAGTAGCCAATATCCGCCTTGAGCTGCTTCTTGGTGATGCCGGAGCCAAGGGAGCGGAGTACGATGCCGCCTGTCTCTGGCTTCACGGACTCAAGAATGTCCCGCAGCGCTTTGCGTTCAACCTCGCGACCGATGCGCTTGGAGATACCGACGGAGTCCCCCGCTGGCACATAGACGACATGCCGTCCGGGAAGCGACACGTGCGCCGTGACGCGGGCGCCCTTGGTGCCAATGGGCCCCTTCGACACCTGCACCAGGATCTCTTGACCCTCGCGCAACAGGTCGCGAATGGGGGTTGTTCGTGAAGCTCGCTTCCGTGGCTGTGCCCGCTTCGACGTCTTTTTCGCCTTCCCCTTGGGCGCGTCGTCTTCTTCTTCTTCGGGCTCGTCAGACTTCGCAGGCTGAAGGTCCTCTACGTGAAGAAATGCTGCTCGGTCGAGCCCGACGTCGATAAACGCCGCCTGCATGCCTGGAAGCACCCGCGTCACCTTGCCGAGGTAGATATTTCCGACGGGCGAACGCTCGGTTCGTCGTTCGACGAAGAGCTCTCGGGCGATGCCTTTTTCAACCAACGCCACACGGGTTTCACCGACGCTGACGTTGATCAGAAGCGCACTATTGCTCATTGGGTATTCTCAAACCGGAGCTTAGCTCCGAGGGTAGGCTGGCCTAAAGGGCCTTGGTTGAGGCGTGTACTACGCCCGTAGGAGTGACCCGCCCCAACATCGAGCCCTTAAGACCCAGCTGGGGTAGGGCCTGTGGCTATTCTTTGGGCAGATCGAAGATCGCTTCGATCTCCGAGAGCACCTTTTCTTCAGGCTCTTTCCGAGCGACGGCGATTTCCTTCATGATGAGGTTGCGTGCTGTTTCCAGCATCTTGCGCTCGCCAAAGCTGAGAGATTTATCGACCTTCAAGCAGTAGAGGTCTCGCATGACCTCTGCCACGTCGAACACGGATCCGGTCTTGATCTTATCCATGAACCCGCGGTAACGGCGGTTCCATGTTTGGTTGTCAAAGGCGATGGTTCGCTCTTTGAGAATGATAAAGATCTCTTTGATGTCTACCTCAGAGATCGGCGGGCGAAGCCCGACATTCTCTGCGTTGGCGACAGGCACCATGATCTTTCGGTCGGTGTCGAGAATCTTGAGAATGTAGAACGTCTGCTTGCTGCCAGCGATGCTCTTTTCCTCAATGGAAACGACCTCTGCAACCCCTTGGGCTGGATAGACGGCTTTGTCGCCGACTTTGAATTGAAGCTGACCCGTAGGCATCAGAACTCCTTGAACTTTTTGGGCGGCGTCCCCCAAGATATGAGGGCGCGGTAGATCAACTAGTGGGACACCCTACTTATTTCGCGTTGAGCGTTTAAGAAGGCAGGCCCGCTGCTAGACCTTGCAATTAG
>JBLHKB010000465.1:0-5769 GCA_047619315.1 Polyangiales bacterium
CCGCGAGCCGCATCCCGATCGACTCGGACTGTGCGGTAGCGCGCCAATGAAGGGGAAGAGCGAGAGCTGCGGCAACAGTCGTTCGAGGGTTAAAGACAAGCATCTCGTCTTCGTGAAATAGGCTCTGGAGCGCACGCGTAAACGCAGCCGCGTAGGATGTCCCCGGTTCGTATGCCTCTTCCATGAGCGCGCAGACCTCGGCCGCACGGGGAAGCCCTTCGAGCGCCTCGCTCAGTTGCCGGAGGACAGCTTCGGTTTGTTTGTCCACGTGATGATGGGCGAGAGAGGTGCGACCGGCTTCGCGAGTCGGCGCCAGCCGAGCGTACGTTCCGTCGAGTCGGCGGACTGCAACGTCTTCGACTTCCCCCAAGTCGTGGTCCTCGACCTGGAGCCAGAAAACCGGAACGGCCCTTACGCCTTGTGCACGAAGGCCCTTCGCCAGAAGGACGGTCGTTAGGGCTTTATGAAACGTGTAGAGCGGCCCGAGAAACAGTCCGACCTGCTGGCCGGTTACTACGGCGCGCCCTCCCGGTCCGCAGAGCGTCGCGATGAGCTCCGCGCCGCCCGGGTTTTGTCGAAGAAGCTCGTCTCGCAGCGCGGGGTCACATCCATGTCCGCCGCCTGCCATACGTGCTGCAAGCTCTTCCATATTTCGAGGACGAGCCAAGAATGGACGCACTGCGTCCTCGCCGGCAAAGAACGCTTGGCCGAAGGATCGCAGCCCTTTCACCGATGCACCTGGATGTCCTCAAGGGCGATCTCCGAAAGAAGGGCAAGTGCTACCCCTTCGCTCGGAGAACGTCGTGACGGCAGGTCAGCAAGGTCGACGTCCAAGTCGGCGTACGCGTAATTGTCATAGTCAAAAAAGGTCACACCATCGACGTCGCGTTGGTTCTTTGCCACGCGAAAACGAACACCGCCCCCACCTGTATGATAGCGGTACGCCATGAAACGGAGCTTCTTTGTCTCCGCATCAAACCAGTAGAAGAACTCGTCGTCGTGGTCGTCGCCGCCACCGTCTTCGGTGAATGTTACACGCATGCGTTGATGCACGCGCCCGTCGATATTCACCGCTTCGAGCCGCTCGATTCGAACCGCGGCTTCGCGGAGCGGCAAAGGCAGCATCGCGAAGTAGACGACGGAGTTAACACTGTTGGAGATACCCGTGACGGCACGAGCGCTGAGCCGCACGGGCTCCCCGTTTCGTGTTTGCGTGAAGTGATCGTTGTCTAGCCGGCTGACCAACGTCCCGCCGTCGTCGTCACGGGTCTGCGTGTAAGCAAACGAACCTTGGCCTCGCTCGACGGAGAAGCGACTCCCGCGAAAGGTAAAATCGATGCGCGCATCATCGAGGCCCTCCATTCCATGTGCTTCGAGAAGGCTGGCGACAAAAGGACTCAGCGCTGGGCTGTCCTCTTCGGGCTGAGCGACTTGCTGCGACACCGTCGAAGATCCCTCGCTCGTCTCCGTTGACCCGCTCGTGCAAGAGCAGGCAAGAGCGACCAGTAGAAGGAGAGAGCCGGCGTGTCTTTTTCGGCTGTTCATTGTTCCTTCCCTCATCGATACAACGCACGGTAGCGGTCTATGATGGCATCGCGACCGAATGTTGCGCGCGCGCGCGCGCGACCGCTTTCGCCGAGCGTCTTCGCAAGAGCCGCGTCTTTCCAGAGCCGTAGAAGAAGGGGCACGAGTGAGGCTGGGTGGTCCGTTCCCAACAAACCCGACTCGCCGTGGATCACGACCTCGGGCAGCCCGCCCACCCTCGTCGCAACGACGGGAACGCCGCAGGCCATCGCTTCGAGGGCGGCCATGCTGAAGGATTCGTACGCCGACGTAACCAGGAGCGCGCGCGCCGTATGAAGCACCGCGTAGGGGTCTTCGACATGTCCAATGAACTCGATTGCGCCGTCGACGCCGAGCTCTTTCGCGCGCTTACGCACGTCGCCTAGCAAAGGCCCCTCGCCAACGAAGACGAGCTCGGCGTCCTGTTCTCGCCGGAGTGCCGCGAACGCTTCGATCGCTGCGACGGGCCGTTTAACCTCACGGCAGTTTGAAATATGAACGAGCCGGTTCGACGCGGAGACGTCCGCAGCCTCGTCGTGTATCTGTGGAGCGAAGTTCGGCACCACCAGTGGCTTGATTCCGAAGGCGGAGTTCGCTTCCGACTGCAGCGAACGACTCACTGCGGTCACAACATCGGCAGCACCTAAGCACCAACGGGTGGCGCGGGCGTAGTCGCCCTCTTTGCCGACGCCGACCACGTCGGTGCCATGGAGCGTGACGACGACGCGAAGATCACGGCCGGTGAACTGCTTGGCCAGGAGAGCAGCGGCGCCGTTGGGGAGCGCGTAGTGGGCATGCACGACGTTTGCGTCGATCGCTTCCACGGCGTCAGCGATACTCGATGCGAGCGCAAGCGTGGTCGGCGGTGATTCGAATACGGCGTATTCCGGCGCGCTCGCTTTGCGAAAGGGAACGTCTCCATGCCGTGGTGGACGGCGGGTGCTAACGATCTCTACTCGGTCGCCGCGCGCGAACAGCGAGGAGGCGAGCTCGGAAGCGACCACCGCCGATCCACCAAAGGATGGTGGACAAACCATAACGACACGCTGCGTATCTCGTGGGTAAGTGATAGCGCTGTTCCGGTTTCAAAAGGCGGAAGGCTTGGACTAGGTATTTGGGTAGCGCGAGCCGTATTAGTTCGCTGCGACGGGGACGGGGACACCAACCTCAGCCCAGCGAAGAACAAGGTTTCCGCCCTCGTCCGCGAAGGTCATCTCTTCCATCGCCGCGGCGGCCGATGGTGTGACTGTCACGCGCGCTGCGTCCTGCGCTTCGTCGTAGCGACTCGCACCCCACTGTTGGGCGTCTCGGTTGAGGATCAGTGTCCATTCGGTCTCGCCCGGAATCGCGAAGAAGGAATAAGTGCCCGCGTCGACGGCCGTGCCGCCAAACGTAGCCGCTTCCGAAAACGTGATCGTTGTCGCTTCGTTTGCACCTGTACGCCAAATGCTGTCGTAGGCGACCAGGTCACCGAAGATCGTGCGGCCGTTAACATTAGGCCGGCCGTAGCGGATCGTCGTCGTCAGCGAGCCGCTGGTCATCACGACTTCGCCATTCTTACTTGGACGCTCCGCGTCGTCGCCGCGCTCGGGAATCCCGCCGGGATCGGGCGCTTCGACGTTCTCCTCCGTCGCGGGGGCAGTCGCCGTAGAGGCTGTCGCGGAAGTGGGTTCCGTAGGGTTCTCGGAGGGCGTGACATTACTTCCGCAGGCAAGAAGTCCAAGGGAAAGAAGAGCGGCAGGAAGCGGGTTCGAGATTTTCATGAGAAGTCCCTCGTGGGTGCAAAAGCAGAGTGGAAGCTGCGGTCCGGACCAGCATGTTACGCGCCGGCGACCAGGCTGTTACGTTGGTCGGCGAAAACTAGGGCCATTCCCGCCAGAAAGCGAAACCGACAAGGAAAAAGCTTAGGAGTCCACGGGTGGCTCGAAGATGGGGGACGGACGTCCCCTGCCCGTCCGTTTAGCGCGATTCAGAACCGTTCACGGAGCCGCTTGAAAGAAAGAAAGAACCGATGCTCCGGGTCCTAGGGCCCTGCGATGCCTTGGAGCGGATCCCGCGATGTTGCGCTGGAGCCGTCAAGGCCATGGATATCGCCTTGGCTCAGATCGATGCGCGGCTGGAACGCGCGCTCATGAAACGCTTGGAGTGCGCGGGCGGCGAACTCGTCCGGCGAGTCCGTGCTCTCTGGCGTAGTTTCAATACAGTCGTAGACAGTGCCTCCCGCGCCCATGAGGCAGATGCGGGCACCTACCGCGTCGGCTCGAACCGTGACCTTGAGTCCGGCCTCTCCGGTGTCGAGACGCGGGCTGCGATCCAGACCGTCCACGATGGCATCGGCGATCTCTCCGCCGGCTGACTCCACGGTCACGGGAATAGCGAAGCCGAGGCGACGAAACACACCGGGGTCATCTTCGATGGCTTGCTCGTACGCCATCGAAGCATCGACGTCGCCTCGTCGCTGCATGGCTTCGGCGCGGATCGCGTCGACACGCGCGCGTAAGAGTGACTCGCCCGCACCAAGGCCGCGGCGGGCGCGCTCGGCGAGCTCGATCGCGCGCTCTTCGTCGCCAGCGACGAGGGCCGCTTCGGCCTCGAAGGCATCGTAGTAAACGGGCGCACCATCGCGTCCATCGAGGGAGCGGGCCCTCGCGATGGCGGCTCGCTCGACACCAGCGCCGGCGACTTCGGCGAGTTCACCAACGAGCCAGGGAGGAACGACGGCAGCGCGACTGGTGCCGATGCGGTGCATGCCCACGAGGCGATCTTCTTCGCTGAGCAGCTTCACCGCCTGGCGGCCACTAAGCCATCCTTCAAACTCAAGGCGCCACGCCTGGGCATCAGCAATGAGTCGACTGACAAAATCATCGCCGACGGCGGCCTCACGGCGACGCTCGGCGACGGTCAGGCGCGCACGGCGATCGAGGAGTGCGATGATCGCGCGGTCTTCCGCCGGGTCGCGGCTGTTGTGCGCGGCGCGGTCGGGCATCACAAGGGCTGCCTCGGTGATGTCGAGGGCCTCCTGTGCACGACCCACCGTCAGGAAGAACGCCGAGAGCGCTCGGCGACTCTCATTACGATCGGCGTCGCGGACATGTGGAGGGCGCTGGGCGCGGTATGCTGGAACTTCTCGAAGAGCTTGAAGCGCTTCGGGAAAGCGTGCCCCTCTCGTGTAAAGTTCGCCAAGTTGAAGCCATGGGTTTCCGTACCACGCGGCGGGGGCTTCGGTGGCCTCCAGCAGAACACGCTCGGACTCGGCGAGATTGAAGACACTCCGCGACGACTCGGCAAAGTTCGCGAGGTCGACGGCGCTCGGCTCGCCGTTTCGCCGTGCGTATTCCACCGCAGCGCGGCACGCCTCGTAGCTTTCGCCGTCGTTGCCAGCTTCGAACTCGATGGCGCAAAGCGAGTTGAGGGCGATCTCCATTTCGCGGGGCTCGCCGCCGGCGATGCCTTCGCGAGCGGCAGCGCGCGCCTCCTCGTAGCGGTGCATCTTCATCAATGGCCAGGCGCGGCCGGCGAGGATCTTTGGGTTGTACCACTCGTTGTAGCGTTCGATGTACCCGATGCGCTCCGCGTATTCTTCGAGGTCGCCGTGGATGCCGCCGAGTTCACGCAGGTAGCGAGCGTGCCACTGCCACGGCCACTGGCCCGTTTGTTCAGGCGAGGTGCCGTGCTGGGCTTCGAAGAGCTGCATGGCCTTGTTCATGTGGAACATGGCCATCGGAAAGTTCGCTTCCGCGTAGTGATGAGCCCACGCCAAGACGAACTCGCCGACGTGGGACTCTGGGTTCGCTCGGACGAGGGCTTCGCCAGCTTCTCGCGCTTTGATGAGTTTGTTCTGCTGCACATAGGAGAACGCGCGCAGCTCCTCTGGAGTGCCCGGGGCGCCCGCCTGAGGGGCGATAAAGTCCTCCGCGTCGTAATCCGCGCCGCCGCCTTGGGCCAAGCCCGCGAAGGACGCGAACAGCAGGCCCGCCGCGAGCGAGATGGCGACGACACGCCACGGCGACAGGGATGTGCGCCTTTCGTTCATGCGCGGGCGAGGCTCGCTCTGGCGAGACGTTCAAGCTGCGGCGCGATCGCGCTCTGAATGACATCGGCCGGGTCGTCGCCGGCGGCGAGCTCGAGTCGATGGCGAAACACGTGAGGTGCGAGGGCTTCGAGGTCTTCCGGCGACACGTAATCTCGACCGTGGATAAGGGCACG
>JBLHKB010000466.1:0-5757 GCA_047619315.1 Polyangiales bacterium
CCCTACGTAGAGGCCTTTCTTGTAGTGCCCAATCGCTTCGCTGACGCGCCCTTGTTCGATGCGGCAGAGACCGATCATGGTGTGGCACAGGCATTCGCGCTGGGGGTTCGCCATCGCGAGCTCGAACTCCTTCGCAGCGTCGTCGATGAGTCCCATCTCTTTGTAGGCAATACCCAGGTCGAAGTGAGTCTCGGAATCGCCCATTCCGATCTGCTCTGAAACGCCGCGCTTGAACTGTTCGAACACCTGATCGACGTCGAGGACGTCGGCTCCGGCGGCTTCTTCTTCGTGGCCCCCGAGCTCCTCGGCCAAACGCTCCGCGAGGGCAAAGGCGTCGTCTTCGGGCGGCGCCGGAGGCATGACGGACGCTTGCTGTGCAGCCCGACTTTCGTTGATCTCCTGCATCTTGTCCGAGAGCACCGGATGCCCGGGGTAGGTTTCGAGCGCGTCTGCCAGAGTTCCGGCGCCTGCGTCCCACAAGCCTTGGGCGATGTAGAAGTCGACCTCGTCGAGAATCTCTTCGACCTCGCCAGCCGGCATTGAGTTCCGCCGCATGGCTTCGCGCTCGGCGACCTCTTTGGGAGGAAGGTTCACCGCGGCCGTGGTTTCAGCCGGCGGAGCGAGAGCCGTCAGCTCATTGGGGCCAAGGTCTGGAAGCCCGGTTTGTAGAGTCGGCTCAAACGTTTCGATGAGTCCATCGTCGAGGTCCAAGAGCACCGGAGTCGGTGGAATCGAGATCTCTCCGATGACGGTCTGGTCATCGAAGTCGTCGCCGTCCGGCAATCCCATGTCGATGATCGGAATGGGCACACTCACCGCGCCTGGCGCGATCGGCAGCTCCATGTCCATGACCGGGTTGTGGCTAGGATCGGGGACGCGGGCTTCATGAACCGGCGGCGCCGCGGGAGGCGGAAGTGGAGCGTCCGGAAGCGGCGACCCAGGCGCCATATCAAAGATCGGATCCGCCATCGGTGGGATGACGACCTCGTGGGGATCAGACGCTGGCGTTTCGACAATCGCAGGTTGCGGCGGCTCCGTCGCAGGCGCCATCAGGTCGTCGTCGTCGTCTTCATCCATGAAGATGACGGCCTCGGACTCCTCGTCGTCGGCGGGCGGAATGACCGAATAACGTGGCGCTTCAGAGATGGCAGGCAGCCCTCTCAGGTCACGCGCCTGACGCTGATACATCACGCCGACTTGCGGGTTCTCACTCGCGTAGTGAATCGCCAGCTGTTCCAGCTCGTCCGCGGCTTCTTTATGGAGCCCCGCGCTCAACAAAGCGTCCTTGAGTTTCTCGCGCGCCTCGATGTGTTCCGGCGCGATGGTGATCACCTGCCGAAGCTGGCGAATGACTTTGTCCGAAAGCCCGTAGCGCTCAAAGACTTCGCACTCTGTCAGCAGACGCGCGATCCGTGCTTCGCGCGCGATCTCTGGTGGAATCGATCCGCGACTCGAAGGTGGCTCCGGTGGTGGGACCAGCGACGCTTCGATGGTGGTGTGCTCGGGGGGCGGCGATGACGACCCAAGAGGAGCACCGATGAGCAGATCATCTGTGGCGTCGTTGAGCGCGCCAAGCTCCGCGTCGACGACGAGGGCCTCTTCCGCGATCACGAGATCGAGCTCTTCATCGAACTCTTCAAAGTCTTCGACGAGCTCGATGTCGTCGTCGTCGGCTTCGACGAATTCCAGCTCGGGTTCGTCGTCGTCGTCCAAAACGGACGGCGCAGGTGGAGCGGGACGCTTCCGGTCTTCCGGCGGCGCGTAAGCGGCGAGGGCTTGTCGCGCTTCTTTATCGGTGGGGTCGAGGCGCAGGATCTCGTTGAGGATGCGTGCGCGGTCTTCGATTTCCCCGGTCTCTTGAAGCACACGGGCGAGCTCACGGTAGACGCTGATCGTTTTCGGCGTCTGCCCCAACACGTGAAACGCGCGCGCCAACAACTCGAGGGTCTCGGGATCCTTCGGGTTCGCTTTGAAGCAGAGCTGTAGTTTACCCAGCGCGCGCTTGGGATCTTCGCGCTGGAGGTAGAGCTTGGCTAGCTCACGTGCGAGGTCATTGTCCGCCGGGCGGTGATAGAGCAGACGCTCGGCGACTTTAAGGAAGTCGTCCATGCGCCCTTGCTCGCGCAAGAGCTCGGCGCCCGCCTCAAACTCGCTGGCGGCTTTTTCCGTTTTGCCGGCCTTCGAAAGTGCCTCGGCGTATTTGATACGGATGGGGATGTTCTCGGGATCGAGCACCGCCATCTTGTCGAGGACGCCGAGCATCTCGTCGATGTCGTTGTTCCGAGCGTACGCACCTGCAACTTGCTCGTACGTTCCGAGAGCATCGCTGACGAGCTGAAGGTTCTCGTACATCTCCGCCAAACGAAGCGACACATCGAGCCGTCCCGGTTGGAGCTTGATGATCTGTTTATAGACGGCGACGGCCTTGAGGAAAAAGCCTTGTTCAGCGTAGTGGCTTGCGACGCGATGGTACGTCTTCGTCGCCTCTTGGCTATCGCCCTTCTTTGTGCAGATGTCCCCAATCTTCAGCCACGTCCGAACATCGTTCGGATCGGAGTCAACGAGTTTGCGGTACTCAGCAATCGCGCGGTCGTATTGACCTTTCGCGAGGTGCTTCTGAGCTGCTGCGAGAACTTTGGATCGATCGACGGCCAAACGGGGAATTCCAGGGGACTACACGGCAGAAAAAGTCCTGCTCTTTAGAAGTCCTGCGTTCCCGATACTAGAGGTCTCGGGGGCCTGGGGTCAACTTCGGTTCTTCCTGGATTTCACCAATGATGACCGGTTCTTGACGTTCAGCCTCGCCGGCGTCCGCCGGCGGCTGAAGTGGATGTCTAGAGACGTTCCAAGAAGCGGGTCGAGAGTCGCCCCGCGGCGAAGTCTTCATGGGCCAAAATCCGCTCGTGGAGCGGGATGTTTGTGCGGATCCCGCTGATCACGGTTTCTCGGAGCGCTCGCCTGAGCCGCCGAAGCGCGATGTCACGGGTCGGACCGTAGGCGATGATCTTGCCAAGGAGCGAGTCGTAGACGCGAGGGACCGTCCAGCCTGCAAAGATACCATCATCCACACGAATCCCGAGGCCACCTGGGGGGTGATATTCGGTGATGGTGCCGGGCCAGGGGACAAAAGTGTCAGGATCCTCCGCATTTATGCGCACTTCGATGGCATGCCCAAGAAGCGGAATCTCATCCGGGAGGTCCGGGGTGATTCCCGCGGCGATTCGGATCTGCTCCATGACGAGGTCGACGCCAGTGACCATCTCGGTGACCGGGTGTTCCACTTGAATGCGGGTGTTCATCTCCATGAACGCCATATCGCCTCGCTCGTCCATCAGGAGCTCGACGGTGCCCGCGGAGACATAGTCGCTCTCGAGGAGTGCGTTCTTGAGCGTCGCACCGAGGTCCCGACGGAGCTCATCGCTCATCGCAACACTTGGTGCTTCTTCGACGAGCTTCTGGTGGCGCCGCTGAATCGAGCATTCGCGCTCACCGAGTATCCAAACCTTGCCTTTGCCGTCCGCGAGAACTTGGAACTCGATGTGACGGGGCTCTTCGACGAAGCGCTCGCAGTAGAGATCGCCGTTGTTGAATCCAGCCACCGCCTCCGCTTGCGCTTGTGGAAACGCACGACGCATTTCGGCAGCGCTGCGAATGATCTTCATGCCGCGACCGCCGCCGCCGCCGGACGCTTTGAGCATCACGGGGAAGCCCACTCGTTCGGCTTGAGTGGCTGCATCGTCGGCGTCTTTGAGAACCTGGCTGCCTTCCATCATGGGAATGCCGAGGCGCTTCGCGAGACCGCGCGCGGCGACCTTGTCACCCCACTGCTGCATGTTGGCTGGAGTCGGTCCGATGAACGTCAGGCCGCATTGTCCGCAGAGGTCTGCGAACTCCGCGTTCTCGCTCAGGAATCCATAGCCAGGATGGATGGCGTCTGCGCCGGAAATCTCAGCAGCTGCGAGGAGATTCGGGACCTTGAGGTAGCTCTCCGCTGCGTCTGGCGGGCCAATGCAGATGGCCTGGTCGGCAAGACGAACATGACGGGCGTTCTCGTCGACGGTGCTGTGCACGGCGACGGTCTCAATGCCGAGCTCGCGGCACGCACGAAGTACGCGCAGTGCGATCTCACCACGGTTTGCAATCAGGACTCGACGAAACATCAGCGCTTTTCGACGCGGAAGAGCGGGTCACCGTATTCGACGGGCTTTCCGTCTTCGATGAGGACCTCAAGACAGACGCCGTCGAACTCGGCTTCGATCTCGTTCATAAGCTTCATCGCTTCCACGATGCAGAGGGCCTGGCCCTTGGTGAACTCATCGCCGGTCTTAATGAACGGATCCGACGTTGGGTTCGGTCGCATGTAGAAGGTGCCGACGAAGGGCGAGGTGATGAGCTCACCCACCATCGCTTCAGCGCCCGCCGCAGGAGCAGAGCTCAGTGGCGCAGCAACGGCTTGGACCGCCATCGGGGCAGCAGCCACCATCTTTCCGCCATTGCGTCGAACGAGGATGCTCTCGTCACCGTTATGCAGTTCAAGCTCATCGAGCTCGTGCTCGTTGAGGGCCTTCATCAGCTCGCGAAGTTGGTCGAGGTCGACTTTCATGTTTCTCCAGATGCGTCTTTGAACGCGCCCTTGTCAAAAGGCAATGTTCTCTCAAAAAGCAGCGTTCGTGAGATAGTCCATGAGTGCGCGTAAGCCAAGCGTGTAGCTGCGCGGTCCGAATCCAGTGATCACACCGAGGGCCTGGCCACCTGTACAGGTGTGGTGACGAAAAGACTCGCGGGCGTGGATGTTCGAGAGGTGGACTTCGACGGAGGGGATGGTGCTCGCGCGGAGAGCATCGCCGAGGGCGATGGAGGTGTGAGTGAATGCACCGAAGTTGAACAGAAGCCCCGCGGCAGAGCTGGACGCTTCTTGGACCCAGTCAATGAGCTGGCCTTCGTGGTTGCTCTGGTCGCAGGACACCGAAAAATCGGGCCCGGCGTCCTTAGCGAGTCGGGCCTCGATGTCCGCGAGCGTGTGAGAGCCGTAGATCTCCGGCTCCCGAGTCCCCAGAAGGTTGAGGTTCGGGCCGTGTAGAACACGTATCTTCACGCGGCTTACTCGAGGTCCGAAAGCAGCTTTGTGCCACGGGTGCGCAGGAGAAAGCGTGCTTTTCCGAGGTTGCCAGAGGGGCGCAGGGCGATGGCCAAGAAGTACTCGTCGTTAAGAAGCCGGATGACCGTGGTCACCCGTTCAGCCTGGACCGAGACTTCCTGGGCGTCGCCAGCTTCGAGCATCTGCGCCGCATTTCGGATGTTCTTCAGAATAACGCTGTATTCCATCCCGACGGTTTCGACATCAAAGCCCTCGCCTTCGCGGACGTATTGGTCGACGGGAATACCGTCGAAGCCCATCAGAAGGCTGGCGACTCCACCTTCGGTGTTGTCCACTACGTCTTTGAGGATTTCCTTGAACATCTTCTCTGCACTCCTGGGCGGCGCCTGAGCCGCCCCCGCAATCATACACGTCTGGGCCGGAGCGGCCTATTTCTCTTCAAATCCCCGGCCTGCATCTCGTGCGTCGAGGTGGCGGACTACAAAAAAGCCCACCACGCCAACCAACCAGAAACAAAACCAGGCCGCAAAATGGTCCATGCACTCACTCTAGCGCGGTTTCCCTGGACGCCTTCATCTGGCCTCGGTTTTCAGACGAAACCCAGGTTAGATTCAAGAATAGAACACCTGCGCTTGACAAGGCACTGAGAGTGAGTACAA
>JBLHKB010000467.1:0-5751 GCA_047619315.1 Polyangiales bacterium
TCAACACGCCGCCCGAGGTCTGCATGATGCCCATGAGGCGCGTTCCGCTTTGGGCCAGGCACTTCAGATCGTGCACCGGGACATCAGCCCTCAGAACATCCTGGTGGGCCTCGATGGGTCGACACGTATCACCGACTTTGGCATCGCCCACGCCAAGGAGCGACTTACCAAAACCGTCGCTGGATCGCTCAAGGGCAAGCTGGCCTATTGCTCACCGGAGCAAGCGCAGGGGCAGCCGGTCGACCGGCGTAGCGACATCTTCTCCTTGGGCATTGTTCTTTGGGAGGCGCTCACGCAGCGCAGGCTTTTTAAACGCGATGCCGCGAGCGAGACGTTGTCCGCGGTCCTCTCCGCGCCGGTCCCTGATCCGCGCAACGTTCGGCCGGAGATCTCCCAAGAGCTGGCCGCTGTCGTCATGCGAGCGCTCCAGCGAGACGTCGACCACCGATTTCAAGATGCGCAGCAATTTGCCGATGCGTTGAAGAGCACAACACCGGCCCCGCGTTCGGAAGAGGTGCACGCGGTCGTTCACGACACGGCCGGCGAGTCCATCGACCGGCTCGTGGCCGCGATTCGGAGCGCCGTTCGCGGAGCGGGTGCGGCTCCGGGTTTCGCCGGAGCGACGTTGGTGGACGCGGGACCGCCGGGCATCGAGCGAGCGACTCTGGCCACTCACGCGATGAAGCAGATCGACGGTGGACGCTTGCGCCTCACCGCCAAAGCGACCCGTCCAATTCGGCCGCCAGATCGGGCCAGCGTCAATCGCAGTCAGGCGATGCATGCCGTCGACCCGGCGTTGCTCTCTGCGTCCATTTCGAGCGGTCCCTCGTCGCCCCGTTTGAACAGCGAACCTGCGCCGGCTTCGGTGAGCGTTGAGCCGCCGTCTAAGGTCGGGCGCGCTTCGCCGAAACCTACCCGCGTGAGGCGGTTGGTTCTCTACGCGGGGCTCGCCGGTCTTCTCCTAGGCGCCATGTTGGTCGGCCATCTCCTCGCCACAGACAACACGGACGCCGAGAACGAACACGCGCTCGCTCCTCAGCCGCCGAACAATACCCTCGACCCAATCTCCGAGGTGCCTTGGCCCGGACTCGGCGACGACAAACCTCCCGATGTCTTGAATCCCGCAGACGTCCCAGCTGTCGAAGTCACCGCCCCTGGCGATTCGCTGTCGGGGCAGATCGCTGACGCGACCCGTCAAATCGAAGAGTTAGACAACGCTCCGACCACTCCTCGACGCAACCCACCAGAGTCGAGGACCTCTTTGCGAACGCGCATCGCCATGGACACGAGCGCCATGACCGCGAGCCCTTTGGCGTCGGGAGGTGCGGAAACGAGGGAGAGGGAGTCACGCGTGGATTCATCGGTGCATCTCCGTGGTGTGTCTTGTGACACTTCCGCATGGGAGTACGTCGCGCCGAGCGATGTCGCGCACCTCGAGCGTCGTCTGCGCCTCGTGGCGTGTCCGCCCGAAGCCCACAGCTTTACCGTGGAGTACCGGCATGGAAGCTTGAGCGATGTTCGCTTCGGCAACGGAGCTCCTTACTCGGAGTGCTTTCAGGCAGGTGTTCGCCGTGCGGCACAGTCCGTACCTCTCGGCACGGGCACGCTCTTCTGCACGACGGGCAACTAGAGTTCTCCGTCGCGTGGCGCGAAGGTCCGCCGCCGTCCCTTGGCAGGGCGTGCCGGCCGCGACCGGCCACGACATAGTCGTAGGTTTATCCGCAGGGACAAATAGCGGAAGCGCGAACGAGCTGTGAATCTCGAACTATGGCCGCGATAGCTAATGTCTATTCTTCGCGCTGGCAAAGTGAGTGCATCCTGGAGTCGATGAAGAAGCATCCTTTCTTTCACACTCTCATTATCTCGAGCGTCGGTATCATGGACGGGTGCGTCAGCAGCCATGGCGGACCCGGCGCTGGACCGGACGCCGGGTCGCTTCCTGATGTGATCCCCCGCGAAGACGCGAGGGACGCGCAGACGAGCGTCGATACACGTCCCGCGTTCGATGGTGGGCCCGTCTTGGATGTGATGGTTCCCGATGCCGGCGCGGAGGACCCGGATACTGGACGTGAGGACGCGAATATGCCGGATGCTGGTCCAGACGTATTCGCGGCGGACGCGAACACGGAGCACAGGCTCTGTGAACCGGGCTGGCCGCCGACGAAGGGTATTCGAGTCTGCCAGATCATCGATGAGGAAGGCGTCGCCGTGCTTCGCTGCGCGTACACGCGGGGCGAGGATATGGAAGTAGACTGGGAGCCATCAAACCGGTGCAACGCCGCCATCCTCGGCGATGACGAACTTTGGTTCGGCGACGGCGACGAAGAGGTGCCGGCGGAGTACGTCGCGTGTACCAACGTTGAAAGCGACGCTTGCCGATTGGTTGATGAAGGAGGTCCGCTGCTCCTCGTGTGCGCAGACGCTACGTGTGAGCTCACCGAGGGCCTCGTCGAGGGCACGACCAGCCGCCAGTGAATCCTCGAGTGGCGCGCCGTTGCGGTACGACACCCCGATAACGGACACCCCTGGTCTCCTCTACTGCGCGCTACGCAACGAACGTCACTGACATCTGGCCTGCACAAGTCGGACCTTGGGCCGCGGCGTGCACGTTTCTTATCGCGACGAAGATTTCGAGTCGACGCTCTTCATCCTCGCCCCCAAAAGTGCCCAGGGCCTCTCCTCCCTTAGAAGTCGATGCGTGAAGGTCGCGTGGTACGCCGCGTGGCTCAGAGCAACGTGTAGCTACACACTGTACCGAGGGCGGAGAACGTCGCACTGCTCATGGCGAAGTCGACGGAAACCTCGATTGGAATACCCGAGAACATCGTCATTCCCGAACACGTGCAAGCTGGCGTGATCTCGCACTCGCCGGAAATTCCTGCGCAATCGACAGTGTAGACACTGGGGTCCGCCGTCGCGCTTACGCTACAACTGGTCACGGGAACCATGTCGCAGAGCGCTGGGTTCGCCGCCAATGCCGTCACGCGGTAGGTTCCTGTTGGCATGCACATGACCGGTCCGGCGTCGAGCATGGGTCCGGCGTCGAGCATGGGTCCGGCGTCGAGCATGGGTCCGGCGTCGAGCATGGGTCCGGCGTCGAGCATGGGTCCGGCGTCGCGTCCTGGTCCCGCGTCGACTCGTGGGGGCCCGGCGTCGCCACCAGGTCCGACGTCGAGCATTGGCGGAACCGTGACGTCCAGCTCCGGTGCGGCATCGAATCCTGGATCTACGTCGGATCCGGGTCCGCCATCAGCGCCCGGCGCGTCCGCGCTCATCGTATCGCCATCGACTCCGTCGAAGGGCGTCGTGCTTGTACTGCAGGCGATGGACAAGAAAAAACCTAAGTAGGCGAAGTGCTTCATCCTGCAAGGATGCCATGAGTCCATGGAACGCGCTGGGGCGGGTACGAGGAGTCGGGGTTGGGCGCTGTGTTCCCCGAAGAATAGCGCTTGTGGGATCTTTGAGTGGTCCAGCAGACAGCAACTCCGTTCTGCGTACGCGCACCGAGGCGTCGTTTGGGAACCCACATGGAGCGATTCTAACACAGCGCGCCGTCGCAGTATTCCACGTCGCTAGGCTTGGAATCGAACTCCGCTCTAGGTGAGCGGCTGTTCGTGCTGGCCCACCTTTAGGCTCGCGACGTGGTCAAGGGAGGAGACGCGACCAGAGCGGACGCGTCATGAGCAAGCTCTTGAACATGAGCGCAGGCCCGAGCTTTCCTTTGCTGCGCAGGAAGTCGTACTGGCCGCGGAGGAAGTCCGCGCCGAGGAACGCGTAGGCGAGGGCGTTCGATTCTCGGACGTTGATCGCGCGTAGCTCTTCGACACTCATGCCGCCCTTGAACGTACGCTTCCTGCCCTCCTTCACCCAGGACTTGGCGAGGGTCTGCGCTTCTTTCATGAGCTCGTCGTCCGGCGCTAGAGCATCGGCAAGACCGATCTCAACGGCTTCTGCGCCCGTCGGCTTCCATCCTTCGGCGCCGAGCATTCGCTCCGCGCTCTGCGGGCCGAGGAGCTTCGGAAACAAGACGCTTGAGCACCCTTCCGGCGTCACGCCGAGCTTCGCGAAGGGCGTCGAGAATGTCGCGCTTTCGCTCGCCAGGATGGCGTCGCACAACGTAGCCGAGGTGACACTCGCGCCGATGGCGGGACCGTTGACGGCGATGAGGATCGGCTTTGGGAATCCCAGGAAGAACTCAAAGAGGGTCTCATTCTGCTCGGCGATGAACGCGTGCAGGCGGGCAGGATGGTCCGGCGCCATGACCGCGCTCAGGTTCACGCCGGCACAGTAGTACGCGTCTGTGCCCGTGAGGATAACGACTCTCGTCTCGTCGTCGCCAGACGCACGCTTCAGCGCATCCCGCAAGGCCGCGAGCATGTCCATGGTCCAGCCGTTCAGCTTGTGCGGGTTGTTCATGGTGAGGGTGGTGACGCCCTCGCTCGACTCCCAAAGGACCAAATCGTTTCTTGCTGCGCTCATGCTCCACCTCGCTTCACTGAGGAGGGACCATCGTCGCTTTTGCGCGGCGTCGCAAGCGCTCCGGCCGGCAGCGACGCATGTTGGTCAGATGTTCAGCGCGTGGTCCGACCTGGGGTCCCGGCAAGCGCCAGCGGCAGAGTCGACGCATGCAAGTCCTGGGACTCCCAGATGCTGTGTCCATGGCCAGTGAGGGAGCAGATGTCTGCTGGGTCGTCGAGGGCGGCAACATTCGCTTCGGCTGGAACCTCGACGGCCACGGGGACGGCACCACCGACTCGCACAACCGGCTCACGGAGGCCGTTTGGTTGGCCCAAGCACGCTGTTCGTCGAGTCGCTCTTGATCGACCAGGTTCTCACGCGTCGCAGAGAGCGTCCCGTATGTACACGCCATCATCTGGGCATCGCGGACAGAGCGCAGGGACAGCCCACGCTTCGCGCGACAACGCAGCGAGCGCTTCAGCGCTTTGGTGAACGCGCGACCACATCCGCGCACAACTTGCGGTCCGTGTTGCCCTCGCAGCGGTCCAGGCGCTGCCCGCGTCGAAGGCGTCTGTGCCAGCGTCTTTCACCACGATTGGCACGTCGGGACGTGCCGCAACATCCTGACTAGGTCCGCCGTCCGGCTGCATGTAGAAAACGTTGTCGATGCATTCGCCGAGGGGGCACTCGCGAGCGTCGTCATCGTCGCAAGCATTCGCCAAGAACGCGATGTCGAACGAACGAAGAAAGCCGACTCCAAGAGGTCTTGGAGTCGGCTTCGCGCAAAGCGCAGGGTTCACATAGGGGTGATGACCAGGCTGCCGTTTCCGTGGGTGTCACGCAGCGAGACCGTTCCCATGCCTGCGTCGAAGGAGCCGCCGCCGCCTGCAACGAACGTGTTCGTCGCATTGGCCTCTGCTGCGCCGCCGGAGTAGCCACCGCCACCGCCGCCGAGATCATTTCCGCCGCCGCCGCCGCCGCCAAACCCGCCTGGTCCGCTGGTCCCGCAACTCTCGTTTGAGACGCGCGCTCCACCCGCAGCGCCGTTGAGGAATGCTGCGCCGCCACCACCGGATCCGTCTGTCGCATCCCCTGAGAAGCCGCCACCGCCGCCTCCTTCGTTCGATTGTCCGGCCCCACCCGCGCCGCCCACGCCTCCGAGGAGCATGCCGGAGTCAACGCCGGCTTCCGTCAGGCTCGCGTCTCCGCCGTTCTTGGAAAACGAGGAAAAGTCGTTTCCACCCGAACCGGCACCAGCGACCACGAGCGGCGTGATGCCGTTGGCCACGAAGG
>JBLHKB010000468.1:0-5745 GCA_047619315.1 Polyangiales bacterium
GCGGTGTATTCGCCTACCACGCCGGCAATTTTAAGCGTGGGGAAGAGTTCGCTCATGTTTTTGATCACGCCTTCGATGGCGGCGCTGGAGATGTCGATGGGGACATACACGACGTCCGCTTCTTGCTCGATGAGAGCCGCCAGCAAGAGCTGCGTCTTCGCACCGTCGCCGGCGCCGAGGTCGACGAGATGGATGGGACCCTCGATGGCACGTGCGATCACATGCGCCTCGCGCTCTAGGATCTCGTGCTCACAGCGCGTCAGATAGTAATCATCAAGCCCCATGATGGCCTGAAATAGCCGGCTGCCTTCGTCGTCGTAAAAGTAGCGGGATGGAAGACGCTTCGGAGTCGAGGAGAGGCCAACGAGCACTTCGTATGCCAGCTCGTCAATGCTTCCATCGGAGTTGTGACCACCGTCGACGACGGTGTATTTCGTTTCGCTCATACTCGGGTCCTTCGGCGGCTGCGCTGGTGTTAGCTTCTGACGTGGGGTCACGCTCTCGAAAAGTCTCGCTTGCGCGCTATTCGATGAGTTCGGAACCATCGAGATCAGGACAGGCCCGCGAGAGGTAGTCTTGGCGTACATTGAGCTGTAGGAGCAGGTCGCGTTCGTCGTTGAAGGAGCGTCGCTCCAGCAGGACGTCCGCGATCTGATCCCCAACGATACGTGTGCGCTCCTCTTCGTAGATGCGCGCGCTCGCGTCGAGGGCCGCACTCAGCATTCGTGGCGCATCGCCGCTGAGGGTGCGCATGCTCGCGACGACGGCGTCGACTTGATCCAGAGAGACGCCGCCTTCTCCAAAGGAGAGCAGCCGTTCGGCGTCACGCAAGGTGTCGTAAGCCGCGCAAAACGAGGGCGGAAGAGGGTCGACGCCCTCGACGTCGATGGCCGGTCCACGCCTTCGCGTGGCGCCAGGGCTCGGCACTTCGTCTTCCGTGACCACTGGCGCTTCGTCCGCGGATTCCGGTTCGTCCGCAGGCTCTGCGCCACCACACGCGAAACTTCCGATGGCGAGGAGCGCGTAAAAAACTCTCTTCATGCTGCCATCTTCTCTGGAGGGGGCTCTCTTCGTCAAACGGTCTTCCATTCGGTCCCTAAGCCAGAAGAGGTCGAAGGAACTCCGCCGTGTGCGATTTCGTCGACTTCGCCACGGTCTCCGGGGTGCCCTCTGCGACGACGCTTCCGCCGAGCTCACCGCCCTCTGGCCCCATATCGACGACCCAGTCCGTGCACTTTACAACGTCGAGGTTGTGTTCGATGACGAGCACCGTGTTGCCCTGGTCGACCAAGCGCTGAAGCACGCCCACCAGCTTACGCACGTCTTCAAAATGCAGTCCCGTCGTTGGCTCATCGAGGATGTAGAGCGTGTGGTCCTGTTTGCCACGGAGCGTCTCGCCCTTCCCGAGCTCGGCGGCGAGCTTCACTCGCTGCGCCTCGCCGCCACTGAGCGTCGTCGAGGGCTGGCCGAGGGTCAGATAAGGAAGCCCGACGTCCACGAGGCACTTGGCGAATCGATGAATCTTTGGGTGGTTTTCGTAAAAATCGGAGGCTTCTTCGCAAGTCATCTCGAGAATCTCGGCGATGTTCTTTCCACGATAGCGGATGTCCATCGTCTCCCGGTTGTATCGCTTGCCGGTGCAGACTTCGCACTCCACGTGAATGTCCGGGAGGAAGTGCATCTCGATCTTTTTGGTGCCCTGTCCCGCGCACGCTTCACAGCGTCCGCCTTTGACGTTGAAGCTAAAGCGCCCGGGCAAGTAACCACGCGCTTTGGACTCGTTCGTCTGCGCCATGATGTTCCGGATCTCCGTGAACATCCCCGTGTACGTCGCCGGGTTTGAGCGCGAGGTCCGGCCGATGGGTGACTGATCGACTTCGATGATGCGGTCGACGCGCTTGAGTCCATTCACGCGCGTGTGAGCGCCGGGCTTTGCCCGTGAACCGTGGAGGTCGCGTTTCACCGCGCGAAGCAGGATGTCGTTGACCAGCGTCGACTTCCCGCTGCCGCTTACGCCGGTGACCGCAATGAGCCCTCCCAGAGGAAAGGTGACGTCGACGTTCTTTAGGTTGTGCTGCGTCGCCCCTTTGACGACGAGCGCATTTTTCTGGTCGAGTTTGCGACGCTCTGGCACCTCGACGCGGAGCTTCCCGTTCAGGTACTTGCCCGTCAGCGAAGCCTTCACTTTGCCGATCTGCGCGATCGTTCCTTGAGCGATGACCTCGCCGCCGTGAACGCCGGGTCCCGGGCCGATATCCAGGATGTGGTCCGCCGCACGGATCATCTCTTCGTCGTGCTCGACGACGATGACCGTGTTGCCGATGTCCGCCAAGTGACGAAGCGTGCGAATCAAGCGCGCGTTGTCCCGCGGGTGCAACCCGATAGTCGGTTCGTCGAGGACGTACGCGGTGCCAACGATGCCTGAGCCCACCTGCGTGGCGAGGCGAATACGTTGTGCCTCACCACCGCTGAGGGTACTCGTTCGGCGACTCAGAGAGAGGTACCCCAGGCCCACGGACTTGAGGAAACCAAGCCGCGCGTTCACCTCGCGGACGATAGGCCCGGCGATGGCTTCCTTCTCTTTGCTGAGCTCCACGCCCTCGAGGACGGCGCAGGCGGTCTCAATGTCGAGTCGCGTGAAGTCGCTGAGGTTGAAGCGCTTCGCGTCGCCACTGAGGCCTAGACGCTTGCGCTGGGCCAGGACCTCCTTCGGCAACGCGACCTTGCTCTTCAGGTACACGCTGAGGGCGCGCTCGTGGAGGCGGTTGCCAAGGCAGTCGGGGCATTCCTGTTCCGCCTGGAAGTCCTGCAGGAAGTCCTTAACCCACTTCGACTCCGTCCGTACGAACCAGCCCTGAAGGTGCGGGATGACCCCGTCCCATTCGCCGCCGTACTTTTCTTCCTGCGCTTCGGTGGTGCCGTGCAGAAGGATCTGCATCATCTCTTCAGAGAGGTCCCCCATCTTTGTCGACGGCTTCACATCGAAGCGTCGGCAGAAGCGTCGCGTCAGACGACCCGAGAACATTCCAGCGGGCCCCGCCTTTTTCCAAGGCGCGATGCCGCCCTTGGCGAGCTGCTTGTCCATGTCCGGGACGACGAGCTCGGTGTCGTACTCGAGAAGAACACCAAGTCCGTGACAAGCCGCGCAGGCACCTTGAGGCGAGTTGAACGAGAAGAGCCGTGGTTCGATCTCGTCGAGCGCGTGGTCAGCATGCGTCGCGCAGGCGTAGCGCTCGGAGTACACCGTGTCCGTGGCTTCCTTGCCCTCGATGACACTCACGACGACGATGCCATCGGCGGTTCGCAACGCCGTCTCGATGGAGTCCGCCAAGCGACCACGGCTCTTTTCTTTTACCGTGAGGCGGTCGACGACGGCGTCGATGTCGTGCTTCTCGTAGCGCCCTAGGTTGAGTGGGTTTTCGCTTTCATCCTTCAGGATCTCCGAGATCTCAACGGTCTCGCCGTTCACACGTGCGCGGACGTATCCATCTTTGGCCAGGTCCTCGAGCACCTCGCGGTGAAACCCTTTCTTCTGTCGAATGACCGGCGCGAGGACGATGAGCTTGGTGCCTTCCGGCAGCTGCGTGACGGACTCGGTGATCTGACTCGAGTTCGACGCCCGAATCGGTTCTTCGCAGCGTGAGACGACGGTGCCGTCGCGCTTCTTCTTCGTCGTCGCCCAACACAAAGGGGAAGCGGTGCGCGCAAAGAGGAGCCGCAAATAGTCGTAGATTTCCGTCGACGTCGCGACGGTGGAGCGTGGATTGTGTCCGCTGGAGCGCTGCTCGATAGCGATCGTCGGCGGCAGCCCCTCGATGCTCTCCACGTCGGGTTTTTTCTGCTGATCCAGAAACTGCCGCGCGTACGCCGAGAGCGACTCCATGTACTTGCGCTGGCCCTCGGCGAAGATGGTGTCGAAGGCGAGGGAGCTTTTGCCTGAGCCAGAGAGCCCCGTGACGACGACGAGGCGATCCCGTGGAATGTCCACGTCGATGCCCTTTAGGTTGTGCTCGCGCGCGCCGCGGACCCGAATCTCTCGAATGGGCTCAAAACGTTGTCGACCGAGTTTTTTGTAGCTTGAGGCCATAGCCGGCGGAGCATAGGGCCTGGGTGGGACATGGGTAGTGGGCCTCGAAGACGCGTACAGCTCGAAAGTCTCGATCGAGACTTTTCATATCACTGTTGATACTTGCGAATGTGCCGTCCGCGGGCTCTTCCGCGACATTCTTTTGTCTAAAAAGTGACTGATTAGACACCTAAGAAAGATATGAGTGCCACTTTGCCCGACGAGCCCCGTGTCTGAACCGCGCGGCGCGCTCGGTCTAGGTCGAGCTCCAAGCGCTTGTTTCGCTTCTCGTCGATGTTGGGCGGTTGCTCGACCTGGTTCATGAAGAGGGCGGCTTGCGCTGGCTCTCCACAGCCCAGTTTGGCACCGCCCGTGTTTTCCGGTACCGAAGTCAGCCAATGGCCTTCGAGCGCATACGATGTCTTCATTGCGGCGGCGGCATCGACGCAGCGGTCCTCGCACACACCGGCCGCTTGGCGTGTCCATCCTGCCGTCACGATGGCCCGCTTCCGCCGGCGCAGGCGAGAGCGGTAAAGCGTCACTTTCTTCGTCTCGCTCGCGCGACGCAGCGGGTTCGGGTGGCCCTTCGCCTCAAGCAGCTAACCGGCATGATGGCGGAGCCTGGGTGTCCCGGATGCCGCTACTCGTGAACGTCTCGCGCATGTACGCGACTCCGAAGGGCGAGCCATCGGAGAAGACGCCATGGCGGGCTTCGAACGTGCGCTAGCGAGCCTCGCCGGCTCGCCGGACCGTCAGCTTCGCGAGAAATCCACGCAGGTCAACGGCAAGCTCACGGCCACCGCGGACGGCATCTGGGAAGCACAGGAAGGTCCCGTGTCGATGTGGAGCACGACGGAGATGTACCCGGGAGCGCCCTTGTTTTCCTTCGAGGTGAACGCAGAGCTTCCCATCGCGGGAACAGTCTGGCTGCTACCTTCCCGCGATCCTGAGAGCCACACGAAGCTCGCTCCGTCCCGCGGGTTTCCCGTCCCGGACCGGCAGCTCAAGTCGCCCCTTCGCACTCACACCGCCTGGACGGACGGCGACGTCTTCGAGGGGCTCTTGGAGACGCCTCGTTTCATCGAGCTGGCTCAAGCCCTCGGCCCGCGCGAATCACTCCGCATGGATCCTGGAGGCGTGTCGTTCTGGGAGCTGGGCCGCTCGGGTTTCCGCGCGCGAAACTGGCTCTACGGCCGCTGGGCTCGGAAGCGCTCGGAGCTCACGACGGAATTGGTCGCGTTCTTCAAGTAGCCCACTTGAGCGCCGATGGATCGGCTTGAGCAAAACCCTCGTTCTCATGTCAGGGTTCTCCCATGGTCGATCACGTCGTGCGCATTCCCCGTCCCGCCTTTCGCTCCAAGAACGGCTGCCTTGAGGTTCACCAGGTGACGGCGTGGCAAGACAACCTCGTGTGGGTCGTCGCCTGTCTGAAGACACGAGAGTGTTTCATCGTGGATGGTCCCGTCGCTGACGGCGCGTTGGCCCTCATCGAAAAGGAAGGCTTCACGCTGCGCGGTATCCTCAACACGCACACCCACCCAGACCACGTTGGCGTCAACCGGGACCTGGCAAAGCGCGGCCTCTTGGATGGCCTTGAAGTCATCGGGCCCGCCCGCGACGCCGAGCGAGTGCCGGGCTTGACGCGCGGCGTCGACGAAGGCGACGAAGTGACCATCGGT
>JBLHKB010000469.1:0-5711 GCA_047619315.1 Polyangiales bacterium
GCCGCCGCCGCCGCCGCCACCTGCGCCGCCACCGCTGGCACCTGCGCCGCCACCGCCGCCAAAGTCACCTCGGCTCTGGCCGCCGCCGCCGCCGTAGTCACCACCGCCGCCGCCACCGCCGCCATCACCGCCGCCTTGGCCGCCGCCGAGGAGGATGATGTTGCGCGCGCGGATCTGCGTCGAGTTGCGCTTGTTGCCGTCCTTGTCGTCCCACTGACGATATTCGATGGAGCCTTCGACGCAGAGTGAGCGTCCTTTCGTGAGGAACTTACCAAGCGCTTCGGCGCGCTTGCCCCACACGATGATGGTGTGCCACTCGGTCTTCTCTTGGCGCTCGCCGGTGCGGCTCATGTAGGACTCGCTAGTGGCGAGGCGCAGCTTGAGGCGAGCTTGGCCGCCTTGAGTGAAGTTAAGCTCTGGGTCGAGCCCAAGATTTCCGATGAGAATGACTTTGTTGAGACCTTCGCGCGCCATGTTTTCCCGCTCTCTCGCTTTCGCGTATTCATCGCCCTACATCAGGGCGGAGGTTGTGCAGCCACCCTACTAGCCCCATGTGACCTGATCGCAAACGCTTCTCTACAAGGCTCAAACGATCGTGGAAATGTCGGCTTTTGTGGGTACTTGAACGACATCATGGGTATCTCAGTGCGTCTCGACTTGGCCCCCGTTGAAATGGACCGCTATGCTTTGAACCTTCTTATGCTTCGAATCACTAGCTTGTTCTTCGTGCTCATTCTGAGCGCGGCGTGCGGCAGCATCACAATGGACGAACCCGATGGGTCGGTTCCTGACGTGATGGTGCTTGAGACACGCACCCTTGAACTCCTTTCCGACACTCGCCTCATGTTGAGTGAAGGAGCGAACGCCGAGATCAGCGTCCGCTACAGCGATCGCCTTGGGCGTGCGCTGGGGGGTGAGACTTTGGACATTGCCCTCGAGGGCAACGCCAACGACTCATCTCTGGAGGACCTGGAGATCACGACGGGCGGCAACGGTGAAGCGATGGTGACTGTCATCGCGGGGGCTGTCGCGAGCACTTTCCGTGTCCGCGTCTCCGCAGAAGACGCATCCGCGGTGTACGTCAATGTATCGGTGAGCGACAGCGGCTTCGGTCGGCTGACGGTCACACCACGCTACGCCGGCGAACGAGAGGGAGACTTAGGCGTCGCCGTGCTCACCGGGGCGACGTGTGACGACGACCGGGTGTACGAAGAACGTACCCGCTACCGCGCGCTTGGCGAAGCGACAACCGCTGAGTTCGTTGGCATCCCAGCGGGGGTTCCGTTGGCGATTGTGGGACGTCTTGATGGCGCAGAGCTCCTCGCGGCTGGCTGCGTCGATGGCGTCATGGTCGAACCCGACGCCACGGCGACGACGACCATGCTGCTCACTGATTTTGAGTTTCGCAGCGCAGGTGCCTATGAAACTCATCTGCGTTTCGATCTACGAGCGCTCCAAGAGCCGGCGTATCAAGCACTTCTCGGCGCAAGAATCGGCGTCGAAACGTATGCTCAGATGCTTCTGGACGTTGTGGAAACCATCTTCGAAGAGATGGGTGCGACGGATGAGCTCACGGAGCTTCGAGCTGCACGTGAGCGTGGCTTGGATGAAACCTACGCGGCGAGCATTCTGGAGCAGGCGACCGGATTTGACGTGGCCCTGGACGCGATGGCGGATGAGGTCCGTTCTGCGTTGATCGAAGTTGATATCGTCGCAGACCTTCGACTGGGTGAGACCGTGATGATGGCCACGCGAGACGTGCTTGTGGACGAGCAGTCCCTTGGCATGGTGGCTACCGGGTTCAATGCGCCCGTCGAACTGCGAGGAAGCGTCGAAGATGGCGGCGAGTCACTCCTTGTGGAGAGGCTCAATATCCACCTCAGCGCAGGTGCTCTCTCTCGTGCGCTCGCCCGTCGCTCCGCCGTCGATGCGGGGTTTGAAAGTGTGGTGAGCTGGGTAAGCGCGCTGGCCCGCTGTGACTCACTTCCTTCGCCCATCGACTCGTGCGATGCGGAGTGTGCACGGACCGTTTGCGAACGCAGTATTGAAGTGCTCGTCGACGAGCTGAATCTCACTTACTCGGCTCTCGATGAAGCTTGGGCTGAGGTACGTACCTCAGGAAGCGTGCGTCTTGAGGACACGACCGGGGACTTGGTGACGGACACCGTCCTGGCCAACCTCGAAGGACAGTGGGGCACTGAGGGCCCCGCCGTCGCCGTGACTGTGGACGGGGAGCGGCTTCTTCCGCCAGAGTGATAGGCTCCGCACGTGACGCGTGAGGAGTATCCACTGAAGGCGGCGCTAGAGCTTCGAGAACGTGAGCTCGATCTGGCAAAGGCCGCTCTCGCCGAGGCCCGCCGGGCCGAGGCTGAGCAGGAAGCACAAGTCCGCGCCGCACAAGAGCAGACCCAGACGCATGAGTCGCTTATCGTGGAGACGCGCGCCGCTCAGAAACATCGCGGTGTGGCACGCGCGGATGAATTACTGAGAGACATGGACTACGACGTGCGTCTACGAAGTCGGCGTGGGGAACTCGCTGGCGCGGCGGACGCCCAAAGAGCTCTCCTCGCCAAGGCGAACGGCCTTGTGGCGACGCGAATGAGCGACCTGGCGAAGGCGCGTGCTGAGAACGAAGCTGTGCTCAAGCATCAAGAGCGATGGGAAGCGGAGCGCGCAACGATCGCGGGTCGACGCGCCGAGGCTGAAGAGGACGACCAGAACAGCGTTCGTTTCGGCAAGAACTAGAGTCCGTTGGATCCGCTTGGTGGCCGGCGCGGACTGAAGTACGTAACTCGCGCGAGGTGGGAATAGTCATGATCCGCACCACAGTTCGGACGTCTATTGGATGACACGCCAAAGAAGAGCAGAGCGCTCTTCGCGATTGTGGGCTGCTTCGTGCTTCCGGTCGTGTTCGTCGGGCTTATGTCACCGCCATCGTACAGCGGGGCTTGCTACTTACTCGCCTTGGTTCTGATGTGGCTCGGCCCTGGTCTCTCCCGTTGGCGAATAGTCCGAGCGCTCTCCGTCAGCGCTCGAAATCGAGCGCGTTGGGTCGGCGTCGTGCTTTTCGTCGTGACGCTGTGTGTCCGTATGTTCACCGGGAGCAGCGAAGGACTTCGCTACGAACAGGTCGGCGAACGGAGCTTGTTACGTGCCGCCTTTGCTCGCCTCGCCAACGAACGTGACTTGAGCGGTGGCGCGTCGACGTTGCTTCGTACCTTTTCCATGCTTCCGGAGCGAGGCGATAGGTTGGCGACGCTCTTCCGCGATACCTACGATCAGATGGACGCAGCCGATGAAAACCACGCGTCGCCGCTCTTGCCAACGCTGCTCTTCGGCCAGTCGCCTGAGAGCTTCGACATACTCCGATACCACGTTGATGAGCCGCGAGGGACCCTCCTCTTTCTCCACGGATACGGCGGGAATGTCAGCGCGATCTGTTGGGAGATGGCGCAGTCGGCAAAGGCTGCGGGCTACGAGACTCTGTGCCCAAGCATGCGCACGCAGGGAGACTGGGGGAGCCCAGTCGGCAGTGAGATTGTACGAGCGATCCTTGCAGATCTTGAAGGGTCTGTGGTGCTAGCGGGTCTGAGCAATGGGGCAAACGGCGCCGCGATCTTGGCGCCGCGCTTTCGTCGTCATATCGAGGGCCTGGTTCTCATCTCAGGTGCAGCGCAACGAGCGGGGCGCGCCGGAGTGCCTACGCTCGTTATTTATGGCCGACATGACGAGATGTTTCGTCCGCGCGTGATGCGTAGCTACGTAGAGCGAACCGATGCGCAAGCTGTCGTCCTCGATGCGGGCCACTTCATCGTGCTGAGTGAACGAGAGCGCGTCCGGACTGAGGTCACGCGCTTTCTGGAGGCGCGGCGCTAGCCTGACCGCCACTTGGCGCGCAGCCATCGAACGGTCTTGCTCGACATCGCGCAAAGCGGTAGGAGCCGCTCGAAGTGACGCCCTCACGCACACTCGCCCGTCAGGTGCTCAAGCTCGCGCTTCCCGCCGTCGGTCAGGGGCTCTTGCACACCCTCGTCTTCCTCGTCGACCGCGTGATGCTCGGTCGTCACGACGCCAACTCTCTGGCGGCCATGCAGATAGGGGGGCCCCTTGTATGGGCGGTCTTCTCAACGCTCTTCGCGCTCAACGTGGGACCCGTGGCGCTGGTGGGTCGCGCTGTTGGAGCCGGCGACCCGAAGCTCGCCACCG
Source organism: Polyangiales bacterium (assembly GCA_047619315.1). Classification (GTDB taxonomy): domain Bacteria; phylum Myxococcota_A; class Polyangia; order Polyangiales; family Houyiibacteriaceae; genus JBCCRV01. The sequence goes on from JBLHKB010000469.1 coordinate 4,207, forward strand.
CCACAACGCGCGGCGCTTTGGTTCTGGGCCTCATCGTCGGCGCCGTCGCTGGGGCTTTGGGGCTTGCACTGGTCCAGCCGCTCTTGCTGCTTTTTCCGGAGGCGGGCGTCGCCGTTCACGCGGAAGCGAGCGCGTACTTGATCGCGGTCTTGCCCGCCTTGCCTTTTGTACTGCTCTCACTGACGTCGTCTGCGGTGCTCAGCGCTGCCGGCGATACGCGCACACCGTTCCTTATTAGCGCTGTGGGCAACGTCATCAATATCAGTGTCAACGCTGCACTGATTCCCACCCTCGGTGCGATGGGTGCGGGTCTCGCTAGTTCCGCCGCGATGCTCGTCCAGTCTGCGTGTCTCCTCTATTGGCTTTGGGCAAAAAGCGACGTGCTCACTCTCAGAGGTGCCGGCGGCGAACGAGAGGCGCTCTCTCGTGTTCTTCAAGTCTCGTTGCCCGCCGTCGCCGAACGAATCGTCCAGCACATCGGCTTCTACGGATTTGTCGTCATGGTCGGACTCCTGGGTCCGGCAGCGATGGCCGCGAACCAGTCGCTCGTAAGCCTAGAGTCCATCGCCTTCCTTAGCGCCGACGGCATTGGCATCGCGGCGGCGGCGGTCGTTGCGCAGAACCTCGGCGCGAAAAAGCAGCTCGACGCGAGCCGGAGCGGCTGGCTCGCCGTCGCGATGTCCCTCCTGTGGATGCTCGTCGTCGCCGCCGGCTTTGTGCTCTTTCCTGAGCACCTGGTGCGTGTGTTCAGCAGCGACGCGGACATCGTCGCGATGGGCGTCCGCTGTCTATGGGTCGCCGCCCTGGCTCAGCCTTTCATGGGAGTCTCGATCGTACTCGCCCAAGCTTTACGCGGCGCTGGCGAAACGCGACTTCCGTTTATGAGCATGATCGTGTGTGGGTTTGGTGTGCGCCTATTCGCGACTTGGTACTTCGCGTTTTCCCTCGGCTACGGGCTGCTCGGAGTATGGATCGGCTCGAGCATCGACTGGCTATTGCGCTCGGTCATCTTGGGTACGGCTTTCTACCGAGGCACTTGGCAGAAGCGTGAACTCTAGGCCTCAGCGTCGTCCGCAGTCCGCGCAGTCGGTCCCCAAAGTACATAGAGAAGTAAGCGACCCGCCGCCGCCGTCATCACAGTCGCCATCACGTGCAAATCTGCAGTCGTCCGTACAGATGGCGTTCCCGCGGCTTCCGCAGTCGCCGCAATCCGTCCCATAATCACAGACCGCAGTATAGGAACCGGGCCCCCCGTCGTCGCAGTCACCATCATTTGGGTATCGGCAAGTATTCTCGCAGATCGTGCCGCGACCTTGAGCTTGTGGGGGCGCTCGTTCTGGCGGAGTCTGAGCCTGCGCGGGTATAGATGTGGGTTTGTCTGGTAGGCCCGCGGGATCCACCGGCGCACCACCGGCGCGCCCGGCTTGAGCTGCTGCTGGCACTGGAGCTGGCGGCATCGGAGCTGCTGGCACCTGCGGGAGACCCGGTGCTCCGACCTGTCCGAG
>JBLHKB010000470.1:0-5701 GCA_047619315.1 Polyangiales bacterium
GTAACTCTACCCCGTGTCCACAGGTCCAATGAGTGAAGCCCCGCGCATCCTCGTCGTGGACGATGAGCAGGTGATTCGAGAGATCTTGGCGGATTTTCTCTCCATGGAAGGTTTCGTCCTTCGCACAGCCGCAGATGGCAACGAGGCCCTGATGGAACTCTCGCGGGCCCACTACGACCTGGTGCTGAGCGATTTGAAGATGCCCAACATGGGAGGCATCGAACTTCTCGGTGCTATTCAGAAGCATGCGCCCGGTGTCGTCACCGTCATCATGACGGGCTTCGGAACAGTCGAGACCGCCATCAACGCGATGAAGAAGGGCGCGTACGACTACATCTTGAAGCCTTTCAAGATGGAAGAGGTCGTCCACACGATTCGTCGGGGTCTCGAGAAGCAAAAGCTCCACGGCGAGAATCTGCGTCTCAAAGAGGCCCTCTCACTCTACAAAGTCAGCGAGGCTATCGCCTCCTCCCTTTCTCTCGATCAAGTGCTCGCGACCATCGTCGATGCCGCTCTCGATGAGGTGCGCGCGGACCTTGTGACGGTGTTGCTGAAAAACGGCGAAGGAAACTTCTTTGAGCGGGTGGCGCATCAGAGCCCTCGTTTCCGTGGCCAAGACGAGCAAGTGCACTTTAACCCTGAAGCATTTGCCACGCACTTTTCAGAGCACGCGACGCTGCTGGCTCACGACGACACCGTGAAGGCTTTTCTTCAAGTGGGTGAAGCACGCCCTCCGCTCAGCTTGATCGTGACTCGCTTGCGTGTTCGTGGTGAGACGATTGGGTACCTCTGCGTGGGCACTATGGTGCGTGGTCGGCGCTTGGATGAGGGCCAACGAAAGCTCATGCAGATTGTCGCGAATCGCGCTTCTGCGGCGATCGAGAATGCTCGTCTCTACGAGGATCTACAGGCCACGTTCCAACAGACGATTCGTGGGTTGGCCTCTGCCATCGACAAGATGGATCGCTACACGGCGGGTCACTCAACTCGCGTCGCTGCGTACGCTCAAGTCCTGGCTATCAAGCTTGGAATGGACGAGCAGCAGGTCGAGATCGTTCGACAGTCTGCGCTTATGCATGACGTCGGCAAAATCGGTTGCGTGATGAACCTCCGAAAGCCTGGGAAGCTCTCTCAGCGAGAGTATGAAGTGTTCCAGCAGCACCCGACGCACGGACGCGACATTCTCGAACCGATCTCGTTTTTGCACCCGCTCATTCCTGGGGTTCATCTTCACCACGAGCGCTGGGACGGCGCGGGTTACCCCCTCGGTCTTGAAGGACAAGAGATCCCCATCATCGCCCGCATCATTAGCGTTGCGGACACGTACGACGCGATGACCAGCGACCGTGCCTATCGAAAAGCGTTGCCCCATGGTGCGGCGATCAGTGAGATTCAGCGTTGCTCTGGCTCGCAGTTCGACAGCGACGTGGCCCATCCCTTCGTTGAGGCAATCGATGCCCGACGCAAGGAGGACGCGGAACGCAAGCTAGATGAGGCCAGCGACTCCTAAGTCCCAGCGGACGAGTGTGGTGTTGTTGGGTGCGACACTGATTGCGGCGCTCAGTTCGGTCTACGCATGGCCCTTCATCGTCGATGATGCGTTCATCACGTTTCGCTATGCCGGAAACCTCGTCGCCGGTGGGGGATACGCAATGAACTCTGGGGTTGTGACGGACGGCGTCACGGGGCCGCTTTGGCTTCTGCCCTTGGCTCTCGGGGGAGCCCTCGGGGTACCGATCCCGCTCGTTGCACAGGTGGTTGGGATTCTATTCGCACTGGCCGCCGCAGCCTTGATGCTGTGGAGCATGACCGTCCGAAGTGCGGGCCGGGCTCGTGAGGTGAGCGCGCTGTTTCTCGCGCTCAGTGGTACGAACTGGGTGTGGGCGAGCGGGGGTCTTGAAACGGGGGCGGCCACCTTCGCGATGACGGTCCTTGTCGCGAGCGTGGTGCGTCCCATGCCGAAGTGGGCGCCGGTCTTGGCTCTCGGGATCCTACCTGGTCTTCGCCCCGAGCTCTTCCCCGCGGCCTTCTTGTTGGCTCTTCATGCCCGGGGCCTGCCTCGACGTTGGGCTCTGACGGCGGCTATCGCGGGTGTCGCGGGCATTGGCGTTTGGCGACTGGTGATGTTTGGAACGCCGATTCCTCTTAGCGTGATGGCCAAAGGTGGAAGCCTCGTGGACGGGGCCAGGTACATTCTCAGCGGCGTTCTGCTCATGACGATGGGTGGTGGACTCTATCTCGCATGGCGCGCCCGAAAAAGACGCGCGGCGCGCTGGATTGGCCTCGCGCTCCTCATACACCTCGGTGTCGTCGGCCTCGCCGGAGGGGATTGGATGCCTGGTCACCGTCTTTTGGTCCCCGTGTTACCAGCTCTCGCGCTTCTCGTTGGCTGGGGCTGTACGGCCTATCGGCGTGCGGCTTTTGTCCTCGCACCAACGCTTCTGATGTCAGTGTGGCTCAGCGCCTATACGCTGCGAGAGGCGCGCGAGGCGGGCGTTCGACGCGTAACCCACGGCGGCGCAATCGCAGCCACGCTCGAAAATGGGCCTGTCGCGTTGCTCGACGCAGGATACCTCGGCTGGGAAAGCGGATTGGAAGTCGTCGACTTGGGCGGGATCACCGACCCCATGGTTGCACGGATGTCTGGAAACCATGTTGATCGGGTCCTCGATGTCGCCTACCTCGAACAAAGAGCGCCAGCCATGTTTGTGCTTCACTCCGTTACGGAGCCAACCATCGCTGACGGGGAGGTGGGCAACTTCGCGGGTTATCCGACGGAGAACCGTCTCGCCCATTCGCCTTGGTTCAAGAGATCCTACGTGCCCACGGAGGTGCATGCATATGGCGAGGGGTATTGGTACGTGCGCTTTGAGCGCCGCGAATGACTACTGCATCACCGGAGGGGCGGGATTCCGCTCCCCGCCCTGCGGCTGATCACGCTCGTGTCGCTCGGTCTCGGTCTCTATTTGACCTCGAGGCCGAATGTGCCTTTGCATTTGCTCACGGATTCCGGGGAGCGCCTGAACAGGAACACCGGGGCGTGTCGGGGCAGGAGTAGGAGCGACCTCGGGGGGCGCTTCTCCAAACTGGATCCGTCCGAAACGAGCAGGGACATGGAAATCACCAACGCGTGGAGCAGACCATGCGGCAGCGTGGGTCCCGTCTTCCTGAACGTCCATCACGTAGAAGTTGACGCGCCACTCGTCGCCGGCGCTCGGAGGCGAGGCGGGAGGGGTGCCGTGAGCGAATGCTGTCCACGGAATGGCGATCTCCACGGTGTATCCTTCGTCCGCCTCATCATCGTTGAGTGTGCCTCGAAGGCTCACCCCTGAACGAAGGTTCGAGTCCCAATCGGCATGGCCGATGGGTTGAGGGACGCGGCGCGAATCGTAGCGTGTGTCGAAGGAAACGTTGCCCGGAGAGACCTGTAGTTCGAAGTAGTTTCGGCCATCCCCGTCGGGGTCAACCATGATCTCAACGACGTCGGCCTCCCAAAGATGCTGGTCGTGCTCGTCGAACTCACTTTTGAGGAAGGTGTCCGCGACGATGAAACCAACGTAGAAATTCTCGGCGTCAAAGAGCGTTTTGACCGTGACTCGGAAGTCCGCGGCGGCGCCGCTCATGGTGTTGACCAGCGCACGTGAAGAGTTGGCGGTCTGCCAGGCTGCTTCGTTGAGTTCGCCATCGAGAACAAGTGGGTTCCCAGCGGGGAGGGCGCCGGCCATCAGGCTTGGTACACCAGGCACGCTCGGAGCCGCTTCGGGTGTACCGCCGGTCCGAACCGTGGCTGCGCGAGCGCGGTTGTCACCGTCGCTTGGGCCATCGGTGATGCGAAGTCGGTGTGGCCCGTTCCAGAGGCCCACGTAGACCACGGCTGTGGATGCGCCCCAGTCGGCGGGAAGTGTGATGACTTGGCGGTCGCGGACGTACTCGCCGGCTTTCCACGCACCTGGTTGGTAGAGGTCGCGCACCAGCCCGGCACCGTCTTCGTTGACGACGGTAGGCTGTCGACCGTCGGACACGTGGGTGAAAAGGCGCCAACCCTCTTCAAGGGCGCGCGTGACCTTCCAGTGCCACGTAATGGTCATCTGCTCGCCGGGCGTCCAAGTCTCACTGGAGAGGTCGTAGCCGATGAGTTCGACCTTGCCTTCGAAGTCGATGCTGACTTCGTGAGTCGGACTGGTGGCCTCTTCGCCGACGAACTGCGCGAGCTGCTCTCGCTCCGTCCGAGTCAGGTCCCGGGACTTCTCGACGCAGCTCGAGAGGGAGAGGAGGAGGGCGAGGGCAACGAGGGAACGAGTTTGCATCATGTCCGATTTTCTCTGAGGCGAGGCCTTTGAGGGTGAGCCGCGCACGGCGGCGGGGGAACTTTGTCAGTCCCCTCGAAATAAAAGGCTACTTGCGACCCTTGCGCCGTGCCTTCTTCTGCTGCTTGCGCTTGGACTTCTTCTTGGTCCGGTCGACGCGTCGAATCTCGGGCACCGCGGCTGCAGGTTGGCCGAACATTCCCGCCAGCCCGCCCATCCCGCCGGGCATTCCGCCGGGGGCGCCACCCTCTGCGATAGCAGCTTCGAGGAGCTGATCCGCGAGCCCTGCCATCATCGGGTTGCCCTCAAGCCCACCCGTCTTGACGACGTTCTTCATGCGGCGTGCTTGGGCGATTTGCTTCATCCCGGGAATCTTCCCGAGCATCCCAGCTTGCTGCCCGATGTTGCCCATCATGTTCTTCATGAAGGCGAAGCGCTGGAGCAGGTCGGCGACCTCTTTGGCCTCACGGCCGGAGCCCTTGGCGACGCGGTTGATTCGGCTAGCCTGCTTCTGAAAGAGCGCAGGATCGTTTCGCTCTTGCTTGGTCATGGAACAAACCATGGCCTTGGTGCGGTCGAGCTCGCTTTCGTCGATGTTCAGGCCTTCTGGCATGGCATCGCCGAACATCGGCAGCTTCTCGAAGATGTCCTTCAAGGGGCCCATGTTTTGAAGCATCGAAATCTGTTCGAGGAAGTCGTCGAGGGTAAAGTCCCCCTGGAGCATTCGCTTCGCGTCTTGCTCAGCCTTCTCCTCGTCGACGACGCCCTTGAAGTCCTTCATCAGGCCGACGACGTCGCCCATGCCAAGGATTCGGCTGGCCATCCCCTCGGGACGGAACAGCTCCATCTTGTCCATGGTCTCGCCGAGACCGACGAACTTCACTGGCGCTCCGGTTACCTCACGAATGCTGAGGGCCGCACCGCCTCGGGCATCGCCGTCCATCTTGGTGAGCACAACGCCCGTCACGCCAATGCGGTCGTGGAAGGTCTTTGCCGTGGTGACGGCGTTCTGGCCGATCATCGCGTCGACGACCAAGAAAGTGTTCGCCGGTTCGCACTTGGAGCGAATGTTGTCGAGCTCTTGCATCAAGGGCTCATCGACGGCGAGGCGACCCGCTGTGTCATAGATGATCGTGTCGCGCTTGATTCGCTTGCAGTGCTTTTGCGCCTGGTCACAGATGTCGACGGGGTCGCCACCTGGAATGGCAAACACCGGTACGGCAATCTGCTCGCCTAGAACTTGCAGCTGCTCGATGGCGCCAGGTCGTGCGACGTCGGCGGCGACGAGCAAAACTTTGCGTCCGTGCTCGGCCTCCAATAGGCGTGCCAGCTTGGCCGCGCTCGTCGTCTTACCAGAGCCCTGAAGCCCGACCATCATGATGCCGGTGATGCCC
>JBLHKB010000471.1:0-5656 GCA_047619315.1 Polyangiales bacterium
CATCGGCGAGCATGAAGCAGCTCTTTCGAGAGATCGAGCGTGTGGCACGGCGGGACACAACTGTGCTGGTACGAGGGGAGTCCGGGACAGGTAAAGAACTCGTCGCGCGCGCGATCCATGCGGCTTCGCCTCGCCATGGCGGCCCGTTCCGCGCGATCAACTGTGCCGCGTTGCCACCGCACCTCCTCGAATCCGAACTCTTCGGGCACGTTCGAGGGGCCTTTACCGGTGCCGTGAAAGACGCGCCAGGTCACTTCCGAATCGCCCACGGTGGAACGTTGTTTCTCGACGAGGTCGCTGACCTGCCCCTTGAATTGCAGGGCAAGTTGCTGCGCGTCTTGCAGGAAAGAACAGTCATTCCCGTCGGCGGAAGCTCACCCATTAAAGTGGATGTGCGTATCGTCAGCGCCACCCACACATCGCTCCGCGAAGCGGTTCGCCAAGGTCGCTTTCGACAGGACCTCATGTACCGACTTCGAGTGATTCCGCTTTTTCTTCCTCCCCTTCGTGACCGCGATGGCGACATCGAAGTACTGGCGAAGCATGTCCTCTCGAACTTTGCGGATGAGCACCGCGAGGTCACGGCGCTATCCTCTGACGCGCTGGCTTTGCTGGAACAACATGACTGGCCCGGTAACGTACGCGAGCTTGCCAACGTGATGGAGTATGCGTTTGCGATGGGCGATGGTTCGGTCATTACCGCCGCGCAACTTCCACCAGAGCTTAACGACACGGAGCGAGTTCCAGTGCCGAATGTTCCCCGCGAGATCGAGGGGGAGACTCTCAGCGCGGATCAGGTCGCCCTTCTCCGGGCGCTGGAGCGAGCCGCCGGGCACAGGGGACGAGCCGCCGCAAGCTTAGGCGTTAGCCGAAGTACACTTTGGCGAAGGCTAAAAGAGATCGAGCTGCTGTCGGGGAGCGCCACCGACTCATAAGCTAGGCTGCACGGAGCCGAGGCGCTTTCGCCTCCGTCACCGCCTGGGCTAGCGTTTGAGGAAGACGCCCCGCCAAGGTCTCGCTGAGACCTACGCGCTCCAAGATATCTCTGACTGGCCCTTTGGCACACGCGATGAACAACCGAATATTCCTCTGGGCGTAGCTTCGCACCAGCTCTTCGAGGGCACTTGCCGCGGAGCTGTCGAGCTGGTTGATACCGCTCGCGTCGAGGATGACGGTGTGGAGGGGACTTGTCGCTTCTCGCTCTAATCGTTCAAGGGTTCCTTTCAGGAACGTGGTGTTTCCAAAGTAGAACTGGGCGTCGATGCGAACCAGCAGCACTCCTGTGACCTGCTCCGCGTTGGGGTATCGAAGCACGTTTCGGAAGACGCCTTTGGATTCAGGCAGCTCTCCCAAGACGGCGACGTGGGGGCGCGTCGTCCTGAACACGAAGAACGCGAGGGACATCGCAACACCAGAGAGAATCCCTTGTTCGATTCCAATCCCTAGGGTCGCAGCAAAGGTTGCGACCAAGACGACCAGATCTGACCGCTTTACCTTCCACAAGCGGCGGATCGCCTTGATGTCGATCAGACCAAAGACGGCGGTCATGATGATGGCGGCGAGCGCGGCGGTGGGCAGATGGTAGAAGAGCGGCGTAAAGAAGAGCAAGGTTAGGAGGACGATGCCGGCGGTTACCAAACCCGCGAGAGGAGTCTTTGCCCCAGCCTGGGCGTTGACGGCGGTGCGCGAGAACCCGCCGGTTACTGGGTATGCCGATGACAGGGCGCCGCCAACGTTCGCGACGCCGAGCGCAATGAGCTCTTGGTTCGCGTCGATGTCGTATCCCTCTTTTTGCGCGAAGGTGCGGGCGACGCTCATCGCTTCCATGATCGCGACCAGGGCGATGGTGAGCGCCATGGGAAGCAGTGTCCCTGCAACCTCCGTGTTCCAAATTGGTAGCCCAAGAGCTGGGGGGCCAGAGGGCACGACGCCGACGGTGGCAACACCCGCTTCGGCGAGTCCACCCGCCCAAACTACGAGAGAGCCTCCGACGACGACCAAGAGTGCGCGCGGTGCCTTGGGACGCCAGCGCTTCGCTGCGATGAGAAAGACGATGCTCGCGAGAGCGATCGCGATCGTCGGCCAGTTCCAATCCGATATGGATTCCAGAGCGCTCTGGATGACATGAAGAACGTTTTTACTTCGCGGTAGAGAGACGCCGAGGATGTGCTTGAGTTGGCTGAACCCAATAATGAGCGCCGCTGCACTCGTGAACCCGCTCACGACCGGGTTGGACAGGAAGTTCATCAAGAACCCAAGCCGCAAGATGCCCATCGAGAGCTGGATGATGCCGACGAGGAGCGCCAGAAGAACGGCGTAGGCGATGTATTGGTCGGAGCCGAGCACCGCGAGGGGCGCGAGGGCCTGCGCTACCAGAAGAGAATCCATCGCCACGGGTCCGACGGCGAGCTGGCGTGATGTGCCAAAGAGAGAATACGCCACGAGGGGCACGACGGAGGCATAGAGCCCCACGACAGGAGGCAGCCCTGCAAGCATCGCGTACGCCATGCCTTGTGGCACGAGCATGATCGCTGTGGTGAGACCCGCGCTGAGGTCGCTTTTTGCGTCGCTCCGCCTGTATGAACGCATCCATGACATGAACGGGAGGAAGCGAGCGATACCGGTCGTAGGTCTTGCCAGCGGTGTGGGAGTGTTCGTCATGGCGTTCCTAGGTTCGAGCGGCGAAGAGCTGATACAGCTTCATGCCGGTGAACATGGAGCCGACCAAGATCAACGCTGACATCGAGCCGCTTCCGGCGGACGCGAGGGCAGGTCCAGGGCAGTAGCCTGCGATGCCCCAACCGAGCCCAAAGAGAGCTGCGCCGATGATGAGGGGACGGTCGATGTCTGTGCGGGTGGGGAGGCGAAACGTGGAACTGAGCCAGGGGCGGTCTCGTTTGGATATCAGGTGGAACACCGGCGTAAACACGACGATGCCCCCCAACATGACGAAGGCGAGGCTTGGGTCCCAAGAGTCGAGACCTCGGCTGAAGTCGAAGAACCCAATGACCTTCGAAGGCTGGGTCATTCCTGCAAGAGCGAGCCCGGCGGCGAACACGACGCCGCTAACAAACGCGAAAGACTTCTCGAAGCGCGGCGTAGTCATTGGCCGCCTCCAAACGCGTTCATCAGCGCGACAGCCGTCGCCGCCGTCGTCAGAAAGGTAAGGACCGCGACGAGGGAGCGAGTGGAGAATCGGCTCAATCCACAAATGCCATGTCCGCTGGTGCAGCCGTTGCCCATCTGGGTCCCAACACCGACGAGGAGTCCCGCGACGATGAGCGTGGGGACCGAGCGTTCGATATCCACGGCGAATGCGCTTGGCCACATAAGGCTGTAGAGGAACCCTCCAGCGACCAAGCCGGACACAAAGAGCAGGCGCCAAACCGTGTCGTTGGATTGTAGTTTGAGGATTCCGCCAGCGATGCCGCTTATGCCTGCGATCCGGCCGTGCGTGATGAGAACAAGCGATGTCGCGAGTCCGATGACAAGTCCGCCGAAGAGCGAGGCGAACGGTGTGAAGTGTTCCATGACAGAGCCACGATGCATGGAGCATGCCGAACCTATGGCGCTGGGTTCGGCTTGGGAGAGGGCTCTTCGACGCACGAGCGGTCAAGTGTGTTTCAATGAGTGTTTCAGAGTGCGTCAGACGTGATGATTCAAGTTGTTCGCAAGTCACGTCTTATACTGGTCCCCCAGACCCGCACGCTGCGAAGAGCCAGAAAGAAGAAGTACCCATGAGCACTGATGAACACTGGGACTCGGTCTACAAAAACAAATCGCCCGATGGCGTGAGTTGGTATCGCCCGCGCCTTGAACACTCGCTCGCGCTCATCGACGGCTGCTCCCTTCCGCGGGACGCATGCATCGTCGACATCGGCGGCGGAGCTTCCACGCTCGTCGACGACCTGCTTGAGCAAGGCTTCTCAAGAGTCGCTGTGGCTGACCTTTCGCCACGCGCTCTTGAACATTCACGGGCTCGCCTCGGCGAGAGGGCCAGCGCCGTCAACTGGGTGGTTGGCGACGCGACAACGCCATTGTTCGACGACTCCAGCGTCGATTTTTGGCATGATCGCGCCGTGTTCCATTTTCTCACTTCCGCATCCGCTCGTGACGCCTACGTCGCCAACGCTGCTCGAAGTATTCGGCCTGCTGGCTACGCTCTTGTCGCAACGTTTAGCCCCACGGGCCCCGAACGTTGCAGTGGGCTTCCGGTGGTTCGCTATACTTCGGCGCAGATCGCGGATGCGCTCGGCGAGCACTTTACCCTCATCGAGGAAGTGAGCGAAGAGCATGTCACTCCTAGCGGCGCATCGCAGTCGTTCTCCTATGCGCTATGCCGGCGAAAGTAGGCTCGGCGCGGGCATCCGATCATGTTTCAGAGTGCGTAGAGATCCTCGCGTTCAGTCGAGGGAAAAACAGTCGAGGTCGTCGGCGACGACAAGGGTTCCAGCGTAGTGCTCTCGAATCGCCGCGAGGTTCTCGTCCAGGTTGACAAGACTTCGCTGCATCACATGAGAGATCACCATCGCTCCTACCCCAGCTTCTTCGGCTACGCGGCCGAGGCGGCCAGGAGGTGCGTGGAGCTGGGCGGCGACCCCGGGAGAGCGCTCGGGGATCGCCATGTGAGCGATGAGCACGTCGGCGCCGCGTATCATGTCCACGTAGCGAGGGTCGTCTGCGCGTTGATCGCCCATGAACGCGACACGTCTCCCACCAAGATCGACGTCATAGGCGAGGGCAGGAACAGGTCCGTGCGCCACTGCGATCGCCCGTACGCGATCATCGCCCGACTCGAAGACCAGCTCCGCCTGAGAGCCCGCGACGCGGCGAGTATCCAGCACGAAGGGCTGGCCTCGCGTCAGGAATCCACCGAGGTAGGGATAGGCACCGCTCGGGCCGATTTGCGCGGCGACGAAATCGTCGATGGCTGGAAAGCGGTCCGAGCCATGGGGGCCGAAGAGCGCCAAGGAGCGTTGACGGCTTCCGAAGCTGGCCATTTTTAGGAGGGCCACCAGATCCGCCGAGTGATCGACGTGAAGGTGCGAAATGAACACCGCATCGAGGTCTCGGACCGACGCCCCTGAGGCGTTGAGGCGATGTGTCACGCCGGGCCCTGCGTCGACGAGGAAGCGGGCTCTGCCATCACGCCAGACGAGGTAACCAGAGCTGACGCGGCCACCGGACGAACGCGGTCCACCCGAACCGAGCACTTGGACGGCGAGGCCTTCGCACACAACAGCCGGCACAGCGTCGGGTTGTCGACGTGTGGAGGGTTGATGGTCCGTGGACGCGGCGCCGCATGCCGCGACGAAAAGGACCACGCCGACACTCCGGAATGCGGCGCTCATGACAGCTGGTCCCACTATTGAGCCACGACGACGGCGCGAACGTAGGCTGCGATCTTTCGCATTTGATCTTCACTCAAGGACTCACCGTAGGTCGGCATCACCCCAACACCATTGCTCATGGCCTCGAGTATTCGCTCTTCGCTCGGGCCCAACGCGTTGAGGTTCGGACCGACGCTGCCGTTTGTCGCTGCCTCCGAGAGTGTATGGCAAGTCCCGCAAGGGGGGCTCGCTCCCTCCACAAAGAGCTCTCGTCCTTGCTGCTCCGCCTCGCTCAACTCGACGGTGCCCGGAGGTGGTCCAACCAC
>JBLHKB010000472.1:0-5651 GCA_047619315.1 Polyangiales bacterium
ACGGCGACGCGGACGAAGCCGCCGCGCTGGACGAAGACGAAGCCGAAGACGAACTCGCCGAGCAGCACGAAGACGAAGTCGCCGAGGTAGATGAAGACGAAGGCGCGGATGGGGCGGGCATCACACACCTATCGCCGGCGCAGGAGACGGCCCTCGAGGCAGCCGTGGGCGCCGCGGCCAGCATGCGAAACCTGCGGATCGACGCTCCGTTAAACCTTGAAGAAGACGAACGCCTTGGGGCGGCGGTCGAAGAAGCCGATGAAGCCGATGAAGCCGATGAAGCCGATGAAGCCGATGAAGCCGATGAAGCCGATGAAGCCGATGAAGCCGATGAAGCCGATGAAGCCCCAGCAGTTCGCTACGAGACTCGCTACCGCGACGTCTCTCAGACCTCTCTAAGCCCTGTGCGTGGCGATGGGTCGCGCACGTGGCTGTGGGGCTTCGCGCTCTTGGTGGCGCTGGGACTCGCCGGCGCGGTGGCCTGGACGACGCTTGCCTGGACGCGACAAGGCCGCGCCGATGTGCCGGAGAAGGCATTTCAGAAGCGTGCTTTTTTCACGTGCGCGCTCCTGCTGACGCTCCTGGCGATTCCACTGCGAACCTACGAGTACTCGTCTGCGCCCGATTTCCGCGAGAACATGGATGAGCTCTTCGCCATGTGGAACGGCTGGCAGATCCTCGAAGACGGCACCACGCGCGGCTGGTCTCTTTGGGACGCCTACTACGGCAACGAAGTCACCCGCGAGCCCATGCCTTACTGGCGGCGGTTTCCAACAAACGTCATCCAGCCTTACTTCGAGCATCCACCGCTCTTTCACTTGATGGCCGGCGCCGCCGTGCACATTGGGGGCGCCGAACATTTCGCCCACGCGAAGCACGCCCACGCGCGCATCGTGTCCATTGCGCTTTCGATTCTCGCGCTCTGGCTGACCATCGCGCTCGGACTCCGTCTCGCGGGTCGTAAGGCAGCGCTCTTCGCGGGCCTGCTTCAAGCGACGCTGCCGATCATTGTCCTCCAGAGCCGCGTGGTGAAAGGCGAAGCGCTCATCGCCGTGCTCATGCCGGCGCTCCTGCTCTTCTATCTGAAGTGGCGGAAGTCGAAGCGAACGCGGCACCTCGTCTTCGCCGCCTTGTGCGCGGGCACCGCCACACTCGCGAAACTCCCCGCTGTTTCTTTGGTCATCGCCCTCGCCGCGATGGCGGCCACGGAGATCGACCAAGACGGCTGGCCGCTGGGCTGGCGTGGCCGAGCGCGACGAGCGCTGCGCGAACTTCGTCCCGCCTTCATTGTCCTCGGCACAGGTTTCGCGATGAGCTCCCTCGTCCTCATCGTCGCCGCCATCGACTGGAACGGCTTCTGGCACGCGCAGTCGATGCAAGCGACGATTCGCCTCGTCAGCCCTGACGCCCTGGGCCAGTTCATCTACGATCCAGCGATCAACCACAACCGCGTCGGCCGCGCGTTCTTGATCTTCTTGTGGATGGCCACCTTCGTCGCGCTCTTCCATGCGCCCCGGCGCGTCAAGACGACTCTCTCGATCCCCCTCGTCGTCTACACCATCACCCTCGCGCTTCCCGCGGGCATTTGGCACTACGGCTGGTACTTCTTGCCGCTCTTTCCGCTCCTTTGCATCGGCGCCGGCATCATGCTTCGTGACCTCTTTGCGAAACCTGGGTTGCTCGGCGGGCTCCTCGTCGTCGGCCTGCTCACGCTCTACGCGGTGCAGCTCACCATCGACCCCGATTGGTTCATGGATCAGGCAAACTGGAAGCTCTCCCGGCGCCTCACCTGGGGCATCGCCCTGGGCGTTCTCGCCCCCGTCGGCGCAGCGCAGGTCTTCCGCCACGTCTTCTTTCGCCGCTTGGCACAGATCGCTTTGGCCGGAGCCCTCGTCATCTACGTCGGCGCCAGCGCGCGCTTCACGCTGCTTTACGACGAGACCAGCCGCGACGTGTACGACTACGACTGGGGCAAGCCTGGTACGCCGGTCCCGGGTGGTCGTCGCGACCCGCTCGATGGCGCCTTTGAGATGCCTGGGGATGCACCGGAGCCGCACTTCACGCTGCCTCCGCGCTAGTCCCGCGAACACGGACGCCGCCGGAATGACGCTGCTCTGGGGGATGGCGCAGACCTGGTCCACCTACCTCCAGGTGTCTGCGCGTGCGCCCGAATACGAGAGCGCCGCGGGCCTTAGCGTCTGGCTCCGCCGCTTGTCCGGCGAAGGGCGCCTGGGTTCGTGGCTCACGCGTTCCGACCTCCTTTCGACGACGCGAGCGTCGCGGCTGCGAGAGCCTGGGTGTTGGCGAATTCGTTGGCGATGCCGCGCGCAACTGTCCCAGACGACCTGGTTCTGATGCCAAGTGGCTAGCGCCGTGGCGAAAGCTGGACGAACCTTCTTTCTCGCGCGCTGCGAACAGGACGCTACCAAGCGCTTGCCCGCAGCGGCACGGGCTCGAGATTCTGCATGGCGGAGTTGTAGCGAATCTTGCCGACAATCCAGCCGACGATCCCGGCGGTCAGAAGCGCAAGACCACCCAAGGCGGGGATCAGAAGAAGGTCGTTCGGCTCGTGACCAAAGCAGCGATCGCCTTCGCAGTAGGCGGCGGCCGCATAGGCGATCGACCCGATCGCGGTGGTGGCGGCGCCGGTGGCAAAGACCCAAATGCCCCAACGATAGTTCCGTCTCGGAAGATCAAGCGATGGAGTATCCAGCTGATAGCTTCGTTTCGGAGCTTTGCTCGGGCCGCTGAACTTGGACGGCCGGCAAGGAGTTCTGGGCCTGAGAGGGCGTGGGCGCGAAGGAAAAGCTGAGCGCCAAAGCCGCCAGAAGAAAGAGTGGAAGACGTTGCATGTCTCGTTATTCCGCAACGAACATGCCAGGTAGATTCCTGTGGTTTGACGGATTTAGAGGCACGCACGCGTCGCAGCCAGCGCACAGCTGTGTCCTGGCCTCACACAAACTTGAGGTTCTGAGAGTCTGTACCCAGCTCCCCACTATGAAGAAGGCCAAACAACACGCTTTTCGTCGTATTGTCCAAGGATGAGGTCCGCTTCGCCGATTCGTTCGGAAAGATTCGAGGACGACAAAGGCTACGCGACCCTCGAAAGCGACGCCTCTGGGGTCGTCCGCTTTGCGGCCGTTGGTCACTATAGTCTCGCACTCTCAATCCAGGCTTCGGACGCGATGACGGAACTCGCCCGTCTCGGTCTGCGCTTTCATGTGTTCTCTGACTTCTCGAAGATGGCGACCTACGCATCCGCAAGTCGGTCTCATGCCACCGCGTGGTGCCGGGAAAACTTTCGAACCATTGAGTCGGTCCATATTCTCACCCGACCCGGGCTCGTCGCGATGGGCGTAGCGACCGCGGCGATGACGCTCAGCCTCATTGGCTTGGAGATGAAGGCGTACACCGATCCGGTACTGTTCCAAGAAGCGTTTCGACGCACGAAGCGCGACGCGAGTCGAAGCGCTTAGCCAACGCGATGCCCCCTACGGCTCCCACAGCGTTTGGACGGCATCAAGGGCTAAGCCCGAGGCGTCATCGGCCTCTGGGATCGTCGTCGCGTAGAGAGCCGCAGCCGTCAAGACGCCGGCGACGATCCACATCGGCGCGCGCCAGGTGCCCTTCGCCCAAACGAGCGAGCCGATGGCGAGGAAGACGAGGGGCAACATCGTCCAAGCGCCGCTCATGCCGATGAGCTCCAAGGCATTGTGGGGGGCGCGACCTTCGCTAAGAACCGGCCACACCATGTGCGACATGGGCCAGATGATCTCCGTGGGTACGTGCGGGTAGAGCACAGAGAGGGTGCCGGCGACGGCGAAGCTCGCCGTGATGAAGGTCGCGGCGACATATCCCGTCAGCACCGGCGCTCGACGTTCGGCGCTTTCCACGCCCGCCGCGGTGGCCATGGCGACGAAGGGAAGGAGCACGACGAGGTAGCGCGGTCCGATGACCCAGCCCCCATCCCAGTTGCCCATGAGGCAAATCGCCAAGTAGGTGAGCAGGCTTGCCCCTCCGGCAAAGCTCGCCGCGACGCGGTAGCGTTTCCACAGCGGTACCAGGCCAAGGAGCGCAAAAAGGAAGAAAGGCGTCGTCGTAAAGAGCCCTTCTCGCGGCGCGAAGAGGAGCGACGCCGCGGCCTCCCAATGAAACCCATCGGCACCAAAGAAGCCCTGCTCATGGCCCGCGCGGAACGCAGCGTTCTCCACGAAGAGGTGGCCCGGCGAGAGTGGATTGCCAAAAGCGGACCACTGGAAGTGCGCCACGAGGAGAGTGGGGACGAGGGCGCCTAGTCCGAACGCGAGGATGCGCGGAAGAGGTCGGATCGCGACGAGGGCGTAGAGGCTAAACGCCACGCTGAAAAGCAAGCAGGGGTACTCAAGCGCAGTACAGCCGGCCGTGAGAAACCCGGCGAGCGCCGCTAAGAGCCATGCCGCGGTGCGTTGCTTCTTGGTCTCGGCGCGGAACCCGTCGCGCTTCTGTCGATGAAAATTCGCGAGGATGATGAACGCGCCCCCGGACGCGACGGCGCTCGTGGAGTGACTCGCGAAGAGATATGAGTAGCCGAGGAAAACGCTGCCCAAGGCAAACGCGAGAAATGAAAGGTCCCGAGCCATCGGGGAGGTCGTGACGCGCCCGAGAAAGCCGTAGAAGAAGAAGAGAAAAATCGCACAGGGGATGCCCGTGCCGAAAAGTCTCACCCACCATATCGCGGAGGCCTTGGTGAGCTCTTCTCCGCCAAGCCACTTGGCGATCACGTACCCCGGTATGCCGAGCCAGCTCGTGAGAGGCGCTTTGACCGAGTAGTACTTGCGCGCTCCGCCGGGGCGTCCCTCGCAGTACATGAGCTCGCCTTCCGCGAAGCCCTCCACGCCGGCGCGGGCGGGCTGAGTGCAAGCGGCGTCGTTGACCCAGCCCCAGCGCTGGCGCTGGTTGGAGATCTCGTAGCTCCCATCGTCGACGAGCGCCGCCGTCATGTAGAGGCGTACGTTCTCGTTGGGGTTGTTCATCCGCTCGAAGTACGGAAACACAAAGAGCCACGCGGCGACGAAAAAGAGTGTCGCGACGAGACTTCGTTTTCGTGACGGGACCGACACCTGCCATTCGTGGCCGCGGCGCGGCCCGTCGTCAATCGCTCGGCGACAACGCCCTCAAAACAAGCGCAGAGCCCGGCCCAAAGCAGCAGTTTTCAGCTCTTCGCCCCACGCGCCGCCGGCAAGGCGCACGAGGAGGCGCAATCGACGGATCGTACTTCTTTGCCCAACACCGCCTGTGGCCTGCTGGGCGGAGAAGTGCTTGCAGGGCGCCTCTCGGCGTCGCATCCTCCGTGCCGCATGCAGGTCGCCCTTATCGTTCCTTGCTACAACGAGGAAAAGCGCCTCGACGAGGCGGCCTTTCTAAGCGCGTTGAGCGCTCAAGAGAACCTGCGGATTCGCTTCGTCAACGATGGCAGCCGCGATGGCACCCTCCGTGTGCTCCGTGAACTACAGAGTGTTGCGCCACCCTTTCGGGTCGAGGTTCTTGACCTCCCCAAGAATGTCGGCAAGGCCGAAGCCGTGCGACTGGGCTTGCTTCACGAATTCGACACGGTGTCGCCAAAAGCCGAATACGTGGGTTACTGGGACGCGGACCTCGCGACGCCCCTCGAA
>JBLHKB010000473.1:0-5624 GCA_047619315.1 Polyangiales bacterium
AGGCGCAAACTGCAATATTTGCTCCCATTGCCTGATCGAGGGCGAGGCCGTTATTGGCGACCGGGTCACGATCAAAAGCGGCGTCCAAATTTGGAACGGCCTACGCATCGCCGACGATGTCTTCATCGGACCCAATGTGACGTTCACCAACGATCGTCATCCGCGCTCAGGAAACACGGACTTCGTTTGCGAGGCGACGGTCATTGAAAAAGGGGCATCAATCGGTGCCGGTGCCGTCGTGTTGCCTGGGGTTCGCGTCGGCGCGGGAGCAATGGTCGGCGCAGGAGCGGTCGTCACCGGCGATGTGCCGGCGGGAGCGACCGTCATCGGAAACCCAGCACGTATTCGTGCCAAAGGATGAGCATGGATTCTTCACCACCTGACACGATTCCAACGAGCCCGGACGACCAAGGCAGCATCGAGCATTGTCGTCTAGTGGAGCTTCCACGGATTCATGATCCGCGCGGAAACCTGACCTTCGTCGAAGGCGGCAATCACATTCCTTTCGACATAAAGCGTGTGTATTACCTCTACGATGTTCCGGGCGGCGCGGAGCGAGGCGGTCACGCCCATCGCGGACTTCGGCAGCTCATCATCTCGATGTCCGGGAGCTTCGATATCGTGCTTGATGATGGAAAAGGCACCAAGCGGTTCCACCTCAACCGCTCCTACTTTGGGCTCTATGTCTGTCCCATGATCTGGCGAACGATCGACAACTTCTCATCGGGTTCCGTCTGCATGGTGCTCGCTTCTAACACGTACGACGAAGCGGACTACTACCGCGACTATGATGAGTTCATCCACGACAACGAGAAACGCGACAGTCAGAAATGAGCCGAATCCCGTTTCTCGAACTCAAACCACAGGTCGCGGAGCTTCGTGAGGAACTCGACGAAGCCATGGCTCGCGTCGTCGATTCCGGCTGGTTCGTTCTCGGACCAGAAGTCGAGGCCTTTGAAGAAGAATTCGCCCGCTACTGTGGCGCAAAGCACTGCGTAAGTCTTGGCTCTGGCCTCGACGCCCTCGTGTTTTCACTTCGCGCGCTTGGCGTTGGGGACGGGGACGAGGTCATTGTTCCAGCACACACCTTCGTCGCGACTTGGCTCGCCGTAAGTCAGTGTGGAGCAACGCCCATTGGCGTCGACATTGACCCCGCTACGGCCAACCTCGACTTGGTGAAGGCTGCCGAGGCCATCACTTCCAAGACGAAGGCTTTGATTCCGGTCCACCTCTATGGTCAGCCCGCTGACATTCCTGGATTCCTGGAGCTCGGCGAGAAGCACAGTATTCCTGTCCTCTTCGACGCAGCGCAGGCGCACGGGGCTCTGCACAACGGTGAACGCATTGGCGGCGAAGGCGCCGCAAACGCGTGGAGCTTCTACCCCGGGAAGAACCTAGGAGCCTTTGGGGATGGCGGGGCTGTCACGACGAATGACGCACAGCTCGCCGACAAACTGCGCATGCTCCGCAACTACGGTTCGAAAGAGAAATACGTCCACGACATCCAAGGTGGCAATTCTCGACTCGACCCTCTCCAGGCCGCCGTGCTTCGCGTAAAGCTCGCTCACCTTGATTCATGGAACGAGCGTCGTCGCACGTTGGCTGCCGCATACCACAGCGCACTCAGCTCCATCGAAGGCATCAAACGACTCACCCAGGACCCGCGTTTCGAAAGCTCCTGGCACCTCTACGTCATCCACTGTTCGGACCGCGCAGCCGCTATTAGGCGGCTCGAAGACCGGGACATTGGACACCTGATTCACTACCCCATTCCGTGCCATCGGCAGGGCGCCTATGCGGGCTCAAACCATCTTCGATTCGAACACGCTGAACGCGCCGCGGAGCAAGTTCTCAGCCTACCAATGAGCCCTCACCACGACCACGATGTTGCGACGAAGGTGGCTGACGCTCTGCGCTGACGCTCTGCGCTGACGAGGCTGGGCGGCCGCGGGCTACTTACGAATCCGCAGGCCCAAGTAGACCAGCGGTCGAAGAATTACCCACCAATCCAAAACGGGCCGTATGTGGGAGTATTTCACAGCCTTCTTGGCTGGATCTCGCGGCGGATAGGTTTTCGTCACCCCAACCTCTGTCGCGCGAAGCCCCGGCTCTTTAAGGATCTTGTAGTGGGCGTAAGTCTCGAGTTCGTAACGGTCGAGCCACCCCTGCCAAATATCGATGCCTTCGGGCCCACTGAAAATGCTCAAGCGGAAGCTGCGAAAACCATTCAGCGCGTCGGTTCCGTTGAAGCCTGTGAGCACACGGAACATCTGCGCGTGTACTTTGACCATCACATAGCGAAACGTCGGGAGATTGTCGTGGCCTCCACCATCCTGAAAACGTGACCCTTGGACATAGTCCGCGCGGCCATCGACGATGGGAGCGATCACATCAGGTATCTGGACGGGGTCGTCCTTATCATTGCCCGCCAGAATGGCGCCGACCTCGTAGCCGCGGTCGATTCCATAGCGAAGCCCTGTCTTGATGGCCGCGCCGACCCCGCGGTTGTCGTCATGATGGACTACGGCAAAGCCCGAGGCATCTAGAAGCTCTCGCGTGCCGTCCGTGGAGCCGTCATTGACGAAGACCACGTCATAGTCACGCTCCGCCGGGAACTTGGCGAGCAACGCCCTCGTCGAAGAGACCGTGTTAAAACAAACAACAATGGCGATGCTTTTCGTCATCGGACACGCCTCCCTACCATGGCGGAGCGCTTTGGGCTAACACGCGTCTTGTGGGCGCCGCGCCAGGAAAACAAAGTCGATTCGGCGACTTGCTTGTGCTTGCGGCCTTCACTTTGGGACTGCTTCTCTATGTTCTGGGCCAGTTTGAGGACTACACGTGGATCGTTCGGGATGGGCGATTTTACGTAAACAGCAATATCACCCTGCTTGAGAACCTGTCCTACGAGGACATTTTCGCTCGCTCTTGGTACGAGGAACGGCTCGGCTGGAACTACAACCTCCCCGCAGGGTTCTCCAACGTAGCGCTCGGGTCACGGGGCGAACTCTACCACTTCCGGCCCTGGATCCTTCCGCTCCTCTCGTCCCCGCTCTTCTTCGCCTTTGGACTGTATGGAGTTCTCGCCTTCAATCTGATGGCGTACGTCGCGATCATGGGGCTCGGTTACCTTTATGCCGCTCGCTTCGCTGGGCGTAACGCGGCCGCTGTGGCGACGGGCCTCTGGGTATTGGGCACGGGAATGGTCGAAACCGTCTACGACTACAGCGTCGATGCGCTGCTCGTCGCGTTTTTCCTGGCCGCTTTGGAGCTTCTCCGCCGCAAGCGTGGCGCCCTCGCCGGAGTCTGCATCGCGGCAACGCTCATCATCAAGCCGACCGCGCTTCTCTACGCACCGGCGGCGGCGGCGCTCTTGTTCGAGCTCCCAAAGAAAGAGCGAAAAGCGGTTCTCCTGCGTGCCATTGGTGGCGGCGCCATCGCGCTTATCATCGCCGGCGCCATCAACACCTATATGTACGGCGCACCTTGGGTGTTTGGATACAACCGAGTCGTTGAGGTGGCCGGCGGCGAAATTCAACTCGCCTCCACAGGCGCTCGTTTCAACACCCCCCTCAGGGATGGACTGGTCCGCACTTTCGGAGGCGGCTATGGACTTCTCTCGTTTTACGGGGTCTTCGGTGCATTCGTTTTTGGCGTTTGGCCCATGCTCCGCCGTCACTTTCGCTTCTCTCTCGTCGCTCTCGCGAGCGCCGCCGGCGTGTTGGTGGTGTTCTCCCTCTACGATTGGGAGTCGGATCGCTTTCAATACGCTTCCTTCGCCCTGCTCCTGCCCTTCCTCGCGTGGGGGTTGCGCGTTGTCGCCAACTTCATCGTTGGTGCGGCTCGCCGCTTGATGCGACGGCGCGTCGAGAGCGTCGCAGCCTTGGCCGCCGTGGCTGCATTCTCCATGTCGCTGGCGCACGCCGGACGTGACGGACGCGCCCACCCGTGGCGGGAACAGACTCCTATCCATGAGCTGCGCCAGCTCGTCATCCCTGCCCACGAGAGCGAGGCGATAAGCCTCGTCGCCGAGTCCGGCTCCTTTGTTCTTGAAATGGAGCCTGCGGCAACCCGCCAATCCACGATGACTCTGGGGCGGAGTGGCACTTGGCTGCCTAGAGGAAACCTCATCGTCGTGGGCGTATCCGCCCTTGCCTCTCACTTGAAGCTGCTTCTTCTTCTTCATGCGCTTCTGGCCGGCCTTGGGTTCGCGTTCTTGGCAAGCGCGACTCGTGGGTTCGCCCCACCGGCGGCCCGACTCGCATTGCTTGCGGTGGCGCTCACTCTTCATCCCATTCGGGAAATGGTGGCGTACGGCGGCGACAGCCTCTTCGCCTTTGTCGCCCTCGCGGCGGGCATTTGCGCTCTCCGTACCCGGCGAATGTCTCTGGCGTTCGCCCTCGGCACCCTCGCTGCGTTCTTCCTCGCCGCCCCCATTGTCGCCATCGCATTCGCCGTGCCCTTGGCGCTGACGCTGCGTGACCATCCCACCGCGTCGCGCAGGAAAATCAGATTGGCGGGTCTATGCCTTGGCGCCTGGGCGGCCTACGGACTCGTCGTCTACGGACGGCCCTTCGAGGGGCCAGAGTCATTCGTGCTGATCGGCGGCGAACGGTTTTCCGTTGTTCCCGATGTGGATGCACTCTCTTCGTTGTTGCGCCAGGCACATCCCGCACGCGCGGCATTTGCCTTCGCTCTCGTCGGCGCTTTAGGCAGCTTCCTACTCTGCTTCAGTTCTCACCGCCTGGTTGGCATCTGCGCAACGATTCTGGCAGTGGGCTTCCTCTTCCCCAGCGGACATCCTCATGGTGGCCTTGAGAGCTCATTCGTTGCTGTTTTGGCGCCCTTCGCTCTGTACGCCGTGTACCGCGTTCTGCCAGCCCTCGCCGAGCTATGGACTCCAGCGAAGAGAGGCCGTCGCCTGTTCGCAGCCACGTCCATCGCGATGCTACTGTGGGGCGCGGGCTGGCGTGTCGCGGAAGCCAACGGGCCGCTTGAAATCGCGACGGGCGCAGGAGTTCGAGACTCCGCAGTGCATCTAGGCGAGATCCCGTGCGACTTCCTTGCTTGGGAGAACATGAGCTGGGAGTGCGCAAATCATGACGGCGGCACGGACGGCCGGACGGGCCTCCAGCTCCCAGATGGGGCTCGCGTCGGTGGCGAGAGACAGAGCCTCTTTGTCATTCCCACGGGGCGGCGCGGTCGTCGCGCCCGTCGAGTAGAGTTCAACCCAGTCGAGGGAAACACTGCGTCGCTTCGTTGGGTGATCCCAGACGGCTACCGCGGCGGGGCGGTGGTGACGATTTTCTGGGGCGACACGATGCTGCGCCAGGACACTCTTCAGCCTGGCGAAGATGAACGAACAGAGGATTTCGCCCTCACCGGAGAAGGCCCGCTTCGTATTCGCGTCGAAGCAGCGACGCCCGGCGAGTGGAGCGCTGTCGGATTCAGCGGTCAGCTCGACTGACGGCTACCCAAGCATCTCATGGACCCGCTTCACCGCGTCCGAGGCACAGCCCCCAAGCTGCTCAAGCGCATCCTCGACACTTCCGCCGCCGCCCACACGGCAAACCTCTCGGAGAAAATCGGCGCTTCGTGGGTTACGGAACCAATCTTCGTCAAAC
>JBLHKB010000474.1:0-5606 GCA_047619315.1 Polyangiales bacterium
CTCCGAGTTTGCCGAACGCGTCGAAGACGAAGGCAGCGACCCCTCGCTCGCGCTCTTCCTCGAAGAGGTCACTCTTCAGACGGATCAGAAACAAGAGGACGAAGCCGAAGCTCGGCTCACGCTCATGACCGTTCACGCGGCGAAGGGCCTTGAGTTTGACACGGTCATGGTCGTCGGTCTTGAAGAGGGAATGTTCCCCAGAATGGGCAACGACTTCTCCGCCGACGAAGAGGAGATCGCTGAGGAACGTCGCCTGGCCTACGTGGCGTTCACCCGTGCGCGCGAACGGCTGATCCTTAGCTACGCGGACATGAGGCGTATCTACGGCCAGGTTCGGCCAGGCACAGCTTCTCGCTTCGTCCTGGAGATCCCCGAAGAGGACGCTCATTGGATCGGCGTGCAGCGTAGCCCAGCCCCAGAACCGGTCCGGCGCTCCGGAGCCCACGGCTATGTTCCCGATCCCTGGGATTCGCCGCCTGCGAACACTGCGTACGTTCCTCCACGTGGGGGCGGGGAAAGCTACGTCGATTATGGAGACGGTGACGAACTAGGCATCCGCATTGGCATGCAAGTGCGGCACCGAAAATTCGGCGTCGGGAAAATCGAGAAAGTGGAGATGGGGTCCACACCGAAGGCCAAGGTCCGGTTCGCGGAGTATGGCGCAAAGACGATCGCCCTACGGTACCTAGAAGCGACCTAAGTTTTCGGCGACGAACGTAGGCTTGAACCCTCGATATTACCGAAAATCGTCACTCGCTAATCGCAGAACTTACCGTACCCTATAAATATACATGTCCTTCCACGCCAAATCCGACGAGCTCATCGCCGGGCGCTACAGACTGCTGCGCTTGATTGGCGAAGGTGGCATGGGCGGCGTTTGGGAAGCAACGGACCAGGTTCTTGGTTGCCCCATCGCCTTAAAGCTGGTGCCAGAGAAGCACCTCGAAGGAGATCGCGAGCAACAGGTTCAGCGCTTCCTTCGGGAAGCTCGGATCGCTGCGCAGGTTCAACACCCCGCCGTTGTTCGCGTCACAGATTTTGGCGTCCACGAAGACACGCCCTACATCGCCATGGAACTGCTCGAAGGCGAAAGCCTCGCGGATCGCATGTATCGCCTTCCCTTCCTCGAGGTCGAAGAAGCGGTGCAGATTTGCATTGGCATTCTTCGAGGCCTTTGCGCCGCGCACAAGGCGGGCATCGTTCATCGGGACATCAAGCCGGAGAACGTTCAGCTCGTTTCAACCGTCGAGGGGCTCTATCCCAAACTCATCGACTTCGGGATTTCTCTCGGAACCGATAGGAACAATCAGCGCGTGTCTGCGGTGACCACAAACGGTCACATATTCGGCACGCCTCTCTACATGTCTCCTGAGCATGCCCGCGGTCAGGACATTGACGGACGCGCGGACATTTACAGCCTTGGGATCGTACTCTACGAAATGCTCGCTCGGAGGCCGCCCTTCACCGCCGAGACCCCTGCCGACATGATGGCCGCCATCGTTCGCGATGTGCCGATCTCGCCACATGAAGCTCGCCCAAGTGTCCCCCCAAAGCTCTCCAACGCCGTGATGAAGGCGCTGTCGAAAGACCCCGACGATCGCTACGGCGTGGCCAACGAAATGGCCCTGGCCCTGGCTTCAGCCATCCCTAGCATTAGGATCGACACCACTGGCCCAGTCATGCTGAACAGCGGAGTTCACCGAGTTCCGAATCGAGGGACCGCTACTCTTCCCAACCTTCTGCCACAAAAACGACGCTTCGGCGTTGCGCTGGTGTTCGCGCTCATCGCGGTATGTGTTGGGGCATGGTTGTTCATTGAACTGCAGACTGATGAAGCCCAGGCAGAACTGAGCCCAGCCGTTGAGAGTGCACCCACTGAAGCGGCGGTTGCTCTGGAGGCCGAAGGGATTCGGGCAGCAGAAGCTGCACCAGAAGCTGCACCAGAAGCTGCACCAGCCGAAGAAGAACCCGTGGTCGTGGAGCAGAATGAAGCGCCCCGAGTCCGACCACGATCGACATCTGTAGGGATGCGTGAGACCGAGAACGCCGAAAACGTCGAGAACGCCGAAAACGTCGAAAACGCCGAAAACGTCGAAAACGTCGAAAACGTCGAAAACGTCGAAAACGTCGAAAACGTCGAAAACGTCGAAAACGTCGAAAACGTCGAAAACGTCGAAAACGTCGAAAACGCCGAAAACGTCGAAAACGTCGAAAACGTCGAAAACGTCGAAAACGTCGAAAGCACTATGAGCTTCCGGCAACTCGACTATTAGGGCGAACGTGAGACAACTCTTCTTCATCGGCATCTTTACGGCCCTCTGTGCCTTCGCTCCGGACTTCGCCTTGGCTCAAGAAGAGCAGGATACCGCCGCCGCTCGCACTCTTTTCCACGAAGGAATCGCCTGTGCGGATATTGGCGACGACGCCTGCGCAGCGGACCGATTTCGGCGCTCCAACGACTTGCGCCCCTCGAGCATTGTCGTCTTCAACCAGGCTCAGGCCGAAGTCGAACTCGGGCATTTCGTCGTCGCCTCGGAACTCTACCGCTCTGTCCTGCGCAGCGCCGAAGGCGAGCTAGCCCAAGCCGCACAACATGCCCTTGATGCTGTGATGCCTCGCTTGGCCCACGTGACCATCGTCGTCGACACCACTGCGCGTGTGATGCTCGACGAGTTCGAGATGCAGGCGGCCATCCAAGGGGTAGCGATTCCTCTGGATCCTGGCGAGCACCAGTTGCACGCGCTGTACGGAGACGCCGTCGCCGCTGAATACGTGTTTTCAGTCGGTGAGGGCGAGACCATCACTCACACCTTTGAAGTTCCTCCGCCCGTCGCGAACCTCGTTGTTCAAGACCTTCCGGAAGAAGAGATCTCGATGCTTCAGGAGGAAGAAGTGTCGCTCCTTCAGGAGGAGGAGCCGGTGGTGGACCACACAACACGTCGTCGCGTCCTCGGCGTGACCTTTGGAATCGTCGCTGCGGTGGGCATCGCGGTGCTTGTTGCCATACTCTTGAAGCCAAGCGCTCCAGACCCCACGCAAACCGACCTGCCGCCGGTCGTGTTTGAATGAAGCGGTTGAAATGAGGATTCCTTTGAAACGTCTACCGCCGAAGCCGAAAGCACTGAGCGCAAGCTGTGTCTCTGGACTACTCTGCGCGCTGCTCTTGTGGTCCCCAAGCTGTTCAACGCCTCTGCTGACAGAGATCATCGTCACCGTCGATTCGACCTTCCCGGAAGGCGAGCTCGATACGATTCGGCTGATCATTGTTCGTGACGGTGAATCCCGCGCAGTCACCGCTGACCTGACGAATGTGGGTCTGCCCTTTACCCAAGGTGTGGTTCACCGCGGTGGGTCTTTCGACGTTTCGATCTCTGCTCAGGGTATCTCTCAGGACCGAGTCATCGTGGAACAGCTCATCCCCATCGAACGTTTCATCGAAGGTGAGACGCTTCAGGTACGTGTGGAACTCAGCCGAAGATGCATCGATGTCATGTGCGGTGCAGGTACTACCTGCATGGAAGGGATCTGCGTAAGCACGTCCACGGACGCTGGCGTGGCAGACGCGGGCACGAGCGATGGAGGCATGAACGACATCGGGCTATTTGATGCTCAACCGATCGTAGACGCGCTGGCCGATAGGGCACTCGATGTGGACCAGCTCGGCGAATGCCCCTCGGGCACAATCGCCATCGTCGGCGACTACATCTGCGCTGCGGATTGCCCTGAATGCAGTCTCCGTTGCGACGAAGGCGACTGCCATGTCACCTGTCTCTCGGGTGCGACATGCCGTGTCGAAAGCGATGCTCACAACGTTGATGCGAACTGTGAAGAGGGCAGCAACTGTTCCCTACGCTCCACGGATCAGGGAGGCGTCACTGCGCAATGTGCTCGCTCGACGTGTGAGGTGGAGTGCAACGGAGCCGGGCCGTGCAACACTAGGTGCGCGCGAGGAAATTGCGGTGTTATCTGCAGCGAGATTACCAACTGCGAGCTCCTCGGCTGTGCACGTGAAGAATGCTTGGGCAACCACCTCGTCTGCGGCCGTGAATGTCCTTAGGACAACGCTAGTCGTCGCTGGAGCTCGAAGAGCTCGAGTCGCTGGAGCTTGAGTCGCTGGAGCTTGAGTCGCTGGAACTCGACGAAGTCGAGTCGCTGGAACTTGAGCTCCCAGAGCGATTCGAGGCACCGCTGTACAGGTCGGACTCCCAATTTCCCCCCTTGAGCACGAAGTTGCCCGTGCCGGAGATCATTCGGCGAGCCTTCTTTTTACCGCACAAGGTGCACTTCTTCACCGGGTCTTCGGTGATCCGTTGCTCCAGAATGAAGTCTTTTTCGCAGGCGCCACAGTGGTATTCGTAGGTAGGCATAAGAACCGGCAGCCACTATGAACCCGTCGTGCGGCGTGTCAAGACTCAGACCACTTCCTGGCAAAGAGACCGGCCAAGCCGTACGTTCGGGCCCATGACCGATTCAGCGACCTTTCAGCTTGAGACCCTTGATGTAAACGGCAGCCCAGCCGAGCTGGGACGCGGCCAAGGGGAGGCGTTCCGCGAACGAATTCAGCGTTTTGTGGACATGCGCTTCGAGGCGATGAAGGGCTATTTTGCGGATCGAGGCCGGCCCACGGAGTGGACTCAGGTCATCGACGCTGGCCGGGCCGGATTGGGCATCTACGAAGGCTGGGACAAAGACGGCCATGATGAACTGAAGGGCATCGCCGAAGGCTCGGGAATCGATTTCGACAGGCTCTTCACCGCGACGAATATGACGGACTTTCGGGATGCCGTCCTTCTTCGAGAAGCTTCCGGCGAGCCCCTCCGAAAGCTCAACGACGAAGGTTGCAGCTCGGTTCTTGTACCGACATCGGCCTCTTCCACGGGCTACGCCATCGCTGGCCAAACCTGGGACCTCAATCCGCCGGATATCGAATACGTCGTGGCAATTCGTCGGCGGCCTTTGGAGGGTCCTGAGACCTGGGCGGTCACCTGCGCCGGCTGCCTCACGCTGATGGGCATCAACGAATACGGGCTCTCCGTCGGCACCACGAACATCAAAACCTACGGCTCACGTCCAGGGGTTGGCTACCTTTCGATTCTGCATCGCGCCGTGCGAGCCATGGACGTCAGCGAAGCTCGGGAGCTCGTTCGTAAAGCTCCGCACTCTGGTGCTCACACCTATTGGCTCGCCGACGAGTCGCAGCAGATCGAATACGAAGCTTCACCAAACGGTCAGTATCTTCGGACGACGGAAGATGGCCCCATCTTCCGCACCAACCACTGCATCACACCTCAGCACGTGGCGCTGCAGGGCGAAGTCGTGGGTGAAAGCAGTACGGCTCGCTTCGCTCGGCTTGGCGAGGTCCTCTCAGAGCCCACAGACCCAGCGGGTCTACGCACGCTCTTTTCCGATCGCTCCGACGGAACGGAGAGCATCAACCGCTACGAGGAAGACGGCATGGGCACAGCGACGAATGCTGTATTCATCGCGGAACCTGCTAAGCGCCGCGCCTCGGCTTGTCGCGGGCCCGCTGACCGTGGCGAATGGATCGACCTCACTTTCGACTAGGTCTCGAGACGCTGCGTGAAGAGCCGCGGGCTTAACGACAA
>JBLHKB010000475.1:0-5602 GCA_047619315.1 Polyangiales bacterium
AACCCATGAAGTTACTCCATGTGCAGTTCGGGCCCACCGCCGACCCCGCCCAAGAGCAGACCGAAGCGGACGCAACACACATGTTCTGTTCCCCGAAGAGCGACGCTCTCGCTCAGGCTCTACTCGCAAAGAACTTTGAGGTCTCAGCGACTGCCACGGTTCTATCGCACGGTATGAATCGTACGAACTTCAACTTCGTACTCACCAGCGAGATCTAATCAGGTTTCGCGCGGACGACGCCGAAGGCCGCCGGGAGCAAGCCGGCATCCGGCTTAGAGCAAGGGCAAGAGTCGACGCTCTTGGGTGTCGAGCTTTACGCTGGGCGTCGGCGCCGGAGTTCCTGCTGCTGGCTCTGCGCCCGTTTCACCGAGCTCGACCTGCCCCGTCGGCACGCCGGCGGCTTCAAGAAGCGTACGGTCCATCAAGTGCGTCGGCCGAACGTTCCCGAGCGCCGCGACCATGCTCTGGCGGACTTGGGGAATGCGCTTCTCCAAGTCCGTGACCATTTTCTTTACTTCTTGGCGCCACAGGTTGGGCTGGCTACCGCAAAGATCGCACGGAAGAATGGGGAAGTTCTGAATCGTCGAGAACGCCGCCAGGTCTTTTTCTTGGCAGTACATGAGCGGCCGAATGACGGTGTGGCGTTTATCGTCGCTGATGAGCTTTGGCGGCATCGCGCCAAGAGAGCCGTTGAACATCATGTTCATGAGCAAGGTCTCAACGGCATCGTCGCCATGGTGACCAAGAGCGATCTTGGAGCACTCGAGTCGGCTCGCGACGTCGTAGAGGATGCCGCGGCGAAGACGTGAGCAGAGCGAGCAGGTGGTCTTGCCTTCAGGGATGTTGCGCTTGACGACTGAGTAGGTGTCGCGGCGGACGATCTCGTATTCGAACTGGCGGTCTTTCATCCAGTTCTCAAGGGGCGCTCCGTCGTAGCCGGGGTGGCCTTGGTCGAGGTGGACCATGACAAGCGAAAACTTGATGGGCGCGCGGCGTCGTGAACGCTCAAGCAAATGCGCGAGGGCGTAGCTGTCTTTGCCGCCGGACAAGCAGACCATGACGCGATCGCCGTCCTCAATGAGGCTAAAGTCAGCAATGCAGCGGCCCATCTGGTGAGCGAGCTGGCGCTCCACGGGGTCTTTGGTCGACACAGGCCCTTCATAGCAGTCCGTGGGCGCGCGGCCACGTTCGTCGATGGTCCACTTTCAGGGGGCTTCCTTAAAGCCCCTGTTTTCCAGGCCTCCCTCTAAATGGGGATGAAGCATGAAGCACACCCAGGTTCGGTGGTATCTTCCGGCCCGGATGGCGGAAACGGAGCACTTCAGAGCGGATACACGACGCAGCATCGTCCTGCCCGTCCGATTCCGGACTGGAGCGGCCCTCGAGCAGCGGGGCAAGACCGCAGACATCGGCGTAAGCGGAGCGTTTATCACGTGTGACAGGCCGCCGAGCGTTGGCACCTTGGTCTTCTTGGAGATGAACTCGCCCACGGCCTGGGACCCACTCAAGATCGAGTGCGAAGTGCGCTGGGTCAACGACGGCATCAAAGCCAGTCAAGGGGCCCGCGGGTTCGGTGTTCGCTTCGATGAGCTCGCACCAAGCGCAGCCGCTGCGCTCCACGACTTCGTTCACACTCTCGACTTTGGGCCGGACGCGTGAGCGACGAGTTTCGACCGCTGGGCGCTCACGACGCGATGACCACCGTCGATGATCGCGCCATCGAGTCGTGGGAAGGTCGCATCGTCGACGACCGCTACCGCGTCCAGGAGAAGATCGGTGAAGGCGGCATGGGCGCCGTGTATGCCGCCGAGCATCTGACGCTGCACAAACAGGTCGCGTTCAAAACCATCCTTCCAAAGTATGCGAGCGACGGCGAAGTCAGCGCGCGCTTTCAGCGCGAAGCGATGGCCACGGGTCGCCTCGATCATCCGCACGTAGCCGGCGCCATGGACTTCGGTTCGCTGCCCGACGGCGGCGCCTACCTCGTGATGCAGTTGGTGAAAGGTCGCTCCGTCGAAGAGATGCTCATCGACGACGGGGGCATGTCCTGGCCGCGCGCATGCAGTGTTGGTGCGCAGGTGGCCGATGCGCTCTCAGCGGCACATCAGGCAGGTATCGTTCATCGTGATCTAAAGCCTGAGAACGTGATGATCGAGGAGCGCGATGACGGCTCCGAGCTTGCGCTGGTGCTCGATTTCGGCATCGCGCAGATTCATGGCGAGTCCGAGCTCGGTGGCACCACAAAGAGCGGGCCCCAAGAGAGCGCACGCGCCATCACGCGCATCGGCGCCATCGTCGGAACGCCCGGCTATATGGCACCGGAGCAGGCGTTAGCCGAGACGACCGATGAGCGCGCCGACCTCTACTCCCTCGGTGTGCTGCTGTGGGAGATGCTGACGGGCCGGAGTCTCTTTGACAGCGACGACCTCACGGAGATCGTCTCGCAGCAACTCTCAGGTAATCTGACTCCACGCATCATCAGCCACACGGGCGACGAGTCGACGCCCCCGGAACTCCAGACGCTCATCGACCAGCTCCTCGCGCGTCAACCGGCGAACCGCCCCGAGAACGCAGGTATGGTGCGCGATGTATTGCGCGACCTCACGATGCTCGCGCGGACAAGCAAGCTCGACAACCTCGCGCGTTTGACACCGGTTGGCGGCATCTCCACCGAACGCCACACGCCTACTCGCGCCCCTGCCCTCGACTCGATGCGAGGAGAAGCGGCGAGCGGTCGCTGGCGCGCCGTCGCTGTGGTCGCCATCACCGCGCTGCTCCTGACGGGCATCGTCGGCGGCATATCGCTCATGCTTAGGCCGTCGGCGGAGGACGAAGCGCGCTCGGCGGAAGACGAAGCGCGCACAGAAGGAGAGCAGCTCCAGGCGATGTATGAGCTCGCTCGCCACGAAACGCTCGTCCAAGAGCTGGGTCGCCAGCAAGACATCATGCTGCACAACGACGACCAAGATGTGCGCCGCCAGGCTGCCCTCTTCGTGCTGGATTTTGAGCCTGCGGACGAGGTCCTCGTCGCGATGCGAGCGATCGCGATTCTTGAGACCTCGCAGAGCTGTAGCGAGCGTCGTGATGCGCTCGACGGGGTGATCGCCGTCGAGAGCGGGCTGGCCCGGCCCAGCGTGCAGCGCTGGGAAGACGCCGGCCGCTGCCGACGTCGCGGCCGCCGCGTGCACTGCTACGCCTGCGTCCGATCGAAGATCCGTGAGGCCCTCGAAGTGCTACCGCCGGACCCGAACGCTCCCGTCGAGGCTCCCGTCGAAGAAGCCCCGGGCGAGTAGCTACTCGCCTTCGGCGCGGCGCAGCTGTTCGCAAAGGCGCGTGAGATTGTCGCGTCTCGACTCGTAGCCCTCTCGCTCTTCGTCGGTCCAATCGTTCGAATCGGGCGTCGCCCACAAAACAGAATCGACGGCCTCGAGGGCCCCGTCGATGGCGCGCTCTGGAAGCACCTGGTCCCCGACCACGTCGTCGTTGGGACCACCGAAACGAAAGCCGAACTCGCGTTCCTGCGCCATCGCACAGTTTTGGTCGAGGGTGCCGCCCGTGCACTGGGCGCCGGCGGGGTTGTTTTGCGCGCCGTCAAAACGTGAGAGATAGACGGTCTGCAACATCAGCGCGATGACCGAGAGGATGCGTTCGCGCCGTCGCTCGTCAACACGCTCATCGCGCATGCGGTCGAGACGTCGCTGGCACGGCATCAGGATCTCCCGGAGCTCGTCGCGCACCGGGTCCCGCGTGAGGGTTCCATGCTCGCGGTTGCGCGAGAGCGTGCCATACGCGCCGGCGGGCGGTGGCTCCATTCGAGGCGTGGAAGAAGGAGGCAGATGCGGGCCGCCGATGCTGCACGCGACCAAGAACACACAAGAGACGATGGGGACAGGACGGACCACTTGTTTGCAACGTTAGTGGCAAAGCCGTATTCCTGCGAGAGCGAGAAGACATGAAGTGGAGCTGTCTCTGTCGAATTCGGTGCGCGCCCCTGCGTTGTTCCGCGTTCGGGAGGTAAAAACGAAGCCCATGCGTCGGCTGTGCATCTGATCCACCAAGGAAAGTTCATGAAACACGTACCCTTCGCTCTCGCTTTTCTAGCCGCTTGCGGAGGCGTTCCCGCACAGGAGAGCGCCGTCGCTCACCCCGACGAGGGGTCGGCCTACGCGGGCTCCGACGCGCACGAAGAGTCCACGCCGGCGGACGCCAAACCCATCGATGGCGTCGTTGAGATGGTCCGTCACGGGATTCATGCGGACGGAGAGATCGACGCGTTCTACGCCATCCGTTGGGACGCAGAAGAGCGAACCTACCGAGCGTCTCGATACGACCACCCAGACCGAAGCGAGGCGCTCCCCGCAGACTCCTTCCTGTCCATCGTCGCGCTCACCGAAGCACGGCGTGACGCGCTCTCACTGTCCGTCGAGAGCGACGACTTCCTCATCATTCGCGGCGGCCACATCAGCATTGGTCTCGCGTCGGCGGCCCCGGAAGGAACATCCGCCGAAGAGGTCGCGCGGCTCCGAAGTTTCTCCGACCAATGGATGCTCCTGGGAGATGTCGCCGACGGGACCGAACGTGAGAACCGACGCCTCGCTACCTACCGAGACATTCGCCAGTCGATGGAGAACCTCAACACCGTGTGCTCGGCCCCGCAGAGCGAACGATGCATCAACCACACTTCCTACACTGCCGCTTATAACGAAGTCGCCTCCGCGATTGAAGTCGTCGTCAACACAGCCCTCGGTGGGGAGCCCGCCGATGCCGCTCACGAAGAGTGATGCGCAGCTGAGCGAGGACTAGTGCCCGAGCAGGTCTCCCTGGAAGCTGAAGGCGAGTCCAATGTACGGCAGCGCGGTGGAGACATCCTCGCCGGTGCGCCAGCGGTGCTTGGCGTGCCACTGCATGAGCAGAATCAGGGTCGGACGATCGAAGCGAGCACCCGGGTCTTGGTTCAGAGTCCACGCGACGATGGGCCCAACGCGGTGAATGTCGTTGTTGGGGACGTTCTCGCCTGCATCGAAGTGGTCGCCCTCTCGGTAGAACGAATGGGAGTAGGTCCAGCGCCCGCCCACCGCGAGCTGGTAGCTCCCTGGCTCGAGCACCAAGAAGACATCCAGATCGTTGACCACCATCCAGCCGTCATCCGGCATCAGCATGTCGTAGATCTGGTCGTAGTAGACGCGGTCTCCCTCGCGCGTATCGTAGTTCGTGTGCACCGCACGAAAGAGACTTCGCACCGCGATGGGTCCCACTTTGAGTTGCAGCGTCGCACCCAACGTGAGCAGCGCACCCGTTGTCGCGTAGGCTTCAGTTCCTTCTTGGTCGGTGCGTTCGTCGATGGCAGAATCGCTGAAGTCTGAGGTCGCACTTGGGAACGAGGCGAAGAGGTCGAAGGTGCCGAAGTTTCCGATAAACTCGTACTGCGCGTAGAGACGAAGGATCGTCAGCGGCTGGACTTCGGCCAAGACACCGAAGCGGCCCCAGGCTGGGCTGGCCGCGCCGGTCAGTCCGATGCCCACGAAGTTCTGCTTGAGGATGTCCGACTCACTCTCGAAGAGGCGAAAGCGGTAGCTGGCGTAGGTGACGTTCAGCAGACCGA
>JBLHKB010000476.1:0-5601 GCA_047619315.1 Polyangiales bacterium
CGAAGCCGTTTTCCCGGGACTCGCTTCTTAAGAGCATCAAAACCATCTTCGCCGCCGCCGACAGCGCCCTCGCAAGCTGAATCGGTCTTCCTCTTCTCGCTACTCTGCTTAAACGACGACGCCGCTGCGCCAGCCAGGGGTCCAGAGTTTGCGCTGGCGGAGCTGCCTCCACGGAATCGTCTTCTCGCGCAAGAGTCGAACGGAGCGCAGCTGGCATTCGCCCGTAGTGCTCGAGTAGTCGACGACTTCGTAGTGCGTTGGGCGGTCGTCACCGGGCTCGAGGGCGTGGCAGGTCCACTTTGAACCAACGAGACGCTGCGTGTTCTGCGGATGCTCTGGCACGAAGCATACGTAGGTTCGAAGCGCGAAGGGGTCCATGTTTGAGCGCTGTGCGTTAAGTTTGGGTCTAACTTTCTTAGTGCTCGACTCTGTCAGCGGGCTCGTCCCACTGAAGGGGAAAGAGCCCGACCTGAAGGGGCTTGGGTAGTTGGTCCAGGCCGTCGATGAGCTCTTCCCAGTCCGCCTGGCAAAACGTCGACATGAGTGATTCGATCTCGGCGATGTTGTCCGTGACGTAGTCGACTGGAATGGGCTGGAAGTCGCTCCAGTACGGCGCGTTGGGCTGTCGGTCGTTGTAGAGCGCGACGGTGGCTATCCGCGCTCCGACCACCGGCTTGCGGTTTCCGACGAGCGGCACGCGCGCTTCGGTGATCTTGATGGCTGGATAGAAGCCGCTGCCTTTGCTCAGGTCCGCGAGAACCGCCACGCGCATCGGAGAGATGGAGACGAGCAAGCCGGGGTTTGCGTTGCCGAAATGAAAGTGCTCCGAGAGTCGAGTGAAGTACCAACGGAGTACTAGGACAAAAGGCATCCCGGGGATCACCCAAGCCCAATGATGAAATACGATTCCAACGAACGAGAGGACGACGGGAAGCCCCCACACCAGCGGCCACAGTGGACGGTGCATGCACCATCGCAGGCGCTTCACGGAGATGTGTCCTGGGTTGCTGGCGACCGTGTCTGTGCCGAGGTATTGCGGCTTGGAATCCGACATGACGGCAGCATGCTCGCTCGTTTCGCGCCCGGCGAGACGAGATTTGGCGCGGGCGGCAGGTACTGCGTTTAGCGTCCCGTCCTGCACCAGAGGACCCATCGAAGGACATGCCTCGGGCATTCTCTCAGTGAGAATAGGGGTGTTGGATGAAAGTTGGGGGAGCTTGGGCTAGCTTGTGTGGATGGTTCGCGTTGTTTCGTTTGGCTTTAAATACGGGGAGCCTTACCCCGTGGCGGACATGCGTTTGGACTTGAGGCGTCGGCTTCGGAACCCGCAGGACCAGGTGCCGAAGGGCGCAGTCGGCACGGACAATGTGGTGGTGTCGGCGGTACTTGGCACGGCGGAGAACCGAAAGGTGTTGCAGCGCTACTACGAGCGCGCGCGGATGCAGGCGCGGAGTCAGGCCGAGTTCGTGATCGCTTTTGGCTGCAAGAGCGGGATCCATCGTAGCGTGGTGTTCGCGAATGAGATTGCGGCGCGTCTTCTGAACGATGGGCACGAGGTCGAGGTGGAGCATCTGCACCTTCGCGAGAGCTAGGCTGAAGATATGACGAACCCATTTGCGCAGCTTGAGGTGCCG
Source organism: Polyangiales bacterium (assembly GCA_047619315.1). Taxonomy (GTDB): domain Bacteria; phylum Myxococcota_A; class Polyangia; order Polyangiales; family Houyiibacteriaceae; genus JBCCRV01. Next base: position 1,635 of record JBLHKB010000476.1, read on the forward strand.
TTTACGGAGAGGGCGCCTTCGCTGGCGCTGCGGGAGCGGTGGGTGCGGCTGTTTTACCGGGCACGTCCTCACAAGAGCGAGTTTGGCGAGCAGCTTCGCGCTCAGTTCGACGAGATCGATGAGGCCCTTGTGGTCGAACTGCTTTCGTTCACGAACTGGCGCCCGCGCCTCGTCGGGGGCTACTTGGCGGCGGCGGCGAACTTGGTGGGGCTTGAAGAGCACCTAGGGCGACTGTTTTTGCGCAGTGATGCTTGTTACGCGGGCAGGGCTTACTGCTTGGCTCTTGCTCGCTTCAATACGCCAAGGGCGCTGGCGTTTGTGCGCGAGTACCTCGACTACTACTTGGAGAAGCCAGACCTCGACTTTGAGCAGGGGGATGCGATGGCAGCGCTCTCGCATCTGGATGGGGAGAATGGGACTTCGGTTCTGCAGGAATACGACGCGCGCTGGCGACGATTTACCAAGGGCAAGAGCTGGGACCTCGCGGCCATTGTTGAGCGTTTTGAGCGTGACCGTTTGGCGCTCGCGGCGGCGGGTCAGCGCTGAGCAGCAGCAGCGCTGGCGTATGCAGGCTATTTGGCTTAGAGCGCTGGCGTGTCTCGTCAGAAAAAGCTCATCGCGTTGATGTGGGTCGGCGCGGGTATCGCTGCGGTGGCAGTCTGGGCTTCGCGTCGCGGTGCCGAGGATATCGAAGATCCGCGAGGCGCACCGGGAGCGCCGGTGGTTGTCGACGAGAACATCCCAGAGCTGGCGGCTCCATCCGCGGAAGGCGACGCGCAGAGTCCGCGGCAGTATCGTGGGGACGCGCAGCACTCTGGTCAGAGTCCGTTTCAGGGGCCGAGCGCTGGAGGACTTGCGTGGAGTTTCGAAACGGGCGGCCGCATCTCTGCCCAGGTCGTTGCGGACGAGCGTGGCTTTCTCTACGTGGGCTCCCATGACCACTTTTTCTACGCGCTGAGCAACGGCGGCCGCGAACGCTGGAAGCGCGATTTGGGCGACCGGATTTATTCCACGGCGGCCATCGACGATAGCGGCAACGTCTACGTCGGAAGCGACGCGGACGCCGTCTGGAGCTTTGCGCGCAACGGGGACCAACGCTGGCGTGTCGACGTCGACGGAGATGCGGACACTGGCATCGCCCTTGGTGAAGAGGGCATCGTATTTGGCGCGGGGCAGGCGCTTTGGTTCATCGAGTTTGACGGCACGGTGCGCTGGCGAAAGGGACTCGGCGGCAAGATCTTCGCGACGCCGGCCATCGACGCCGCGGGCAATATCTACGTCGGCTGCCAGGACGACCACATGTACAGCTTTGCGCCGGACGGTGAGCAGCGCTGGGTCTACCGAACGAACGACGACAACGATGCGAGCCCAATGCTGGACGCTGAGGGCAACGTCTATTTCGGCTCCGACGACCACCATGTATACGCGCTCAACACGCGTGGCGAAGTGAAGTGGTCCGTGGACCTCGACGGCATGGTGAGAGCACCCATGGCGCTCGGTCGCGACGGGTCGCTTCTCGTGGGTGTTTTTGGACCGCGACCGCGGCTCGTTTCCCTCGATCGTGAGGATGGCGAGACGCGTTGGTTCTTCCCGGTGACGGTGGCTGACACCACGGAAATCGGCGTGGCCAGCGGGCCCGTGGTGGACGTGGGCGGCAACATCTACTTCGGCGCCCACGACGACTACATCTACGCGCTGGCGCCCACTGGCGAGTTGCGCTGGGCGTTCGCGACGGAGGGTGATGTCGACGCCAGCCCTGTGCTCTTGCCGACGGGGGAGCTCGTCGTCGGCTCTGACGACCATCGCGTGTACGCGATCGCTCCGCGCTAGCTCAACAACCTCAGGGTGTGTGGCAGGTTGACCAGAAAGGTCGTGGGTTGCCGACTCCTACTTCTTTTTTGATTTATTGCCGCCGAAGAAGCCGGAGAGGAATCCGTTGCTCTTCTTTTTCGGAGCTTTGCCCTGACGCATCGTCCCCAAGCGAAGGTGACGCTGGGCTTCGACATTGCGCGGGTTCTTTTTGAGGATGAGCCTGAAGATATCGTAAGCTTCTTCGACCTTTTCCTGGCGCAAGAGAATCTGCGCCTTGGTCATGAGCGCTCGTTCGTTCGTGTCATGCAGGCCTAGCGCGAGCTCCGTGAGCTCCATGGCCTCACGTGCGCTCTTGACGCCATCGCGTCGCCAAAGGATGGCGCCGAGGGCAGCCTGGTAGTCGGCTTCGTCGGGCACCGTCGCGATGAGTTCACGAACGATTTTTTCTGCCGTCGTGTAGTCTTTTCGGCGCAACAGGACTTGGACCTTTTGAAACTCGAGGGCGGCCATGAGCAGTGTGTTGAGTTTTCGGTCGCTCTGGGGTGTGCCACCGCCGTCTTGAACAGCGGTGAAGTACTGCTTGCGCTGGTCGGCGTCTGACAATGTCTTTTCTGCGTCCGTGAGGTGGCGAAAGATGATGTCGGCCATGTCTCGCAGTGGGCTGAGCTCGGGTGGAAGGCGGTCGGGGTGCCAGTGCTTCACTTTCGTGAAATAGGCTTCGCGGATGTCTTCGCTGCCTGCATTGGTGGTGACGCCGAGCATCTCAAAGTAGTTCTGCTCGTCGATCGTGCTGGCGTAGCTGACCACCTCGTCCCAACGAAGATCGAGGGCTTTCGGGAGTCCCTCGGGACGTTTTGGCGTCCTCGCTGGAGGTATGGAGCCTTTGGGTGCCGGTGGGCCTGACGAACTCGACGGTGCCGCCGAGAAGTTTACAGGGGCCGGCGCTGGCGCTCGAATGCTGCCGGAAGAGGTGCTTGTTGTACTGGGTGGTCGCCCGCTGACGTAGGGGCGGTCGGAGACAGGCTGAGCTGGTTCCGCGGTGAGCGGGCGCGCGACCTCCCCTTCGAAGTGATCGATGGCGTCGGCGATGGAGAGCATATAGAGGACGCGCCGGGCATTCTTCCCGCTCGCCGACGTGCGCATGGCGGTGTCGACGTTGATCGGGCCGGCGCGGAACATTTCGAGAAAGGTCAACTCGGACTTGATGAAGCCAAAGCGCTCAATGGGCGTTCCAGGTTTGATTCGAAGAAGTTTGCCACCGTGTTTCGAAAGAACGGATTCCACGATGGAGTCACGCATGCCGCCGCGAAGGGACGCGGCGACGAGCGCGAGGGGGTCGACGTGACCCTCAGCGCTTTCCTCGACGATGAGGTCTTCTTCGTAGAATGCGTAGGGGACGCCACTTCGCTGAAAGAGGGGCAGCAGCCCGCGCACGAGATCGTTCGACGCTTCGAGAAGTCGAGCTTTGGTGATGGTGCCCTTGTCGAAGTAGATGCGATCCTGGCCGCGGCCATCGCTTGGCCAGACCGCGAGGGTTCCCGAGAGCGAGCGACCGTGCACCGACATCATCACGTGCGCGAGGGGCGTTTGGCCCAGATCTCCCTGAGCGATGGGTTGTGGGCCAGCCATAGGCACCGCCAGACTCGCACAAACGAACTGCGCAGGAGGGCGAAAATGTTGGGATGAGGTGAAAAGTTACAAATGCTGGCAGGTCGGGGTTCGATCCGGGTGCCTTGGCGGGCGCGGGGACCGTAGACGGGCTTCGAAGGCTTCGATCTCTACGTGCGATCGGGAGGTCCATGCTGAAGTTTCAACTGAGACGAAAGGACAGTAGGGTCTACGTATGGACCACGAAACCGCCATCGTCCGCGCATTTGAGGCGATGTTCGGTCCCTCCATCGTCCTTGACGCTCAGCTCCGCGTCGTGGGTTGGACCGAGCAAGCGGAGACGCTCGTGGGACCACTTCAACACGGAGCGCTGATCGTTAATGTGCTCTGCGGCGATGCAGAACGCCGTCCCCTCGCCGAAGCCCTTGCCAATGGTCGCTCGGTGTCCGCGCGGGTGCCAAGACCGACCTCCGAGGCTCCGGACCGAGAGCTCTTCGTGCGCGCATGGCCCATTCAAAGTGGTTATTTGCTCGTCCTTGGGAACGCA
>JBLHKB010000477.1:0-5594 GCA_047619315.1 Polyangiales bacterium
GACACGCAAACGCGCGACGCCACCGTCGGGGTAGAGGTTGAGCCGAAGGTGCGTGTAGCTCGCGCTATCGCTGACGCTGAAGAGGTTCATGCTGCCGGGGCGACAAGGGCCCTGGGCGACAACTTCGGTCCAGGTCGCGCCGTCGATGGCGTCGTCCGTGGAGTTCGTCGCTTCGACGGACGCGAAGGGCGGCTGGTTGCCCAAGAAGTGCGAGGTGTCGATGTCGATGGCGCGGATCACGCCGGCGGCGCCGAGGCGAACGATGCACCAGTCGTGGCCATCCACGCGCTTGCGGCGGCTCTCCCAGCCGTCCATCCACTTGCCGCGGTCCGTGAACTCGTCGGGCAAGAACACCGCGGGGGCATCTTTGACGAGGTTCTCCATACCCGCGAAGAAGTCGTCGTTGGTGGCCAGGGCTTTGGCGCCCAAAGACTCGCTCGCCAAATTGACGAGGCCTACGAAGGCGAGGTCGGTCGTGTTGCTCATGGAGTGTTTCCTGTTTCCGGTTCTGAACCCCGGTGAAGGAGCGCCTCGCCCATCGGCTTTGCGAAGGTGTCGCGCTCAAAGATCTTGTTGCCGCGCAACCACGTCGTCTGGACCTCGCCGTGGAGCGAGCGACCCACGTAGGGCGAAACGCGGTGGCGAAAGTGCAGGCGCTCGGCGTCGACTTCGAACTTCTTGTCCGGGTCCCACACAAAGAAGTCCGCGTGCATGCCTTCGGCGATGGCGCCCTTCTTGTCGGCGACGCCTGCAAAGCGTGCGGGCGCCAGGCTCATCCACTCGGCGAGCTTCTCGATCTTGACGCCGCGCTTTTGGCCCTCGGTCCAGACGCTTGAGAGCCCCAGGGAGAGCGACGCGATACCGCCCCAGGCGCCGGCGAAGTCGCCTTCGTCGATGCGTTTGAGGCCGGGCGTGCACGGCGAATGGTCGCTGATCACGAAGTCGATGACGCCTTCGATGAGCGCGTCCCACAGGCCGTTGCGGTTGGCGTTTTCGCGGATCGGCGGCGCGCACTTGAAGGTCGTGTCACCGGCGGGGATCTCTTCGGCGGTCAAACACAGGTAGTGCGGACAGGTCTCGACGGTGATGGGCAGACCTTCGGCCTTCGCCTCGCGCAGCATCGGCACCGCGGACGCCGAAGAGAGATGCACGATGTGCACAGGGCAGCCCGTCTCGCGACAAAGCTTGATGAGCATGCGAATCGCGGAGTCTTCCCACTCGGGAGGACGCGATTCCAGGTACGCCTTATAGTCCGTCGAACCGGGGGGACACACCGGCGCGTCGAGCTCGAGTTCGGCATGGGCCAAGAGAGGAATGCCTGCTTCAGCGAGGCGTGGCATCGCCTTTCGCAGGTCGTCTTCGGTGCTGTGAGGGAAGTCGTCGATGCCCGAGGGGCAGAGGAACGCTTTTGCGCCAAGTGCGCCGGCTTCGGCGAGGCGCGTGAGCTCTTCGGCGTTGCCTGGAATCACGCCACCCCAAAAGCCCGTGTCCACGTGAAGTCGGCCGCTCGTGGCGTCGAGCTTTAGCTTGAGCGCGTCGACGCTGGTGGTCACCGGCGTGCAGTTCAGTGGCATGTCGATGACCGTGGTGACGCCGCCGGACGCTGCGGCCTTCGTCGCCGTCTCGAAACCTTCCCACTCGGTGCGGCCAGGTTCGTTGATGTGAACGTGGCAGTCGACGAGGCCTGGGAAGACGAGGGAATCACCTAGGTCTTCAAGTTCCAGGCCTTCGGCGAGCGTGGTCTCAGCATCGGCGGGCTGCATGCTCTCGATGCGCCCGTTGTTGACGATGATGGTCTGAGGCTTGATGCCCTGGGGCGTAAGAACGCGCTGACTGCGAAGAGCAAAGCGTTTCGTCATTTGATATCTGGTTTCATTGGATGGGTGCGCCTTGGTGGTACCAAGCGCCGATGATGTCGCGCTCTTCTTGCGTCATGCCGTGCGCATCACCGAGGGGCATCACGCCGGAGACGACGACCTGTGTGTTGATGCGCTGGGAGTACTGACCGATCTGCGCGGCGGTGTCGTACATCACGCCAAGCGGCGCGATGGGGAATCCGGCGCGCGTCGGCGATGCCGAGTGACACTCGACGCAGTGGGTCTCGATGATGGTGCGCACTTCGCTGAACTCCACCGGTCGATGCGAGGCGTAGGACTTGGGCATCGTCGTAAAGGCCATCCCCACCATCATCGCCGCGGCGACGGGGAGGATGTAGACGTTGTTCTTGCCCTTGCCACGCAGGTTGAACCAGTGACGTGTGATGGCGCCGGCGAGGCAAATGCCCGCTAGCAGAATCCAGTTCCACTTGTGGCCGTAGGTCATCGGGTAGTGATTGCTCACCATGATGAAGAGGACCGGAAGCGTGAGGTAGTTGTTGTGAAGCGAGCGCTGGGAAGCCTCTTGGCCGAGCTTCGCTTCGGGCTCTTTGCCGGCGGTCATGTCGTCGACCATCACGCGCTGGTTGGGGATGATGACGAAGAAGACGTTCCCCGCCATGATCGTGCCGATGAGCGCGCCGACGTGAATGTAGGCCGCGCGGCTGCCGAAGAGCTGCATGAGCCCGAACGCCAAGCCCGTCATCATCACGAAGCCAAGCGCCGCAAAGAGGGTCGGCTTATTGCCCAGGGGCGACTTGCAGAGGAAGTGGTAAATCGTCCAACCCACGGCGAGAACGCTCAGGCCAATGGCGATGGCTTCCCATGGCGCGAGCGCGCGCACGGAGTTGTCGATGACCATCGTTCCGGCGGAGAGGTAGTACGCCACGCAGAGCAAAGAGAAGCCGCTGATCCATGTGAAGTACGCCTCCCACTTGAACCAGTGGAGGACTTTGGGGAGCTTCTCCGGCGCGACCTTGTATTTGACCACGCGGTAGAACGCGCCGCCGTGGACGCTCCAGAGATCGCCGCCAACGCCTGGCTCGGGCTCTTCTTGGGGCCGAACGTTGTTGTTGAGCCAGTTGAAGTAGAAAGAAGTTCCGATCCACGCAGCGCCTGTGACGATGTGAATCCATCGAAGCGTAAGCTCGATCCAGTCAGTAATATTATCGATCATTTGGCTCCGGAAGGCGGATTCTTAGCGGTTTCTGGGGTCGTTATCAAGGCGAGCAAGGCCATCGGTCCTGCGAAAAGCAAGGCAAGTTGAGCGAACGGGTGCACGTATTGGCAAGGGGATCCAGCCCGCCCAGCCAACAGCGCAGCTCCGCGTGAAAAGTCACACGCAGGTGCCGCTCGAGGCCATATTCTCTGGGAATGCTTCGTTACTTGCTGGTTTTCGGTATTGCACTCCTCACCCTCGCCGGTTGCGGCGACGACGACGGGGGCGACGGAGACTGCTCCAGCTCCACCGATTGCGCGGATGGCCAGTGTGTCGACGGAGTCTGCGTCCCTGATTCCGACGCAGCGGTGATGGACGCGCCTGTCCTCGTCCCGGATGCCTCCGACGCCTCGGCAGAGCTCGACGCCGGCGCCACCTGCGCCACCGCCATCTTCTGCGGCGACCCTCCTGTCTGCTGTGACGAGGGGACCGAGTGCATTGAAGGTGCGTGCCTTGCAGCCTGCGCGACGGGCATTCGCTGCGGCGGTCTTTGCTGCGAAGGCGCCACCGATGTCTGTGTCGATGAGATCTGCACCGCACCCGGTGAAGAGTGCTTGGATAACTTCGACTGCCCAGAGGGAGCGTTCTGCGAGCCGACGTTGAGTCGTTGTCTCGACCAGTTCGACCCTGTCACCTGCGAGACGGAGCCTGTGTTCGGTGCCTTCGAGGTCACGCCAGAGATCTCCATCGATTCGTCCATGCGGCGACCCGATTGCCTCCACGCCATCACGACGCCGGTCGTGGTGGATCTCGACGGCGACGGAATCCCAGAGATCTTGGCCAACATGGCCTGCGACGCTGCCTGGGAAGATGGCGCGCTCCGCGCTTACCGTGGTGACACCGGCGAAGAGCTGTGGGTCTCCGACGTCAACACCTACGGGCGCATCTCCATTGCAGCCGGCGACCTTAAGGGCGACGGCAACATCGTCATCATCGCTATGACTTCACCCAGCAGCGGGGACCCTCGGCGCGCCATCGCCTTCGATGCGTCCGGCGCAGAGCTTTGGCGCAGCACGAACGCAAGGGGCGGAGCGCTCACCATCGGTGGTGGAAACGGCGCACCAACACTGGTGGATCTCGACGGGGATGGCAGCAGCGAGATCGTTTGGGGCGCCCTGGCCCTCGATGCGGATGGAGTGCTGCTCTGGTCTTCTGGAACCGGCGCCCTGGAAGGAACCAACACGGAATACACCGGCGGCATCAGCGTCGCTGGGGACATCGACGGAGACGGCCTCATGGACATCGTGTCCGGCCGCAACGCGTGGGAGCGTGATGGCACCCTCAAGTGGTCCGCGGACGGTGTCCCAGATGGCTACCCTGCGCTCGCCAACTTCGATTCGGACGCCAACGCTGAAGTCGTGCTCGTCACCAGTGGGCTGGTTTATGTCCTTGATGGAGCCACCGGCGCCGTCGAGTGGGGCCCGACAACTCTTCCCGGCGGAGGCCGCGGTGGACCACCGACGGTGGCGGACTTCGACGGTGACGGCGAGCCTGAGATCGGCGTGGCTGGCGGCGCGAGCTACACCGTCTTCGACCTCGGCGAGGACGACGGCGTCTTGTGGTCAGCGGCCACCGTGGACGTGTCGAGCAACGCCACGGGCTCCTCGGTGTTCGACTTCGAGGGCGACGGAAAAGCCGAGGTGGTCTACCAGGATGAGTGCCACGTTTGGGTCTACAGCGGCGAGACCGGCGAAGTCCTGCTGCAGATTCCCTCGAGCTCGGGAACCATTCATGAGTACCCCTTGGTGGTGGACGTGGACGCCGACGGAAACTCCGAACTCATCACCGTCGCCAACAGCCGAAACAGCAGCGCAAGCTGTGGCCCCGGCTACACCGGCGCACGCCGCGGTCTCTACGTGTACGGCGATGTTCGCGACCAGTGGGTCCGCACACGTACGGTCTGGAACCAGCACTCCTACGCCGTCACTAACGTGACCGCGGCGGGAGGGATTCCGGCTGTGCCCGCTTCCAACTGGGAGGTCGAAGGACTCAACAACTTCCGGCAAAACGCCCAGGGAGAAGGCGTCTTCAACGCGCCGGATCTTCGCGTCGGACTCGAAGTGCGCCTCGACGGTTGTCCATCCATGGCCACGCTCCGCGCCCGCGTCTCCAATGAGGGTAACCTCGGGGTGGAAGCCGGCGTGGCCGTCGTGTTCTACGAGGGAACTCTGGGCATGCGCGGCGCCGAAGTCGGCCGCTCTATGACGACGAGGCCGCTCCTACCCGGCGCGTCTGAAATCGTGGAGGTGAGCGTGGACCTCCCCGTGGTAGAGGGCGGCGTATCCTTCGTGGTGGAGGTAGACGGCGCCGAAGCCGACGGCGAAGACGCCGTTGAAGAGTGCCGTGAGGACAACAACGACGCCGGCCTCGATGGTGTCGAGTGCAACCTGCTGATCTAGGCGTAGATCCTTCGTGGCGCTTCTCACAAGCGCGCGAAAAAAAGCCGGAGGAGATCCCTGGGCTCAACGTGGCTGGTACTTCGCGTCCGGCCACAGCGCGTT
>JBLHKB010000478.1:0-5588 GCA_047619315.1 Polyangiales bacterium
GACCCTCATGCGCGACTCGCTAGAGAGCCGCGAGCACGAACATCGTTTTCGCATCGCGGATCGGCGCCTTCAGGAATCGGAAGCGTTTTACCGAGGCGTCGTCCAATGCACCGAGGACGCCGTCGTTGTGTGCGACCAGGAAACCGGGGTGTGCATCGAAGCAAACCCCGCGGCGTGTAAACTCTTTGACTACACCACGGCAGAGTTCAGAGCCGTCCCGCGCAAGGCACTTTTTGCGGACGCCTCACTGGCCAAGAGTAATGATACGGCGCCCCACGAGACACGCTTGCTTCGCAAAGATGACACTTCGTTCGTCGCGGACATGATGCAGAACGCCTTCGAGACAGGAGGCCGCCGACTCGTCGTGATGATTATTCGCGACGTGAGTGAGAAGGAACGACAACGTCTACAACTGCAGCGTTCACAACGACTCGCCGCCGTCGGTGAGGTCGCGGCGGGCGTCGCCCATGAGATCAATACCCCCGCCGCGTTCATTCAGATGAACAGCGATATCATCGCAGGACAGATCCATGAGCTCGTCTCGTTCTACGCGGCAGCGAAGGAGTTCACAGAAGCGGAGACCGACCCCGTGAGGCGGCGAGCGTTGGAGGCGTTGTTCTCAGCGGCCCCTGACCTCACGGCGATTCGAAGCACAGCAAGCGACAACCGTGAGGGCATCGAACGTATTCGCGCCGTCAGCCGCGACCTTCGACTCTTCTCGCGAGCCGACGAGCACGCAGTGATCGAAGAAGACCTCAACGCCATCGTCTCTGGCGCACTCAAGCTGCTCGGCAATGAATTCAGGCACCGGGCAACCCTGATCCTTGACCTCGCCGAGGCTCTCCCGCTCTTTCCAGCTTGGCGCGGCAAGTTCTTACAGGTCGCCACAAACCTCTTGCTCAACGCCGTTCAGTCGATCACCGAAGGCAACGTCGAGGCAAACGAGATTCGCGTCACCACGCGGCGTGAGGGAGAAGAGCTCACCTTCACCGTCGAGGACACGGGCTGCGGCATCGACGAGGAGACGATGGCTCATGTATTCGAACCGTTTTTCACGACCAAGCCTGCGGAACAAGGAACAGGGTTGGGTCTGCCGCTCTGCGCAAGAATCGTCGCAGATCACGGTGGACACATTGATGTATCAAGCTCGGTGGGCGCTGGCAGTTGCTTTCGGGTGCGCATCCCTTTGAACACTGGGCTGCAAGTGAGCACGGCTCCTCCTGCCGCACCACGGAGCGAAGAGACACGCGGTCGCATTCTCGTTATCGACGACGACCCGGGCATGGTGCGCGCCTACCGAAGGATGCTCCGACATCATGACGCCACCGTCGTGTCCAGCGGCGCCGAGGGGCTCAAGTTGCTCGCCGAGAACGAGGACTTCGAGCTTATCCTCTGTGACCTGATGATGCCTGAGATCGACGGCGTTCAGGTGTACGCTGAAGTCATGGCGAGCGCGCCACATCTCGCAGCGCGGCTCGTCTTCTGCACTGGCGGAGCATTCACAACCCGTACGCGCCAGTTCCTGGAAGCCATCGAAAACGCAGTCGTTGAGAAACCGCTGTCACACGCCGACGTTTGGGAGCTCCTTCACCGCGCCCGCTCGTAGCATCTCCGGCGGAGCGGAGGCGCCGGTGAGGGAGCGACCCAAACCCATCGAATAATGCCCCGTAAACGCGAGAGATCTCACCTGCGCCGCGAATCCGAGGAAGAGTCCCAAGCGTTGAGCGTAGACATAGCGATATGAAGTTCTGGGCCATCTCCTTTCTGACGCTCGTCGCCTGCAGCGATGCACGCGGCCATCTGTTCGATGGGGGCGTTCGCGACGGATCCACCGATGGAACTTTCTCCGACGCAGACGGCGGGCTCGTTGATGCGTTGCTCTTGGATGGAGCGTTGGACGCGAGCTTGGCTTTCGACGCCAGCGCTTCGCGGGATGGCGGCGCGGGATTCGATGGCGGCGCGGGATTCGATGGCGGCGCGGGATTCGATGGCGGCGCGGGATTCGATGGCGGCGCGGGATTCGATGGCGGCGGCGCGGACGCAATATCATCCGACGCCTCCGTAGAGGACGTCGCGCTCATCGACGCTGGCTTTGACGCAGGACAGGATGCGGGACGCGATTCCGGGACGGACGCGGGCCCGACCGTTGGCTGCATCTCCGGCGCCTCCGGCACCCATGTCCTTCGCTTCACCTGGCAAGGCAGCGGCTCAGGGAGCACGGCGTATGTTTCCTACGACGCAAACACGCTCCCGGACACATCTCTTTGGCGAGTGAGCGCAGGATCCGGCTCCATTGGTTACCGACCTGTCTTCACAGACATCTTCTTGGGCGAAGGCGGCCTGGAGATGGGAAGTGGTGTGTTCGTCGACGTGCAGCTCTCCACGTTGGGTCTCAGCTCCATCACGGGGTTGACCCTCTCCGTGTACGGACGGAGTTTCAACACCGGCTCCCCCGGCAGCTTCACCTGGCAGACCTTCGAAGGTACGGGCGCCTCCCCGCGCGGAGCGCTCTCGAACAGCGCGCCCTACGAATGGTACGAGGGCGACGCCACTGCGGCTATCTCAGCGGGTGACGATGGTGTTCGATTGCGTCTTCGGGCGGGTCCACCGTCTGGGCGTCTCATCGTCCGCAGCGTCGAGCTCTGCTTTCGTGCGCGCTAACGCTCGCGTTCACCCGTGGAACGGTGCGCATGACTAATCGGTTTCTGGAGTAAAATAGACGTTCCAGTCTGGACGCATCGTCGGCGGCGGCTCTTCGGCGGGAGCCGAGACGCCTTCTTCTTCGTCGGGGACAGCCGGCGTCACCGAGCGCATCGAAATACGTCGCCGTCGCGGCTCTGGCTCCTCTGCATCGGGGACCAAGACAACAGGCTCTTCGACAACAGGCGCTTCCACATTCGGTGAGGCTTCCACATCTGTCGAATCCGGTTCTGTCACTTCGGGCTCTTGGACGGGCACCTCGGGAGACACCGTCGTCACGAGGGGCGCCGGATCCACGGGCTCATCCCTCGGAGTGTTGAACACTAGGACGCCGGCAAGAGCGAGTACTGCCGCAAATCCGATGCTGATAAAAGCCACCGTGCTCTTCTTGTGTGAGACAGGCTGAGCTGGAGCCTCGACCCCGTCCGTCGCTGCGCTCTGGGGAAAGCGCACTTTGGTTCCATGCTCGTGGATGCTCTGCTCCCAGCGCTCCGAGCCCGGGGCAACCTCCGCCACGGCGCGAGCCACGTCGCGGTCGAGTCCCGTGGCAGCGTGCTCCAGAATAAAAGTTTCGAGCTCGAGCCTCATCGCTTCGATGCTCGAATAGCGGTCACGAGGGCGACGCTGCGTGGCGTGGCGGACGATTCGCTCAAGCTCAGGAAAGTCTTCTAGGCCGTCCGGCGTTTCAGGGTCCAGGCGCTCATCTGCGGCGAGGGTTGGGTCTGAATTCGCAAAGAAGCGGCGACCTGTCGCCGTCTCCGCGAGCACTACGCCGAGGGAGTAGATATCGGAGCGACGGTCGAGAGGCTTTCCGGCGATTTGCTCCGGCGACATATAGCGAAGTCGTCCTTTTAGCTGTCCATGTTCCGTCTGTGTCAGTCGTCGCGCGGCCTTCGCGATGCCAAAGTCGAGCACTTTGATGCTGCCGTCGATGGTCATGAAGAGGTTGTCGGGTGAGACGTCACGGTGCACGACGTCCAGGGGCGTACCATCCACAGCCCGAAGCTCATGGGCCGAGTGAAGTCCCTTCGCAGCTTCCGCGATGATGTAGGCCGCAAGCGTCGGCTCTGGTCGTTCGAGCTCTTCGGACATTTTCCGTAGCAAATCGCTCAGGGTGATGCCGGGAAGATACTCCATGACGATATGGGGTTGTCCTTGCCGCACGAGATAGTCGTGCACCTGGACCACGTTCACATGCCGGATGCGCGCAGCGAGACGGGCTTCATCGATCATCATCGAGACGAAGTCTTGGTTCTGGGCCAAGTGCGGCAAAATGCGCTTGATGGCCACGAGGCGCTGAATCCCCTCCGGGTCGCCTTGAAGTGCAAGAAGCACCTCCGCCATGCCGCCATTCGCGATGCGGCCGAAGACCCCGTAGCGACCGAGCTTGAAGGGCTCATCGAGCCAGCCCGCTCCTTGAGCAGCTCTGCGCGCCCCCCCTGGCAGGACCGCGTCCTCTTCCGGCTGGAGCTTCATGGGGCTCAGTCTATAGTGTGCGAGTCACAAAATGTCGCTTTCCCCGAATCCATCAACACCAGAAAATGAGCGCACCGCCAGCCTCATCATCGATCTGGAGCGCGACACCCTAGAAGCGGGACGCTTTTGCCTCACCGACCGTCAAACGGGGGCCGAGTTTGAGTGCGGGGCTCGTCGCACGCGAATCGGCACCGGCGAACGGAATGACGTCCGCCTTGAGGATCGCAGCGTCTCCCGCTTTCATTGTGAAATCACCTTGGGCCCCGACGGCGCTCAACTCTGCGACACGGGCTCTTCGAATGGGACGTACATCAACGGCGTGCGTGTCGAAAAAGCCTGGCTTCATCATGACGCGCGCATTCGGGTTGGGAACAGCCACCTCACCTTCGAAGTGCGGGACGGGTCGAGTTCGATTCGCCTCGGCGACACAGACTTTGGCGGACTCATCGGAAGTTCGACGCCCATGCGCGCGCTCTTCGCCGAACTTGAACGAGCAGCGGCCAGCGACGCCACGGTTCTTCTGCAGGGCGAGACAGGCACCGGCAAGACCGCTGCAGCACGGGCAATCCACAACGCGAGTCGACGAGCGGCGGAGCCCTTCGTCGTCGTCGATCTGGGAACGATGCCGGAGCAACTTGCGGAGAGTGAACTCTTTGGCCACGAGCAAGGTTCGTTCACGGGCGCGTACAAGAGCTTCGCTGGAGCGTTTGAGCGCGCGAAACGTGGCACGGTGTTCCTCGACGAGATCGGAGAGATCTCGCCTTCGCTCCAGCCCAAACTCTTGCGTGTGATCGAGAACCGGACGGTACGTCGCATTGGTGCATCGAGGGATCTGCGCCTCGATATCCGCGTCGTCGCTGCCACGCACCGCGACCTTCGCGCCGGAGTAAACGCCGGCGACTTTCGCGCGGATCTCTTTTACCGCATCGCGGTTCTCGAAACTCAGCTCCCGGCGCTACGAGATCATCCGGAGGATATCCCGCTGCTTTGCGAGGCGCTTCTTCGGAACATGGACGTCAGCGAAGGCGAGGAGGATTTTTTGTCACCCTCGCTCCTCGCTCGCCTTCAGAGCATGCGGTGGCCGGGCAATGTCCGTCAGCTGCGAAACCAACTCGAGCGCTACGCTGTGCTGGGTGTGCCAACCGAGCTGATGCCCGATCCGCGCGCGGTTCAGACGCCCTACGAAGAGTCGCGAGCGAACGCGCTGCGTGCTTTTGAACGCGACTACGTTCGGCGACTACTCGACCGGAACGACGGGAATGTCACGAAAGCCGCGGCCGTCGCCGGCATCGCACGCGGCTATCTTCATCGCATCATCCGCCGAAGCAAGCTCGACGAATAGGTCCTCGCGACGCGACTAGAAACGGACGTCGAAGCCGCCAGGTTGAGCAACGACGGCGTCGTTACCGGCC
>JBLHKB010000479.1:0-5538 GCA_047619315.1 Polyangiales bacterium
ACGATGGCTCTCGCCAGCGCTGTTCCAGTGAACTGTCTGCGGCGAGCGAATGATGTCTTCCTGGAGCGTTTTCGCGCTGAGCAGCCAGTGGCGTTTGCGGAAGCGGTTGCATCGCTTTCACTCCCGGTCCCCTGGTTGATCCGTCATGGAACCTGGTCTGAGCTTGCGGACTCAGCGGAGTCGCTGCTCTTGGCCCCGGACTACGATCGGTGGTCTTCCTCGGCTGCCGAGATACTCGCGGAAGCTCCGGATGCAGCAACGCGAATGGACGCGCTCGTGCAGAATGGTCGCCTCGAGTGGCACGCCGACATCCAAGTACGCAACCACCGGTCAGTGTGCCTGCCCATCGCTCCGGACCTACTCGAACGCGCACGTGCACACGGAATGGCAAAAAACCACGTCCCCATGGAGGTGGTGCATGCAGCCTGCGCACATCCGGACACGTTGGTTCAAGCGCATGGCGCGCAAGCTCTCTTCGAGCGCTTGGGCAAGGAGGCTCCCATTGAATTCCTCGAGACTGCCCTGGCTTCGGGTGGATTGCCTCGAACCGTTGCGCTTCGCGTTTCGGCGGCGCTAGGCGAGGAAGACGCGATCCGCGAACTAATCGAGCGCGCGGACGTCGGAGAGGAGCTTCTCGTTCACACCGAAGCGTTCCGGTCGCTTCATTTGGCGGGCGTTCCGACGTCACGGTTCCTGCCGCAGGTCTTAGCAGGACTCAATCGGCTCGATTCGACGGAAGAGGCCGCACCCGTAGCGTCTGAGGCGGCGCATGCGCTGTGGAAAGCGGACGACCTCAACGGGGACGACATCGTGCAAGCTCTCGCGGACGCCGTCACGAAGCGCGTGCCGTGGCCGACTTGGCTTGATATCGATGCGGCGATCGGAAGTTGGCTTGGCGACGCTCCGGACGCGACTTGGGTGCGTCGGCAGCGTTGTTTTTTCTAGCGCGATCACGGAGCTGAGCTCGTCGCTCAGGCCAAGTAACGGGGCGCGGAAGCGTGCCGCCAAGCCAGAGGAGCTTCATTCTCTTCGCCACGAGGTGTTCCGTCGCTTCACCGCCAGCAGGAGCGTCAGCGGTCCGAGTGCGAGCACAAGAAGAGGTCGCCAAAGGCCGCGGCGGAGTACGTAAAGTCGTTCCGACGAGCTAAGCCACCCTAGGATAGGAACAAGTTCCCAAACAGAGTCGGCGGCAAGGATCAACATCGTCAGAAAGGCGAGCCAAGAGGTGATGCAGACTCCGCAAGGAGGGCTTCGACTTCAGCACTAGGCCGTCTCCACGCGCGGCCACGTTGAGCGCTCCGATATTCAGCACAACGATAGTGACGGCGGCACGTCATGGAAGTTCACCGCGGTAAGGACCGAAGATGGGCACCATCGAAAGCGCGAACTGTGCGACGACGGGAACGAGAATCGCGCAGACGGCAAAAAACACCGCGCGAGCTTGGTAGAGTCGCATGCGCTCTCTCATCGACTCCCAAACAGAACTCAGAGTGGCGTCTATTCCGGACTTTCCGGGGCGAGCCCAGGGGTCCAGCTCTTTCGAACATCGCCCTTCGCCGTCACCTTGAGTCCAAGAATACGCCAGGCATCGGGCGCAAACTCGTAGGCAACCTGGGCTCTCTTGACGAGCGCCCACAGCTCTTTGGTGTCTTCGGCTTTGACCACCGTCGCGCCTTGTTTTCGGAGACTCGCGAAGGTCTCGCCGAGTTCCAGAAGCTCACTGGCCTTCTGAACGCGCTCGATGGGCTTGAGGCCTTCTTCGGGCTTGCGGAGCTCCTTGAGGAGCCTCGTGCGGCGGCGCTCGGTTCGTCCATCGATTTTCGGCGCATTCCCCGCGATGAGCGAGTTGAGTTCGCGTGCGACGCGCCTCTTCTCGATGGCTTCAGGACTGGCTCGTCCGCCTGGATCCAGGGGCGATTTTCGCTTCTTCTTCGAGGTGGCCATCGGCGCTGCTCGCTTTAGCGTTTCACGGCGGGCGCGCCAAGGGCTTGATCGGATCGGAAAGTCCAGCGGATCAGGGGTGCTGGCCGGCGCCTCGCGTGGTAAGCAGCGCTCATGACACGCTCACTCGACGGATTCAATAGCCGCGCCACCCTCGATGTTAACGGCAAAAAGGTCGATGTTTTTCGCCTCGACGCCATGGACAAGGCGGGCTTCGGCGATGTGCGCCGGCTCCCCTATTCGATCCGCGTTCTCCTTGAGAACCTGCTGCGTTACGAAGATGGCACAACGGTCACGAAGGCTGACATCGAAGCCGTTGCAAAATGGGACCCGAAGGCAAAGCCTGTCACGGAGATCGCCTATCGGCCGTCCCGGGTCCTTCTCCAGGACTTCACAGGCGTCCCTGCCGTTGTCGACCTCGCCGCCATGCGCGAGCAGTTCGCCAAAATGGGCGGCGACCCGGCGCGCATCAACCCGCTCCAGCCCGTCGACCTGGTCATCGACCACTCGGTCCAGGTGGACAGCTACGGGCTCCTTCGAAGCTTCGAGCAAAACGTGGAGATCGAGTTCCAGCGGAACAAGGAGCGCTACCAGTTCCTCAAATGGGGCCAGAACGCCTTTGAAGGCATGCAGGTTGTTCCTCCAGGAACCGGCATCGTCCACCAGGTGAACCTTGAGTTCCTCGCCCGCAGCGTCTTCGTTCGCGAGGTCGACGGCGCAACACTCGCGTACCCCGATTCGTTGGTCGGCACCGACTCCCACACGACGATGATCAACGGCCTCGGTGTGCTCGGTTGGGGCGTCGGCGGCATCGAAGCTGAAGCCGCCATGTTGGGTCAGCCTATTGCGATGCTCCTTCCGCAGGTCGTCGGCTTCAAGCTCAGCGGCAAGCTGCGCGAAGGCGCCACTGCCACGGACGCTGTCCTCACGATCACCGAAGCGCTCCGCGCTCACGGCGTCGTCGGCAAGTTCGTCGAGTTCTTCGGCCCCGGCATGGAGAGCCTCGCGCTGACGGACCGCGCCACCATCGCGAACATGGCGCCGGAGTACGGCGCGACGATGGGCTTTTTCCCTGTGGACAAAGAGACGCTCAACTACATGCGCTTCACTGGCCGCAAGGAAGAGCACGTCGCTCTCACGGAGCGCGTCCTCAAGGAGCTCAGTCTCTTCCACACGTCCGAGTCTCCGGACCCGGAGTTCACGGACACTCTCGAACTCGACCTCGGCGACGTGGTGCCGTCCATCGCTGGACCTAAGCTTCCGCACACGCGCATTGCCCTCACGGAGAGCAAGCGCAGCTGGCAGCGCACCTACGAGGGCGTCAAAGCCAAGCGAAAAGAAGGCGCCAAGACGTCCGCTGAGGTCACCCTCGACCGTGAAGGCCAAGACAAAGAGACCTTCGAACTCAAAGACGGCGCTGTCGTCATCGCGGCGATTACGAGCTGCACGAACACCTCGAATCCAAGCGTGATGATCGGCGCTGGCCTCGTCGCACGTAAGGCCTTTGCAAAAGGCCTCATGGTCAAACCATGGGTGAAGACCAGTTTCGCGCCGGGCTCTCAGGTGGTTACGGAATACCTGAAGAAGGCCGACCTGATGACCGACCTGGAGAAGCTCCGCTTCCACCTTGTCGGCTATGGCTGCACCACCTGCATCGGCAACTCAGGTCCCCTCGACCCGGCCATCACCAAGGCCATCGTCGAGAACGATCTCCTCGTCACCTCGGCGCTTAGTGGAAACCGAAACTTCGAAGGCCGCGTGAGTCCTCTGACTCAGGCCAACTACCTCGCTTCACCACCCCTTGTTGTGGCGTACGCGCTTGCGGGCACCATCGACATCGACTTTGAGACCGACGCCATCGGCAAGGGCAGCGACGGGAACGACGTGTTCCTTCGCGACATCTGGCCATCGAACGAAGAGATCACCCAGACGCTTCGCCAGGCCATCTCCACGGAGCAGTTCACCTCCCGCTACGGCGCTGTCTTCGAGGGCACCGAGGAGTGGCGCGCAGTCGACGCACCTGAGGGCAAGACCTACGAGTGGGAAGCTGATTCCACGTACATTCGAAACCCTCCCTTCTTCGACGGCGTCGAAGCCGGCGAGCCACCTGCGCTTAGCGATGTGAAGGGAGCCCGCGTTCTTGCCCTACTCGGCGACAACATCACCACGGACCACATCTCGCCTGCCGGCGGCATCGCCAAGGACAGCCCCGCCGCGAAGTACCTCACGGACAACGGCGTCAGCCCTCGCGACTTTAACAGCTATGGCAGCCGCCGCGGCAACCACGAAGTCATGATGCGTGGCACCTTCGCCAACGTTCGCCTTCGCAACCTCCTCGCTCCGGGAACCGAAGGCGGCATCACGCGCTTCATTCCTTCCGGAGAACAAATGAGCATCTTCGATGCCTCCATGAAGTACCAGGCTGAAGGCACGCCTTTGGTCGTCATTGGCGGTGACCAGTACGGCACTGGTTCGAGCCGCGACTGGGCCGCGAAGGGCACGTTCCTTCTCGGCGTGAAGGCCGTCATCACCAAGGGGTACGAGCGAATTCATCGCTCCAACCTCATTGGCATGGGCGTGCTTCCTCTCGAGTTCGCGGCCGGCGAAGGGCGCGAAGAGCTCGGCCTCACCGGCGAAGAGACCTTCGACATCACGGGTATCGCGGAGGGCCTCAAGCCAGGGAAGCAGCTCAATGTGACGACGGACAGCGGCAAAAGCTTTACCGTGACTGTGCGTCTCGATACTCCGCAAGAGGTCGAGTACCTCCGCCACGGCGGAATTCTACAGTACGTCCTTCGTCAGATGGCCAAGTGAGCGAGCTATTTGTGAGGCAACTATGAGCGCAGAACTCGAACGCGAAATTAAAGACCTCATCGTCGAAGCTCTTATGCTCGACGATGTCACCGCCGATGAGATCGAATCGGACGCGGCGCTTTTTGTCGAAGGTCTGGGCCTCGACAGCATTGATGCCCTTGAGCTCGCCATCGCCATCGACAAGAAGTACGGCGTCAAGATCAAGGCCGAGGACGAAAGCACGCGAGACGTGTTTGGTTCGGTGCGGTCCTTGGCGGCGCATGTGGCGAAAAGCCGTTAGCCGCTGAGCATGGCTCACCACGACGAGGTACGACCCTGCGCGGTCGTGCCGACGTACAACAACCCCGTCACTATCGAGCGCGTCGTCCGCGGTTTGCTCGAGCATGTGACGGCGGTGTTTGTCGTGGACGATGCGGGCGATGAGGCGGCGCAGGCTGCTCTTGTGAACGTCGCCGCCATTGACGGGGCCCATGTTCGCCGGCGTGGTAAGAACGGCGGTAAAGGCGCGGCGGTGAAAGACGGACTCCGCTGGGCACTCGGCGAAGGCTACACCCACGCGTTGCAGGTCGACGCAGACGGACAGCACGACTTAGCGGATGTGCCGAAGCTCTTGGCGGCCTCGGCGGAGAGCCCCACGGCGCTCGTCTTAGGTCGACCGCTCTTTGATGAGAGCGCCCCGAGAGCCAGGCGCTGGGGCCGCCAGATCAGTGTGTTCTGGGTCTGGCTCGAGACCCTTGGCAAGCCGGGAAAGATCAAAGACCCCCTCTGTGGTTTCCGCGTCTA
>JBLHKB010000480.1:0-5535 GCA_047619315.1 Polyangiales bacterium
ATATCCAATGTGTGTCGAAGCCAATTCGGCCGGCGGAGTTGGAACAGATTCTCACGAGAATGGAGGAACGCGGATGTCTCTCGATGAGCGCCTGATGACCATCGCCCATCGACTAAACTCCCAAGGGGCGACGCTGGAGCTGGAGATGTTTGTCCTCGATTCGCTTGGCGCCGATGCCGAGGGGACGCGGGCGAACCTTGAGCGGGTGGCGACGACGCTGAAGCATCTTGCTGCGGAGCTCATCCTCTGCGCGAAGTCGGAAGAGACGTGAGCCTTCAAATTGTTGTTGTGGACGACGACGCCGCGTTTCGAGACGCGCTCTCCCGCCACTTTTTGGCGCAAGGGCACAGCGCCGTGAGCTTTCCATCGGTGGAACGTTGTCTGCCGCACCTCGCCCGCGCGCGCGTCGATCTCATCACACTCGACTTGGACATGCCGGGTATCGACGGCATGACACTTCTCGCAGCCCTCCACAAGAAAGGGCACAAGCTCCCGATACTTGTCATCAGCGGCCGCGCACCTGGCGACTATCGCCATTCGATTCGCGCGATGGGCGCGCACTTTCTGGCGAAGCCTTTTCATCCGAACGCGCTGAGTGACGCGGTGGCGCGAGCGCTCGGGACCGCCTCCGCCGAGATGTCGCGTTCTGCTCCACCGGTCTCAGGCGTTCAAGCCGCCGCAGACAAGCGCGCGTCGGTGCGAGAGCGACTTCAAAAAGCAACGCTGCCAACCGTCGACCCTCGACTCGCGTCGATCCAAGGCATGCTCATACGGCCAGAGGCGCCCTCTTTTGAGGTGCTGGCGGAGTCATTGGGGGAAGACCCTCGGCTGGTCGCCGCGGTTTTGCGCATGGCGAACAGCACCGAGTATCGCGGCACAACACCCACAAAAAGCCTGGGCGCCGCGATGGCGCGCCTGGGTGCAAAGGAGGTCGTCTCCATCGTGCTGGAGGTGCTCGTTCACGGCACGTTTCAGGTCAAGGAGCGAGCGCTTCGGGCCTCTCTGGACAGCAGCTGGAAACAGTCCGTTGAATGCGCCCACGTCGCGAGAAAACTGGCATCGCTCACGGGCCACATCGACCCCGAGGAGGCGTATGTCTACGGCCTCCTTCACGACATCGGACGACTCGCGGTCTACGCGTGTCTTGATGGGCTTCGACTCGAGGCAGACCAGGTGCAGAAGTACGTCGACCAGTATCACGAAGCCGTGGGAGCGCGTCTTCTCGGCGAGTGGGGAATGCCACGAACGCTCGTCGCATTGGCGCGTGAGCATCACGAGTCCTCGCGGATGACCGACGAAGCCGCCCTCATCGCGTTGGCGCACGAGGTCGGGACCGAGGAGGGAGTGACGACTCCGGAACTCATGGAGCAGCTTGGAATTACGCTAGAGCGCGTCGAGGCTCTCGTCGCCTAAAACGACTGGCGTTCGAGGGGCGTGTTTACTCTTCGTGACCAGGATCGCGTCGCGTCGGCGGATGGGTCATCGGGACACGTCGCCTCACACACTCTTCGTCGAAGCGGATGGTAGGCGTGCAGCATCGACTCGATGGGCTGACTTCTGTCCGTAGCGCTACTCGGAGGCTGCCCGGAGATCGATTTCGAGGAGAGGCTCTTCACCCCAGCGCGCTTCGTTGACGAACTCACGCCGGTCTTCTTGGCCTGCGCCGTAGATCAACAACTCCATGAGCCGGTCACGCTGTAGACCCACAAGGCGAACCTCCGCTCCGTCGCCGACGACCTGAAAGACCTTGGCTCCTGGCGGCGTGGTGATCACTCGAACGCGGCCGTCTCCTCCATGTGCGAAGCTGCCCGCTGTCGCCTCGGCGCTTGGTGCCCCGTCCAGGACAACGCCTAGCTCATAGGTTGGAGCGCCCTCAAGGGCGGGCCACTCGGCGTTCGCTGGCACGTGGGCGAAGCTTCGTTGCTCTCCATCGTCGACCAAGAAAGACACCGCCTCGCCAGGGCTCATTCCTTCGATAAGCGCAGGGGAGCGACCGACGAAGAGCGCCGCCCGCGTCCCCTCATCAAGCCTGAGGACCAGCTCGCCAAGTACAGGCTCGGGGGCGATGAGCGCTGGTTCCTGCTCGGGTTCAGTGATTCCCAAGCGCACTCCAACGTCTTGCCGAAGCGACGGAGTAAACCAGATCGCCAGACCCGCCCCGATCAGGAGCGCCAAGAGTACGAAGGGCCAACGCCTTCGCCCACGAATATCCGACAACAGCTCGTCGTCGCCGGGGAGCAGGGAGGCATCCTCCTCGCGCTGAAAACGAAGCGTGGGCGCAGAACGTTCAACGGTCACAATCTCGCTGGCGTGCATCGAAAACGAGGCCGCCGAAGCGTCTGCGTCGACGGACACATCAACATCAAGTTCGGCGTCGAAGCCGCCGGCGCGCGTGTCGCGAATGAGTTCAATCTTCTGGGCGTGCTCCTCTTCGAAGAGCCGCTTCATCCAGTCGCCGAGCTCGGAGCTGCCGACTTTTCTGTTTTCGCGCTGCGCCCACTCTCGAAGCGCCTGCGCCATTTCTCCAGCGCTCGCGTAGCGGTCCTCGGGGGCTCGCTCAAGGGCCTTCAGAACAATGGAATCGATGGACGCGGGCACCCATGGACGAACGCTTGAGGGCGCTTCGATTTCGTCAAAGAGCACAGCCGAGAGCGTCGCGGCTTCATTGTCACGGCGAAAAAGTCGCTTCAGTACGAGCGTTTCCCAGAGGCAGACGCCAAGTCCCCAAACGTCTGCGCGGCGATCCGTGGGTTCGCTTCGCAGCTGCTCGGGAGCAATGTACGCGAACTTCCCCTTAATCTTAGCGACCTGCGTTTCATGATGGCGGTTGGCGGCTTTCGCGACACCGAAATCGACGAGCTTTACCGCGCCGTCAAACGTGACGACGATGTTCTCAGGTGAGACATCTCGATGCACAACATCGAGCGGCTGTCCATCCCGTCCGAGCAGCTCATGGGCGTGGTGAAGTCCCTCGGCGGCGGCGGCGCTGATATGCGCGGCGAGCGAAGGTAGCGCGAGCATATCGTCTCGTTCTCGTCGCTTGGCGATACGTCGGCGGAAGCGCGAAAGCGACTCCCCGGAGAGATACTCCATCGCGATGTACGGCCGACCATTCTCGTCGCCAAAGTCGAGAGTCGTGCAGATGTTCGGGTGGTTGAAGTACGAGAGAATCGTCGCCTCATCCAAGAACATGTCCATGAACATCTCTTCTTTGGCGAGGTGGTCATGGATCACTTTGACCGCGACGATCCGTTCGACGCCGCGCGCGTGAACCGTTCGCGCCAGATAGACCGCCGCCATCCCGCCCGTCGCGATTCGCGAGCAAAGTTCGTAGGGCCCCAGACGGGGAGGACTCGTTCGTTTGGGCGAGGGCTCCAGAGACCCAAGAGTACCCTGCCCAGCACTTTGCGTCCGTGCTAATTCCTATTGCAGGATTCCGACGTGGCTGAGCAGGAATGCTTGCACCAACGCCGTCTCACGATGGCGATGAAAACGACCCGACGAGCCGCCGTGACCGGCCTCCATGTTGACGGCGAAGAGCAGCTGGTTGTCGCTGGTGTTTCGCTCCCTCAAACGGGCGACCCATTTCATCGGTTCCCAGTACTGGACTTGGGAATCGTGAAGTCCTGTCATGACCAGCATGTGGGGGTAGTCTTGCTCGCTTACGTTGTCGTAGGGCGAGTAACGCATCATGTAGTCGTAGTACTCCTGCTCGTTCGGGTTGCCCCACTCGTCGTACTCAAACGTGGTGAGAGGAATCGTCTCATCGAGCATCGTCGTCACAATATCGACGAAGGGAACCTGCGCGACGATTCCGTGGAAGAGATCCGGTCGCATGTTCACGACGGCACCGACAAGTAGGCCTCCTGCGCTTCCGCCTTGGGCAAAGAGCTGAGCCGGCGACGTAAGGCCCTCTCGGACCAGGTGTTCGCCGCAGTCGATGAAGTCAGTGAAGGTGTTTATCTTGTTCAGCAGCTTGCCGTCCTCGTACCAGGCGCGGCCCATCTCCTGACCGCCGCGGATGTGCGCGATGGCGACGATGAAGCCCCGGTTGATGAGGCTGAAGCGAGCCGCGCTGAACGCGGGTTCGATGGAGTAGCCGTAGCTGCCGTAGCCGTACAGTAGCAGCGGCGCGCCGGCGCTTCGGTCCAGATCACGGCGGTGCACGATGGAGATTGGCACGGCGGTTCCGTCCCGCGCCGTGGCTGTACTTCGGTACGTCATGTACTCCGCGGCGTCATAGCCACCACCCACACGAGCGCGCTTCTTGAGCACACGTGTGCGCGCGCTCATGTCGTAGTCGAAGACCGAAGGGGGCGTGACCATCGACGTGTAGGAGAGTCGAAGGGTCTGAGTTTCAAACTCTGAGTTCTGCCCAAGTCCCGCTGAGTACACGTCCTCGTCGAAACCGATGGTGTGCCCGCCGCCGCGTTCTTCCCAGGGGATAACAATGACGCGTGCGATCCCCGCGTGTCGCTCCGTCACCACTAAGTAGTTCTCAAAGAGCTCGAAGCCGCGGAGGTGAACGTCACTGCGTGCTGGAATCTCTTCGCGCCACAGCGCTTTGTCTTGGCTCTCCGCTGGCGTCGCGGACATCAGACGAAAGTCCCGCGCTTCCCAGTTTGTGCGAATGAAGAACCGGCCCAGAGCGTGGTCCGCCGAGTACTCGTGGCCTTCTTCCCGCGCCAAGAGAACTGTCGCCGCATCCGTGGGGCTGCTCGCGTCAATGTAGCGGTACTCGTTCGTGGTTGTTTGGCGGCTTCCGATGAGTACGTACTCCTCGGAACGGCTCAGGCCGACGCCTACGGAGAATTCGGCGTCGCTCTCTTCGAATACCATCGTATCGGCCGTGTCTCCGAGCCTGTGGCGCCATACTTGGTGCGCCCGGAGCGTCCCTTCTTCGCGCTTCACGTAGAACACTGTTTGATGATCAGCCGCCCATACGCTGGATCCAGTCGTACCTTCGATGACGTCCGGGAGCATCTCACCGGTCGCTAGGTTTCGAAATCGGAGCGTGTAGATTCGACGGCTCAGGGTGTCCTCACCGTACGCAAGAATCGCAGCGTTTCGCGACAGGGAGATGCCGCCAACGGAAAAGTACTCATGGCCTTCGGCAAGCGTGTTGACGTCGAGGACCACTTCTTCGTCGCTCGACTCCCAATTTATTCCGTCGGCTTTTCGACAGTAGATCGCATACTCGCGACCTTCCTCGTAGCGAACATAATACCAGTAACCGTTCTTGCGGTACGGTACAGAGGCATCGTCCTGAGGAATGCGCGCGACGATCTCATCGAAGAGCGTTTCACGAAACGACTGCAGACCTGCAAGCTCGTGTTCTGCGTAGGTGTTCTCCGCCTCGAGGTGCGCGAGTATCTCTGGGTCCTGCCGTTCGTCGTCTCGCATCCAGTAGTACGGGTCTTGACGAACCTCTCCGTGGGCTCGAAGTTCATGGGGATCTTGACGTGCAACAGGCGGATTCATATCGCTGCTCCCTTGGGTAGAGGAGGGGGTGGTCGACGCGCGGCTCGGTCCACA
>JBLHKB010000481.1:0-5531 GCA_047619315.1 Polyangiales bacterium
GAGCACCTACGAATGGCCGAGCGGCTACATCGGCGTCGAAGAATACTTGAACGAAGTCGACCGCTAAGAGGGCGCGGCTTCAGAGGGCGACCGACTGCAGCCGCATGCTTCGGGTGCTCACCTGTGACCGATGTGGAGCCCCCATCGGATCGAACCTCACAGTGCTGCTCAACCCATCGCACGAGGGTCTTTTACTACGCCGCTTCGGACTCACCTGTCTGCACCCGCCACAGCCCTGCGTAGATCCCGTTTTGAGCCAGCAGCTCTTCGTGCGTGCCGCACTCGCTAACGCTTCCCTTGTCCAGCACATGAATCTGATGTGCGCTGCGAACCGTGCTGAGACGGTGTGCGATGACGAGCGTCGTTCGCCCCTCCGAGACGCGCTCCAGACTGCGCTGAATCGCGGCTTCAGTCTCGTTGTCCACAGCGCTCGTCGCTTCGTCGAGAACAAGGATCGCCGGGTCACGCAGAATCGCTCGAGCGATAGAAAGCCGCTGGCGCTGTCCGCCGCTCAGCTTTTGGCCGCGTTCCCCCACGACAGTTTCCCAGCCCTTGGGAAGGGCCTCGATGAACTCCGTCGCTTCCGCCAGCGTCGCCGCGCGTAGTAGCTCCTCTTCGCTCGCCTCGGGCCGCCCGTAGAGAACGTTCTCACGCACGGTGCCGTGAAACAGAAAGACGTCCTGGGCCACGAGCCCAATCGCGCCGCGGAGACTGTCAAAACTCAGCGACTTCACGTTTTGCTCGTCGATGTACACGCCGCCGTCCTCGACCTCGTGCAGTCGAAGGAGCAGCTTCACCAGTGTGCTCTTGCCACTTCCCGTAGAACCCACCACCGCGTGCGTTTCTCCGGCAGGCACGTGCAGATTCAAGCTCTTCAAAATCGTGGCATCTCCGCCATAGGAGAAAGTCACATCGTCGAACTTCAGCTCGCCTTCAGGGCTATCGCCAAGGCTGTCTTCGCCCGGCAAGATCCCAGGTTCCACCGCAAGCAGATCCAGAATTCGACGCGTTGAAGCCATCGCGCGCTGATACAGATCGAAGGTCTCGCCGAGGCGCGTCAGCGGCCACAACAAACGCTGCGTCACATAGACCATCACGCTGTACGTGCCGACCTCAAGCGTTCCCTGAAGCGTCAGCCAGCCGCCCCAGACAAGCGTCGCCGTGAAGCCCACCAAAATCGCCATACGGATCAGCGGCACGAACGCGGAGCTCACCCGAATCGCCTCGGCGTTCGCCGCTTGGTACGCCAGCGAGTCATCGCCGAGGCGCTTCACTTCACGGTCTTCAGCGCCGAACGCTTTGATCGTCGCGATACCACCAAGGTCGTTCGCCAAGGTGGAACTGAGCTCTCCGGCTCGTTCCCGCACCACCGCGTATTTGGGCTCGAGGCGTCGTTGAAAACGAAACGAGCCCCAGAGAATCAACGGCACCGGCAAGAACGCAAAGGGCGCTACCTGGGGTGCGAGCATGAAGAACGCCGCGCCGATGACGATCACCGTCGTCGCCGTCTGCAGAAGATCGTTGGCGCCACGGTCCAGGAAACGCTCCAGCTGGTTCACGTCGTCGTTGAGAATCGCCATCAGCCCACCCGTCGAGCGGTCTTCAAACCACTTCATCTCGAGGGACTGCACGTGCCGCCACGCATCAAGGCGCGCGTGATGCTGAATGTCCTGCGCCAAGTTTCGCCACTCGACCTGGTAGAGATACTCAAATGCTGACTCAAGAATCCACACCAACGCGTTCAGCGCCGCGAGCACAAAGAGCTGGTGCAGCTGGTCGGTGACGCCAAACACCTTCGCCACAATGGACGTGTCGTCGCGGACCACCACATCGACGGCCATCCCAATGAGAAAAGGCGGTCCGAGGTCGAAGAACTTGTTGAGGACCGAATACGCCGTCGCGCGCCGAACCCGGGCGTCGTGGCCCGAGGCGTATTGAATCAGTCGCTTGAGGGGGTGCATGGGCCCGACGCTAGTGTCCATGTGTGGTCACGTCGATGCATCGTCCTATCGAAAAACACCATGCGAGATGGATCAAGCCGACAACCCGTCTCTCGGCCACGTGAACGACAGCCCTTCCCTGACAGAAGCCCAGCCGCTCTCGCCTTGAGAGCGATGTTCCTGGGCTCAAGCCATCGAATAGCGCACCACAATCGCGGTGATCATGGACTTCATGTCGCCAAGGGTCTGAAGCAGAAGCGTCTCGCTTTCTGCTTCGCTAAACCCACCTGAGCCCGCACCGATCAGCGGCATCGCCAGGCTCTTGTAGCCACATCGCTCTGCACAGCGAACCGCGTTTCGAGCGGAGTCCGCGATGGATGCTCTCGACGCACGCCAGAACATGTTGATGCCAGCGACATGCACGATGCCCTTGTAAGACAAAGAGCCAGCTCCGGTGCGAGCCGCGGACCCAAGCGCCATCGGCCCGCGCTTGGCCAGCTCACGAAAGGGCGCAAGGCCTGCGCGTCGCTTGATCGCTCCCGACACGCCTTGAGGAATCAACAACCACCACGGGATGACGTTGCGGTTCCAAGGGTTCACGATGGCGTCGACATCCGCGTCCAGCAGATCACCTGTGATGGGAAGTACGTTCATCCAGGATTCCGTTGCAACACGAGTGCCAGACCCGGAGTCCCTCGACCCAACGGTTCACGCAGAAACGGCGATGCGCCCAGCGTCACTTTGACGCGGGCGCAACGATGTCCACACCTGTGCTGTCATTCGGAAGCCGCCGAAGGAGCTAGGAAATAACCCCCGGCAAGCCCGCACGAAGATCGCCCATCTGCACTTGGTCGAGCGGCGTTCGCCCCCATTTGTCGCCACGCATGTCGCCGTAGCCTGGGACTCCGCCCACTTCCCAGTGCTCGGGCTCAAGACCCATCGCCAGCATCGCGGTGATGAAGACTTGGTTGTAGGCCATCCCGATGTGCCGGGTCCATCGCCCACGTTCGTGGCCGCTCCGGTAATCAAGGAAGTTCCCCGTCTGCAGAGCGCCACCCGCGGAACCGATGATGAGTGACTGAACGTCGTAGCTAGCGTGATTGAGGTCGTATTGACCGAGTTGGTTGCCCGAGCCGTTGGACTGGCTGCCGATCTCGTTGTTGACGAGGATCATGCTCTGGTCGAGGAGTGTCGCAGAGCCCGACTCCGTCGCTTCAAGCCCCGCCGCGAAGCTCGCGATGTTGCGCATGTGCCACTGGTGAGCGTTGAAGATGCTCTGTACCGCGCCGTCGCCGGAATTGTGGCTCGCTCCGTGATGGCCACCCTCCACGCCGTGGTGCTCACCCGTGAAGAGCACGTCTGGGTCGAGGTAAAAGTTGATGATGTTCGTCAGCCCACATCGCAGCGCGGCAATGCCGATGTCCACCTGCTCTCTCGCGCCACGATCGACGTCCTCGGATTGGATGCGACCGGCCACTGGTTCGCCGGGAGGCACACACTCTCCACGAGTGGATCCCAGTCGCACGGAGAGCGCGTCCATATGCTCGATGTGCTGCTCGAGACGGTGGCGATCCGCGCGAGACAGACGTCGGTTGCCACGCACCGAACGATAGTGAGGCAAGACCCGGTCGATGACGCTTCGGGTGAGGCCGCGGCGCCGAGACGCTTCGTCTTCGCCAAGCTCAAACTCCGCAAAGAGCTGCTGAAACGCCTGCTGAGCGTTGAGGCCGGGAACACGCACCGGTCCTTCAGGACCGATGGTGTAAGAGTTGGAGATCTCACGCCAGCTGAGGGACAAGTTGAGGGGCGAGATCTCGCCGCCAAAGGCGTGCTGAGCCATGATCTGGTCGATGGAAGGTGGCAAGTTCTCCGGCGACGCGGGCAAATTCTCGCTGTTGTAGCCAAGAAGTCCATTCATTGGATTGTGGTTGGCCCAGTCCAGTCGATCGAGGTGCCGCATGAGCACCATTTTCTCTCGAAAGGGATCGAACTGAGCGTCGAGGAGCGGCGACATCGCCCCCGGCAGGTTCGCTAGACGCGTGCCGATAACGCCTTCCGCCATGGGCTGAAGTCCGCCAGCGGATTCGACGGCTTCGTTTGCGGGATACCACTGGTGGCCAAAGTGCCCGTTCGTGATGCGGTAGGAGATGAAGTTCTTCGCCGCGACGTCGTCCTGGGCGTGCGTCTTGCTCTCCGTCAGCGACGTGAGCAGAGGGATCGCCAACGTGGCGCCACCGGCTCCGACAAGGAAGGAACGACGACGAATGTTCTTAGGCTTCTTCATTACTGGTCCTCTGGAGTCGAACGAATCGTAAATGCGGGTGAGGTCACGATGGCGAAGAGCGCTTCGCGAACAGAGGCCGACCGACTCGGCGAGAGCAGCTGCTGCGCAGCTTGAACCAAGCAAGCATCCGACGATTTAACATGTCGTCCGAGCATGCTCTCGGTCAGCTCAGCGCCGAGGCAAGCGGCCACGCTCTCACTCTCCGCCGCCAGCACGCTAACCTCGATGGCGCTGTCTACTTCGACAAACTCTCCGTCGCCCACATTGACCGCGGAAGACGAATCGATCGGCATGAGGTGTTCCATCGCGTCGACGGTCATTCGTTCGTCTTCGATGTAAGCACCGTCAAAGTCGAAGTGACCGAATGGAGCGCCGAAAGCGTCAAGTCGAACGTGGCAGCTAGCGCAAGGCTGTTCCGCCGAGGCGTCGTTGAATCGCTGACGAATCGTCCGGAGCCCTTCCGCAGGAGCCGCCGGGTCGTCGTCCGGAAAGATGTCATCCGCTGGGAGCGGCACCGGAACACAGAGCAGTTCGCTCAGCACTTTTCCGCGATGGATAATGTGTCCCGCATTCGTCCCCTCGACGGCGAGGGTTTCGAGCCAGCCGGCCCGCGTCAGCAAGCCTGCTCGGTGTTCTTCCCCAAGCTGAACCTCTCCGCGCGTGTCGGCGGGCAACCCATAAACCTCTGCAAGGTGCGCCTCTTCGATGAACGCCGTCCGGTCGAGGAAGAGATCGGCGAGCGTCCCTTCTCGCTCGTAAACCATGCTCGTAGCGAACTCAAGGAGCGCGACGGCGGCGGGTCCGTCCTGACGCAGGGCGGTCCACTCTCGAACAAACCCGCTAAATCCAGCCCGGGCTTCAGGCGTCGCCCACATGCGCTCAATCTGGGCCCGCAGACGCGCTTCGCCTTCAGCGCCGCCAAAGCCCTGCGCCGCCGCGGAGAGAAGCTCGTCATCCGGAATCGACTTCCACAGCACGCGCGCCAAACGCGCAGCGACCTCGTAGGACGTCAGAGTGATCACACCTGGCTCCGCCTCTTCACCGTCCACTTCGAAGTGGTAGAGAAAGCGCGGGTCGAGCAGCATGGCCATGAGCAACGTGGCGATCCCGGTAGGCGCATTATCCACGGAACCGATTTCATACGCCTCCACAAAGCGCGCATGATCGTCCGCATCCACTGGACGGCGCATCAGACGAAGACCGAAATCATCGATGAAGTCAGACAGGCACGCCTCATCGGTACCGCTGAGGGGCTCACTCAGAGTCGGCAAGCACTCGCTGATCGTATTCAAACGAGTCGGCTCTTC
>JBLHKB010000482.1:0-5516 GCA_047619315.1 Polyangiales bacterium
ATGGAAGAGGTCCCAGACCCTCTCATCGGGCGAACGCTTGCGGGTCGCTACGCCATCATCGAGCGTATCGGTGCCGGCGGAATGGGAATCGTCTACCGCGCCTTTCACGAAGTCGTCGGTCGTGATGTAGCCATCAAATTCCTCAGCCCAGAGCTCGCTTACGATCCAGGGAACCGAACTCGTTTCCTCCGTGAAGCGCGTGCAGCGAACCGGATCGATCACGAACACATCATCGACATCACCGACTTTGGCGAAACGGATGATGGGCAAGTCTATCTCGTGATGGAGTTCTTGCGAGGTCGTCCACTCAACGATGTCATCGCCGACGGCCCCATGTCGCTGCGTCGCGCTTTGACACTGACGGCGCAGATCGCTTCGGCGCTTGCTCGTGCTCACGAGCTCGATGTGGTGCACCGCGATATGAAGCCTGACAACCTCTTCCTCCTGGAGGGATATGAGGGGGACTTCGTTAAGATCTTGGACTTTGGCCTCGCTCACATGAAGGGCGAACTCCGGGTGACGGCGACGGGCACAGTGTTTGGAACCCCTGAGTATATTTCACCCGAGCAAGCGCGCGGGGCGCCGGTGACCGGCGCGACGGACTTGTACTCGTTCGGCGTGGTTCTATTCGAGATGCTCACAGGCCAGCTGCCATTTGAAGGCGCCACCACTGAACTCATCTTCAAGCACCTGCGTGCGACCCCTCCCTCGCTACGAGAGCTGCGTCCCGAGATCCCCGAAGCGCTTGAGGAGCTGGTCCTCTCACTTCTTGAGAAGGATCCGGAGGACCGCCTGCGAGAGGCGTTTGTTCTCCGAGAGCGAGTGCGAGAGTTCCTGAGGGACATCCCTGTTGCTGCACCATTGCCACTCGTCCCGCGCCCAGCGAAGAACACCGAGACACTCGCGGATCATCCAACGCCTTTGGACACCGCGGAGCGATGGACGCGGCGCGTGGACACGTTTGAGAGCTTAGTCCCCAGGGCTCACCCCAATGGCGCTCCGCGGTGGCTCCTCGAAGGGATGGAAGCACTTCGAAAAGGGACCACGGACTTGGAGAGCGTGGGTCGCGCCCTCACGGGTCATGCGTCGGAGGCGGCAAAGAATCAGGAAGAGGCAAGAGCGACGCGGCTTCGCGTAGGCAACGCCATCGATGCGCTGGCAAGCGACGAAACCCGCATCTTACAAGTGCTTGAGGACCTGCCAGACCGTTTGCGCGAGGCCGAGGAGGCGGTGAAGCGCATCGAGCCTCTTGTGGTGCAGGCTCAACGCCAGATTCGCGACGGCCAGGGTAATAGGGAGCTCGCGGCGCTCCGCCACGCGGGTGCGCTGGCCGGTGACCTCCTCGACGCTCGTGGCCTCATGAACAGTGCTCAGCGGCAAGAAAAGTCGTTGGGCCAAGAGCTCGAAGATCTTCGTTTTCAGATCGCTCAGCTCAAGGGAAGACTTGGTGGGCTGTCTGCGGTGGTGGAACACGACCAAGATGGCCTGCGCGAGGCGACGCGGGTCCTTGAGGGTCATTGGGGCGAGGCGCTCGGTCGGGTCGTTCAGCTGACAGAACCGATCGTTCGCCATTTTATGGAGTTCCCGCACCTCCGAGACTTGGTCCGAGTGGCCCATGGGACGTCGATAGCCACTTAGTGGGGTGCGAGTGTCCTGTTGAGCCCTCAGCGGTGGGCTGATATGCCCATGTCTATGAGCCAAAGGGCCTTAGTCGTTTTGTTGCTGTGCCTGGGTGGCTGTACTCAGGGTGTCGAGGATTCGCCGGTGACGGTGATCACGAGCGAAGAATTCGTCTCCACAGCCCTGGAGGCGCGCCTTGATGTTGCTGCGGACAGGGCGAGGGCCAGGGGGTTCTCTCCGGAAGAGGGTGTCTGGCGGGGCTTCATTGTCCACCGCGGGAGCGACGTTCACGAGGTTTTACTTCAGAGTGGTGCGTGCCATCTCTTTGTGGCTGCGGGGTCAGAAGCCATCGAAGCGTTTGAGTTGGCGGTGTACGACAGCACGGGCTCCGAAGCTTCAAGGAGTGGTGGTTCGCCCGCCGTACGAATCTGTCCCAGCCAGTCCGGCGTCTACTTTGTGGCACTGCGCGCGACGGGCAGTGGGCTTTTTTCGGTTCGGCGTTTTCAAGGCCCCTCGGGTCTTGATTTACGCCTGGACGACTTGACGGGAGACGAGTGAAAGCTTGGGCTCTTGTACTCCTCTTAGGCTGCACGCCCACTGTGGAGCCACCACCGCTGGAAGCTATAGCGCCTAGAGGGGAACTTGGTCCGCTGGATGCGCTGGCCCGCCGCTTCGGACGGGTTCGCCGACGCATGAGCGCCCGCGGCTACGGCAGCGCGGTGGCTCTTGAACGAACGTTCGTGCTCGATGACGCTGGCGAAGCGTTCCCCATCGATCTGCCACGCGGACGCTGCACCACAGCATTGGCGTTGGCAGGGGGGGATGTTCAAGCGCTTCATCTGCGCCTCTACGATCGGGACGGGGTTCTTGTCGCCATCGACTCCGTGGACGGCGCAGCGGGACTCGTCCATCACTGCCCGGAGCTCTCATCCACGAGCAACTTTGCTCGCGTGTATTTGACGGTAGAATCCGAACGGGGTTCAGGTGGCGTAGTGGCCGCAGCCTACGAATCCGTCGCCGGGGAGGGTGAAGGGTTCGAGCGTCTCTTTGAGGATGTCGTGCCACCCGTCGTGCCTTTAGGTCCAGTCGAAGAGGCTTTTGCCACGAGCCGAGCTGGCCGAATCGAACGGGGGCTTTCCCCGCAAAACGGCCCCACTTTTCTGCGACTGGCAGAAGGGCAGGTCACGCGAGCTCGGGTCGAGTTTCGAGTGGACACATGCCTCTTGGTCACTGCGCGAGGAGACCGCGGGATTCAAGACCTCGATCTCTACCTTTACGGTCCCGATGGTGCTGAAGTCGCTCGTGACCTCGGCGTCGAGGGAGAACCGCAGCTCGAATATTGTCCCAGCGTGGCGGGGACGGGAACGCTGGAGCTCCGTGTGTTCGAAGGAGCCGGTGCCGCCGGCTGGATGGTTTGGAGTGCGCCGCTCCCACCGGAAGCGGAAGATGCGCCGATCGAAGCTCCGGTGCAGGAGCTCGAGCCCCTCGCGATCGTCACGGAGGAGGCGGATGCGCTCCACGAACGCGGATTTAGCTCACCTCGTGTTCTTCGCCAAGATGGACAGGTGTCCCCAGGTGAGACATTGTCCATCGATGCTCCGCTGGGAGCAGGTTGCGCGTGGATCTTGGCCGCCGCTGGTCCCGGTGAAGTCGACCTCGACCTGTACCTTCGTGACGGGGACCAGTCGGCCCTCGACCGAGACGTCCGCGTTCGACGAACTGCGCGTGTTGGCGCTTGTCTAGATTCTCCACGCCATGTGCAGCTGATGGTGAAGGCCTATGGCCAGGGACACTTTGCCCTGGTCATCGTGGACGCGCCTCCCTCCATCACCGATGTCGCCACCCTCCGTGCGGAAGGGGCGACGGCTGCACTTGTCGCCCGTGGTTTTGAGCAGGAGAGAGTCGAAACGCATCCACACGCGTCAGTGGAACGCCAAGTGCGAATTCCCGCCGGAGAATGCGTGGGGCTCGTGGTGGCTGGTGATGCCGATCTCGAGGACATCGACCTCATCGCCGTCGATAGTGAAGGGGAGCGAGTCGCTTCGGACACGGGACGCGCTCCCTGGGCGAGTATCGCGCCGTGTGCAGGCGACGAAGATCTCGAACTCACGATCGAGCTGGTCCCCTACCGGGGCGACGGCGCCGTCGTCCTTCATTGGCTGAGGCGAACGTCCGAGGAAGTGCCGTGAGAATGGTGGGACTGATCCTCTTGATGTTCGGGTCCACTCCGGCCTTGGCTCAGTCCAATTGTCTCGCCCAAGCTCAGGGCCTGAGTCTCGTGCCGGATGACACCCATCGCGCATTTCTAGTCGAAGGCGAAAGCGCAACATTTGGCGGCGGCGCTGGTCGTGGCTGCGTGGGCGCAGTGGCTGTTGCGCCTGTACACGCGAGGTTGCGTCTGACCTTGCTCGCTCATGATGGAGAGGCTTTGGCTTCCAGCGATGAACAGGCGAACTCGGCCTACGTCTTGCGCTGTGGTTACGAGGGTGAGTCGTATGTATTTGTGGAGATGACCCGGGGTGCTGGCGAGGTACATGTCGCATTGGGTGCGGTCGCTGGGAACCAGCGACGGTCCTGGGAGTCTCGCTCTGGCACTTGCTTCTCGCCTCCTGTGGGCGTTTCCGCAGCTTCTCTTGAGGTAGGTCCACAGCCCGTCGTACAGCCCGCAGACTTCGCTGCTGCGATTATGGACCCTTTGACGCGCCAAGGCTGGGAGCCTGTCGGTACATTTCAGGGGACGAATGTTCGAATCGAGGCCGAAGGATGTGTTCGATTGATCGCGTTGCCTGGAACCCTCGTCGAGGTGCCGCTGATACAGCGACGCGGTTCATCTTTGTCCTTCTGTCTCGATGGCGCCGACAGCTTTGATCTCCAAATGGATCCGCCTGATGGAGGTGTGGTGGTCTTGCGCCGTGACCAGATTGAATCTCCGCCGCATATTTCGAGCGTGCTTTGGTCTGAGGCGCATGCTCAAGGAGACTTATCGCGTCTCGCGCGGGTGCACGGGAGCAGCGGCGAGGCGTGGGAAGACACGCTGAGCCTTTCGGACGGCTGTCACAGAGTGGTGGCGTTTGGTCGAGGTGCCGTCCTCAGTGTGCATGGCGAGGAAGAACCGATACGACGACGACGCGTCCAAGGGTGGTCTCAAGTGCTGTTCTGCGGTGCCGGTGAGTGGCAGATCAAGCTACGCTTTTTTGCGCGTGGCTCCGACGTTCGTTTGTTTGTGGGTGACCTTTGAAGACGACATACGTATGTCTTTGGCTCATGGCTTGTGGTGCATCGCAGGCGACCCCTCCGGTGGTTCAGCTCAGCTCTCAAAGCGAACTTGAGCTTTGGGCTAGCGAACAGGGGGCTCGACCCATCGACGAAGCGGAAGAGTTCTTGGCACCTGGCGGGAGCTTTATCCGTGAGTTTGACTTGGAGGAGGCCTGCCACCTTTTCTTTGTCGTGGGGGCACCAGGAATTCGAGACGCGGACCTGGCGCTCTGGTCCCCGGAAGGCGAGCAACTTGTGGTGGACGAGGCTCCCGACGCGCAGCCGACCGTTCAGTTGTGTGGCTCGCGGAGGGTCTTTGCGCGGGTCAGTGCTCCGGCTGGAGCAGGCACCGTTACGCTTCACCATTTTCGCAGCGAGACTCCTCTTGAACTAGTCGCCCTCGGCGATGGAGCAGCCACCTACGAGGCTCATGCAACAGGGGAGCTCACACAGGCGCTGACTGTCCGTGGCTACCGCCTAACCCGCGAATGGGCCTTGGACGTCAGCGAAGATGATCCGGTGGAACTTGGTCTTGGTGATGACCCTGGATGTTTTACGCTCATCGCAGAGAACACACCCACGCATGTCCGTGTGGTCTCAAGCGATGACGAAGAAGAATCAAGGGCCGCCGGAGACCCAGC
>JBLHKB010000483.1:0-5513 GCA_047619315.1 Polyangiales bacterium
ACCGCCAAGATGGCGCCGAGGACAACGGCGCCGAGCAACACCTTTCGCAAATCGGGCCCCGGGGCAGCCGGGGCAGCCACGACAGCCGTGATCGCTGGGGCCGCTTCGGCAGGTTCGCGAGCGACTATGGCGGATGACGCATGCTGGGTATCAGCGTTGGCGGCGACGAGCTTTCGTTCCGCCAACGACATCGGACGTGCCACGTTCGTTACACCGAGAGGCGGCTGGATCGAAACCGCCGTCGCGCGTGGCAGACTTGAGTTCGCGGTGTCCGTGTCTTCCGGGCAGAACGCCAGAGCGCGCGCGAGCGCCTCCATGGACTCGTAGCGCTCCTCGGGGTTCTTACGAAGGCAGCGCATGACGACTTGTTCAAGCTCGCGGCTCGCCGGCGAGTCTGGATCGACTTCGCGAATAGGTGGTGCCGGCTCATTGATGTGGCTGGCGAGGAGGACAAATTTGGAGTCAGAGTCGAAGGGCGGGCGCCCGGTGATCATGTGGTAAAGCATGGCTCCGAGCGCATAGATATCAGCGCCAGGCCCGACCTTCGTGTTGCTGATTTGTTCCGGCGCCATGTAGCGCGGTGTCCCAAGGAGCGCGCCGCTTTGCGTGAGCCCGTTGTCTTCTTGTTTGACGAGGCCGAAGTCGAGGACCTTAACGAAGTCGGGGTCGTTGCCGCGCGCCGTGAGCATCACATTGCTGGGTTTAAGATCCCGGTGGACCATGCCGTGGTCGTGGGCGCCGCCGATCGAGCCACAGATCTGCAGCGCGATGTGAATGGCACGCGGCGGAGCGATGGTGCCATCACGGACGATGAGATCTTGAAGCGTCTCCCCGTGGAGGAGCTCCATGGCGATGAAGACGTCATCCTCGTCGGTCTTGCCGTAGTCGTAGACGACAACCGTATTGGGATGCTGAAGCTGAGCGCAGGCAGCGGCTTCTAGAAAGAAGCGTTGCTGAAAGTCCTCGATGGCGGCCTGGCCCTCGAGCTGGTCGAGGTCGAGTACTTTGAGCGCGACCTCACGGCCGAGAGGCTTCTGAATGGCGCGATACACTCGACCCATCCCGCCGCGAGCGAGAGGAGACATTACCTCGTACTTTCCCGCGAGGGTCAGTCCGACAAATGGATCACGACGTTTGGCCTTCGGTGGCACCCGCAGAGGATAACACCCACAGCTCAGGGGTCCACGGGCATCAAATGCTCTCAATGTGGGCGGGTGTGGTAGAGGGCGGGCATGTCCAAGAAATCGGCCAAGCTCTTTCGTGTGTATTCCTGGAATGTGAACGGCATTCGAGCTGCGGCCAGCAAAGGGCTGGCAGACTGGATGAAGACCGCCCGGGCCGATGTCATTGGCATGCAGGAAACACGGGCCTTGCCGGAGCAGCTTGCGCCAGACGTGCTCAAGCCAAAACGCTGGCACAGTCACTTCGCCCCGGCGGTACGAAAAGGATACAGCGGTGTGGGGATGTACGCGCGGCGAGAGCCGGACCACATCGAAGCGCTCTCACTGGGCGAGGAGCGCTTTGATGACGAGGGGAGGCTCCAGCTCGCCCGCTTTGGCGGGCTGACGATCGTTAACGGGTACTTTCCAAATGGGTCCGGGAAGAACCGCGACCACTCCCGCGTCCCCTACAAGATGGACTTCTATCAGAAGCTCTACGGGCTCCTCGAGGAAGGAAAGAAGCGCGGCGACAAGATCTTGGTGATGGGAGACTTCAACACGGCGCACAAAGAGATCGATTTGGCGCGCCCGAAGCAAAACAAGAAGACGAGCGGCTTCTTGGAGGGGGAGCGGGAGGAGCTCGACCGCTGGATTCAGAACGGATGGACCGACAGCTTTCGTCAGTTCGAAGACGGGCCCGACCATTACTCGTGGTGGAGCAACCGCGTGGGTGTTCGCGAGAAGAACATCGGCTGGCGCATCGACTACATGCTGACCTCGCCGGGGCTGACGCCGCACGTGCTAAAGGCCGCTATTCACCCGAAGGTGATGGGTTCGGACCATTGCCCGGTCAGCGTGGATCTGGATCCAAGCGTCGTGGATTAGCGCGCTCGGGCTGGGTTTCATATGAAGCCTGGTGGAGAAGGAGGAGTTGCACTAAGTAAACCCCTTGGAGCAAATCCACGGCAATACTTCGGGCCTAAGTCCTTCGGAGACGAAAGCGCTTCAGCGCTTGTACCGGCGCAAGGTCCCCATGGACCAGCTCACGACGCAGGAGCTATCGCGCTCCATCGCGGAAGTGTCGCATTCGACGGGGCGCCAAGTGGGTGTGCTCGTCGCACGATCTGGGAAGATCGAGCACGTCGTCATCGGCGACGCCGCAAAGCTCATGCTGCCAGACATGGGACGACTCCGCGCGGGCGCCGGGCGTCTTCGTGGGCTTCGTCTGATTCACACCCATCTCAGCAACGAGCCACTTTCCCGCGACGACCTCGTCGACCTGACGCGACTTCGTCTGGATCTTGTTGCCGCGATCTGCATCAACCCCGCGGACGGAACCCCGACGTGGCTCTACTATGGCCACTGCGTTCCCGGGACGAGTAAGGAAGGCACAACACAGCCTCCCTATCGAACGTTCGGGCCACTTTCAGCTCAGCGCACGCAGGTCGATGTGGGCGTGCTGGTGGCGGGGCTCGAGCAAGAGTTCGCCCGCGTAGCGCGTTCCCACGCGACGGAAGCGCGTGATGGCCGGGCGATTCTTGTGCACGTGACGGACAAGAAGTCCGCGGGCAAATCCGAAGAGTCGATGCTTGAGCTCTCGGAGCTCGCGCGAACCGCCGGGGTGAACGTGGTGGACAAGGTCCGTCAGGTTCGCACCAAAGTGGATCCCAAGTTTGTCCTCGGGCGCGGCAAGCTTGAGGACGTGGTCATTCTGGCGATGCAAAAAGACGCTGAGGTGCTCATCTTCGACCGAGAGCTGCGCCCGAATCAGGCCGCGGCGATCGCGGGTATGACGGACCTCAAGGTCATCGACCGCACGCAGCTCATCTTGGACATCTTTGCCCAACGCGCCCAGAGCCGTGACGGCAAGCTCCAGGTCGAACTGGCGCAGATGAAGTACCTCTTGCCGCGCCTAGGTCAGAAAGATGATGCGCTGAGTCGTCTCACTGGCGGCATTGGCGGGCGAGGCCCCGGTGAAACGAAACTTGAGATCGGGCGGCGCAAAGCGCACGAACGCATCGACCGACTCAAGAAGCAGCTCAAGCAGCTGGAGAAGCAGCGGAAGCAACGCCGTTCGCGGCGGCGGCGGAGCGACGTGAAGGTGGCCGCGATCGTTGGCTACACGAACGCGGGCAAGAGCACGCTCCTCAACACACTCACCGGCGCTGACGTCCTCGCTGAAAACAAACTCTTCGCCACTCTCGATACACGTGCGCGTCGCGCCTATCTTCCGAGTGGCCATGAGATCGTCATCACGGACACCGTCGGGTTTATCCGCGACCTGCCAAAAGACCTCTTCGCCGCATTTCGCGCGACCTTCGAAGAAGCCGCCGACGCCGACGTACTCCTGCATGTCGTCGACGGTTCAGACCCGCAGCACGAAGAACACATTCGAACGACGGAAGAGCTCCTCTTGCAGCTTGGTCTCGAAGCGATGCCTAGGATCGTCGTCTACAACAAGACCGATCAGCTCGACCCGCGTCGCGCGGCGATGATGGCCCACGCACACGACGGCGTCGCCATCAGTGCGCTGGAGCGCCAGAGCTTACAGCCGCTTGTGCGACGTCTCGACCGTATGCTCTTTCAACAAGAGCAGAACTCAACGACGAGCGCGACGGATAGCGAAGAGACCAACGCCGACGCAGAGGCTGACCAAGACGCCGCCGAACACGAGCACGCCGACCTCTCCGCCTAGCTTCCAGACGGGCCACAAGAGCGGGTGAACGCTCTCAGCGCCTGTAGACAGAGAATGCCAGGTCGCGCCGAAGCTGAGTGCGAAGAGCGCGCCGAGCGTGATCAAACAGCCACCGCCAGCGCGCAGCTCTTGCGCCGAGTCACGCTCCTGCAACCGAAGCTACTGCTTCTTCTTGGGCTTGAGCCCAACGCGGCCGCCTTTGACAACGACCTCAAAGTCGACGTTCGCCGAGCCGTACTTTTGGCGGAGCTGAGGCTCCATGGCGCGGATCTTCTTGGCGAGCTTCTCGGGTGAGAGGTTGTCGACGCGCTCGTTGTTCTGCTTCTTCGCGTCGACGTACTTATGATAGACGCGCTGAAGATCGCGGTCGGTCAGGCTTGAGCGGGTTGCTCCAGGCTGAGGAGCAGAACGCAGCACAGCGGGTGTGCGCGGCGCAACACGAGCCGCTGGAGCACGTGGTGAAATGGTCGGGGCGCTCCGGGAAGGCGGCGGAGGCGGCGCAGCACGGCGCCCTGGTGGCGGAGGTGGTGGCGGCGGCGGCGGTGCAGGCCGGCCCTGCGCCGTTGTGGATGGCGGCGGCGGCGGCGGCCGATGCGCGATCGGCTGCGATGGCGCAGCAGGAGCCTGCGACCTTGGCATGGGAGGGCGCGCGACAGGTAAGCCAAACCGCTTGCTTACGAGGGCCGGCTCCTCAAGCGCAGCGAGGGCTGCACCGATCTCCGAGTCGAAGTCGGCGTCGAGGTCGAGCTCTAGAGGTTCATCACGAACGACGGGTGCCGGCCGGCTATCCCGCGTCCGCTGCTCATCGCGCGCTTCCTGCGCCTTGATCTTCTCTTGACGCTGCTTGGCCTTCTTCACGTCGCGTCGGAACGTGCCTTCTTCGATCTGGCGCGTGATGCGCTGCCAGTACGTGTTCATCGTCGTCCAACGTGAGAACACCGCTTGAAAGCGGTAACGCATGGCCGTGTTGTTGGGCTGCTCTCTTCGCAGCTGACGGAGGCGTCGCTCAAGGCGCTCTTTTTGGCGCGTCGGCGGAACACGCTCGATGCCCTGAATCCATTGCTCATAGCGCGACTTGAGAAGGCCGAGTTCGCCTTCCAAGTCCTTGATCATCGCTTCGAACTCTGCCTTATTCATCGGTTGCTATAACGGCGTGATCACCAGGTTGTCGAAGTAGAGATCCGACTGCCAGTTATTGAAAGCGAAATGATCGTGGCCGCGGCCTTCGAGGGGATCCGCGTCGTCCATGGACGCTAGCTCTTCACCATCCACCCATGCGGTGATGTTGTCACCGTTGCGCTCGATCTTCAGGTGATACACCTGGTCCATCTCGACACGACGAGCGGGGCCCATAGCGCGATCATCGGCGTGCTCATCCATTCGAGCGATGAGGTTCGTGGAGTTGTCCCAGCCGCCGAAGATGATGACGTAGCTCGTAGCTGTGTAGGATTCGCTCTCCGCGCGGCTCGTGCCGTCCCCGAAGACTTCGATCTTGATGTCCCCTTCTGGTGACATGCTTTTAACGTCGAGTTCGATGCGAACGTTGCGAGGGAGCACTCGGCGAAGCCAGAGAGGCTTGTTGCGTGCACCTCGAACATGGAGCCAGCCGTCGCGAAACTCGTAGGGACCGCCGGTGTTGTGCCAGACATCGCCGAGCT
>JBLHKB010000484.1:0-5478 GCA_047619315.1 Polyangiales bacterium
CGCATGCCGGGACCCACCACGAGTTTTGAGACCGCCGCGGCGACGCGCTCGGTGAATGCGTCAGCGACCTTTTCGTGCACGAGCACGCGGTTGGTGCAGACACATGTCTGGCCGGTGGCTCGAAACTTATTCGCGAGCAGATGGGTGACCGCTGCGTCCAGGTCCGCGTCTTCACACACGATGAATGGAGCGTTGCCGCCAAGCTCAAGGGAGAGGCGCTTCAGGTGGGGCGCTGCCTGCGTCGCGAGGATCCGGCCCACGGCGGTGGATCCCGTGAAGCTCAGAACGCGCACGTTCGGGTGCTCGCACAAGACAATGCCAATGGCCGGCGCGTCACCGATGACGAGGTTGACCGTACCAGGAGGGAGCTTGAGTTTTTCGAGGAGGCGGAAGAACGCGATGCACGTGAGTGGGGTGATCTCCGCCGCCTTCACGACAGAAGTACATCCCGCCGCGAGGGCTGCAG
The DNA here is from genome assembly GCA_047619315.1 of Polyangiales bacterium. GTDB lineage: Bacteria > Myxococcota_A > Polyangia > Polyangiales > Houyiibacteriaceae > JBCCRV01. Next base: position 467 of record JBLHKB010000484.1, read on the forward strand.
CGAGCTTCTTGGCGAGCATCGCGAGGGGGAAGTTCCACGGAGTGATGAGACCGACCACGCCGGCCGGCCTGTGGTGCACGGTCCAGGTATGGTTCTTCGGACGCGCTTCGAGGACGTGGGACTCGAGGGCGCTGAGGCTCGCCGCAGAGTACGCGTAGAACGCTGCTGCATAGGCGACTTCGCCGCGTGCTTCCGTGAGGGGTTTGCCGTTTTCGTGCGTGATGATGCGCGCGAACTCTTCGTTGTGCTCGGTGAGCAACGCCGCGATCCGCTTGAGCCACTCACCTCGCTCCACCGCGCCGGGCATCGTCGTGAGGGCGGCGTGGGCAGCCTCGACGGCCCGCGTGGTCTCCTTGGCCCCGAGCTGCGGGATGTGGCCCAGGACGTTTCCGTTCGACGGATCGAACACCGGCATCGGGGTGCCGTCCGACGACTCCACCCACTCTCCTGCGATGAATCCGCCGATGTGCTCAAGGAGAGGAGAAGAGAACGTGCTGGTGTCGTCGATCATGAGTTTCCGATGTTTGTCGTAGAGCAAACGGTGAGAGGTGGTGGAGAGTGAGCCGCCTACGGCGACGAGGAGACGTTGAAAGTCCCCTCAAAATGAAGAGAGCTAGAATGTTGGCGGGGTGCGGGCGCTGACGAGCTCGCAGGTTTCGTCGCCTTGGTTTCGAAAGCGGTGCGGCAGCCGGCTGTCGAAGTGGTACGCGTCGCCGGGTCCAAGGGTTTTCACCCGAGCGCCGACGGTGACCTCGATGGTGCCGCGAACGATGAGGCCCGCTTCTTCGCCAGCGTGGGAGAGCATCTCGCTTCCGGTATCGCTGCCAGGCTCGTAGTGCTCGTGGAGGAGCTGGAGCTTTCTGTCGACGTTCAGCTCACCGACTAGGCGGAGCGAGACATCACCGCTGCTGAGGTTCTCGAGCTCGTCCGCGGCGAAGAACACCGGCGAGTCCGCCTCGACGTCGACGGTGAAAAACTCAGCGATGGAAAGGGAGAGCCCTCCCGCGACCTTCTTAAGAGAGGCGATGGAGGGGCTCACCTGACCCTGCTCGATAGTCGAGATCGTGCTGTTCGGCACGCCGGCGCGACGGGCCAGCTCGCGTTGGCTGAGGCCGTACCCAACGCGCAGGCGACGCAGGCGACTACCCACCTCGGCGTTCTCTGCTGCGTTCTTGTCACTTTTCTTGGTTTTATTAGTCATCGTTTCCGCAGCGCTCAGTATAGTGAACACCTTATTTGCCTGCAATGACTCATATTATGCATAGTCGCCTCGACTTTTGCCAAACGTTCACTATGGTGAGCGCTCGGAATCTTGAGCAAGACTGTTGGAACGCACGTGACGTGAATCCGGCCCTTGCACATCATTCAGTGGCAGTGGCCTGAGGCTATCCTCGGGGCACGACGTTGGTCGCTCGCTCGGCTTTCGTGGCGCGCAGCGCGCCTCCAACAAGACGTGACATTATTCGCTCGAGACTCGAGCGAAATGCACTTCGAGTGCTTACGCCGTGCATCTCGCGATCGACGCCCCTCGAAGCGTCCCTCATCGAAGCCGCGCGGCAGCTCCCTACCCCTCCTTAAAGAAGACAAACCATGACCACCCCATTTGCCATCGCAGGACTTCAGCTCGCCACCTCGGGGTTGCGCAGCAATCTGCCTTACCTACGCGCACGCCTCGACCACGCGATGATGCTCTTTCCGTGGGTTGATATGGTCGTCTTCAGTGAGCTTGCGGCGTACGGCCCGGCGCTGAAGTTCGCTCAACCGCTGGAAGGCAAAGGGCAGCAGGCCTTCGCCGAGATGGCGGCCCGCCACAAGCTCTGGATCGTCAACGGTTCGATCTTCGAGAAGAGCGCGGACGGAAAGATCTACAACACCGCGAGCGTGTTCAATCCCCAAGGTGAGGTCGTCGGTCGTCATCGAAAGATGTTCCCCTTTCGACCCTACGAAAAGGACGTCGCCGCGGGAACGGAGTTCCTGACCTTTGATGTTCCAGAGGTAGGGCGTTTCGCGGTCTCGATCTGTTACGACATGTGGTTTCCCGAGACGACACGGACGCTCGCGTGCCTCGGCGCTGAGGTGATCCTTCACCCAACGCTCACCGGTACACTCGATCGCGATATCGAGCTGTCCATCGCTCGCGCTTCCGCAGCGATCAACCAGTGCTACTTCTTCGACATCAACGGCGTTGGCGCCGGGGGAGGCGGGCGCTCCATCGTCGTCGGCCCCGATGGTGACATCATCCACCAGGCGGGTCCCACCGAAGAGGTCATCCCACTTGAGATCGACCTTGATCGAGTACGTCGTGGTCGCGAGCGTGGTCTGCTAGGCCTGGCCCAGCCGCTCAAGGGCTTCCGGGATGCGCCCATCGACTTTCCCGTGGGGCTTCGAAACGCTCCGGGGCGCGAGTTTCTCGACACCCTCGGACCACTCGTCAAACCAGGCCGAGCAGGGGGCCTCACGTGATTTACACAACAGGGCCACGCCCTGCAGGGACCGATGTGGAATCCGCGCCAGAGGCGGGAGCCACGTTGCACAACGCAAAGCGGCTTCGAACCGACACCTGGAGCCTCATCCGAGACGCGGCGCGACGCCTCGCGCACACGTCCGTCGAGGACGACGAGAAGGTTCGCCTCACGGACACCTGTCGCAACGCGTTTGATTTTCTCGCCCCCATCGAACAGTACTTTGCGTTCCCGGGTGCCACCGTACTCTCCCGATTGCGCGACACCTTTGAGCGAGAGAACTTCTCCCGCTTCGCCGAGCAAGCGAAGCGCGTCGTTGGCTTCTGGACGACGGACTCGTATCGCCAGCTCGATCTAACGAGCGCGAACGTCGAAGACTACGCCGAGCTTCTTCTGCGGAGCCACGAGACGGATATTGCGCCCGTCGTCGTTCAAGGCTCGAAGCCCTACTTTGAGGTGCTGATCGTCGCCGACGTGGACCTGGAACGCGAAATGGAGCTCAAGCGCGAGCTCCGTGCTTGCCGCCGCCCGTCCGACGAGCAGGTCTACGAAGTGGTGATCGTGCGCACGTTCGAAGACGCCCTCTTAGCCTGCGCCGTAAACTCGGAGCTCCAGGCGGTTTTCCTCCGCCACTCCTTTCCCGCCCGGTCCACGTGGCAGCCGCCGTTCCTGGGCGGCATGTACCGCATGGTCGATTTCACGGCAGCGGAGGCTGAGGCGCAGATGCCGGGGCAGCGTACGCTCACCCTGGCGCGATTGATTCAGGAGCTGCGCTCCGAGCTAGACCTCTATCTCGTGACGAGCGCGCCCGTGGAGCATCTCGATCCTCACGCGACCCGTCACTTTCGCAGGACCTTCTATCGCGGCGAGGACTGGCTCGACACCCACTTGAGCATCCTGAAGGGTATCGGCGAGCGTTTCGAGACGCCGTTCTTTGACGCCCTTTGCCGCTACAGCCAGAAGCCCACGGGCATGTTTCACGCGCTCCCGATCTCCCGCGGTCGGACCATCGAGAAGTCCCACTGGATCAAAGATATGGGCGAGTTCTACGGACCCAATGTCTTCCTCGCGGAGACCTCGGCGACGACGGGTGGGCTCGACTCCCTGCTTCAGCCAACGGGTTCCCTTAAGAAGGCACAGGAGCTCGCGGCGCGTGCCTTCGGGGCTCGGCAGACCTTCTTTGTGACCAACGGCACCTCGACGGCGAACAAGATCGTGATGCAGGCCCTTGTCACCCCGGGGGACATCGTCATGCTCGCCCATGACTGCCACAAATCGCACCCCTATGGCGTGATCCTCAGCGGCGCGATGCCCATCTATCTCGACGGCTATCCGCTGACCGAGCTGAGCATGTACGGCGGCGTACCCATCCGAACGATGAAGGAAGCGCTCCTGCGCCTAAAGCGTGCAGGCAAACTCGACCACGTGAAGGTTCTGCTGCTGACCAACGTCACCTTCGACGGGGTCACCTACGACGCGCTGCGCATCATGGAAGAAGTTCTCGCCATCGCGCCGCATGTCGCCTTTGTGTGGGACGAAGCATGGTTCGCCTACGGAAGGTTCTCGCCACCGCTGAAGCGCCGAACCGCGATGGCGTCGGCGCAACATCTTGAAGAGATGCTGGCGAGCGAGGGGTACCGAAAGCGCTACGCCGAATGGCGCGCGGAACACGACAACCTCGATCCGGACGATGACGCCACCTGGCTCGACCATCGGCTGCTTCCCGACCCCGATAAAGCGAGCGTGCGTGTGTACGCGACGCAGTCCACACACAAGACGCTCACCGCGCTCCGTCAGGGCTCGATGATTCACGTGTATGACCACGGCTTTGAGCGACGCGTGGCGAAGCCATTTCACGACGCGTATATGACGCACACTTCGACCTCCCCGAACTATCAGATTCTCGCGTCTCTGGACGTGGGACGAAGACAAGTTGAGCTGGAGGGCTACGGGTTCGTCGAGCAGAGCCTTGAGCTCGCGATGACGCTTCGGCAGCGGCTCAAGGCCGATCCCTTGCTCTCGAAATACTTCCAGGTCCTTGGGCCGAAGGAGATGGTGCCGAGCGAGTTCCGCCCAAGTGGCATCGAGACGTACTTTGAGCCCAAGCGCGGGTTCTCGCCCATTGAAGAAGCGTGGGTCACCGACGAGTTCGTGCTCGATCCCACGCGTGTGACGCTTCACGTCGGACAGACGGGTATGGACGGCGACACGTTCAAGCAGCTGCTGATGGAGCGCTTCGATATCCACATCAACAAGACGTCGCGCAACACCGTGCTCTTCTTGATTCACATCGGGATGACTCGTGGCACCGTCGCCCATCTCCTCAAGGTGCTTCACAACATCGCCTCGGAGATCGACACTCGCCTCACACGCGCAAGCAAGAGCGAACAGCAGCTCCATGCGTCGAGCGTACGTTCCCTCACCGTCGACCTGCCGCCGCTCCCGGACTTCAGCGCCTTCCACGATGCGTTCCGAACTGACCTAGAGAGCGAGACGCGGGAAGGCGATATGCGCGCAGCGTTCTTCCTCGCTTATAACGAAGACAACTGC
>JBLHKB010000485.1:0-5470 GCA_047619315.1 Polyangiales bacterium
CTTCGCGACGAGCACCACGCTTTTTTCGAGCGGCGCATCTTCGCCATCGAGGAGCGCGAGGACGTCGAGGTCAAAGTCGAGGCGCTGGGCTTCGGCATTCGCGACTAGGAACGTACCGTCCTCGGCGCCGAGCTCGCGAACGCGCGCGTCTTCTTTAACCGCCAACCACGCGCCGCCGAGCTTCGTGAGGGCGGACGCCGGAGCGGGGAGAGTCTCGTCGCAGAACGCCGTGAGACGCTCCGCGAGGGGCGCTCGACGCCATAGATGCTTCGAGCCGGCGAAGGCTTCGAGCCAGTCGCCGCCATGTTCTTCGAGCCATTCAAACGCGTGGGGAAGGCTCTCTTCGATGCCCTCGGCGAGTTGACCGAAGTCGAGGCCGTGGACGCCGTCGGCGTCTTCGCAGGCGTCGCCGCCGATGGCCGCGGAGAGCTCTTGGTGCCACTCGTCGCGTGAGGGAGGTTCGCCCGCGTCGATGTCGCCGAAGAGCAGCGCTTCGATCTGGGATTCGATGTGCTGGCGGTAGCCCGTGATGGACGCGATGGCGGGGGCGCCTTCGAGCGCTTCCGCGACGACTTCACTTCGCAGGCGTTGCCCGTGTGCAACGACGTAGGCGAGGGCGTCGGACGATGCGTTGAGCGTCGCGCCGCCTTTTGCCCACGGGGTCTCAACACGTCTCCCCGTGCGAATTTCTTCGTCGATGGCGGAGAGCTCAGCGTCGAGGTAGCGGCCAAACCAGCGCAGGTTGTGCACGCTCTCCGAGGCGAGCGCGTGAAGTTCTTCTTCCTTCGCGTCGCGCCAGGCTGCGCGTCCAACTTCGCGCCGGCCCGCGTGCCGCTCGAAGTCGCCGCCATCCAGTCGCGCGACTTGGTCCGCGCCATACCAGAGCGCGACGGGCAGAACCTCGTTGAGGCGTGCGCCGAGATACAGATCGAAGTTTGATCCGTCGGCGTCCCAGTAGAAGAGACACGCCCGGTGCATCATCTCGTGGGGACCCCACTTGGCGATGTGAGCGGGGTCAAAAAGGCTGTGTGCCCCGTCTTGGATGAACGCCTGGTACTTGCCCGTCTGCAGGACGCCGTTGCGCCATTCGTCGTGATTCGAGTCTTCGGTCCGCGCGTCTCCCTGCCAGCTGGGAACACGCGTCAGCTCGCGATGGACATGCCTCGCGCCGGTCGCGGCACCGAGCGCCACGGCGCGAAGCCCAAAGGGGGACGCAGCGATCTCGTTCGCCGGAAGCCGCACCTGCGCGGCGAGGCCATCGACGTCGATGGCCTGCATGGCGGACATCATGGCGACGAGGGAATCCACCAGGTCACGGGATTCGTCCCGCGCTAACTCACGCCAGGGTCTTTGCGGGATGCTCTTCCACATGCGCCCGGTGATAGCGCTCGCACTAGGCGTCGTCGAGTTCTTCGATGCTGGTGGCTCGCTCCGGGTCCATGAGGATGCCTGCGATGTACCGCCAGCCGCCGTCCTCCTTCGCGAAGAAGCTGAGCTCCGCGAACGAAGAGACGCTGCCCCGCTCTTTGACGCGGGCTACGAATAGAACGCGCGCGACGCCTTGCTCGTCCGGTGGCGCGGTGTCGACGATGCGCAGCCCCACATAGGTGCGTCCGTGTTTTGCTTCGCCGGCGACGAAGCGTTCAAGCCATTCCGCTTCGCTCGTTTTGGCTGTTCGGTCATCGTGACTCGAGTGAAGCGTGCGCCACAGGTATGCCCCGTCCCCTTTGGCGAAGGCGGAGTATCGGGAACGCATCAGAGACTCGGCGTCCTCGGCTTCGGTGCCGGCATGCAGCGCTTCGCAGCAGTCTCGATACGCTCGTCCGGATGCGCAGGGGCACGTGGTCTTCGTGTGTTTCTTCATCAGTGAATGTCTACGGGTAGGATCCAGTGGCGTGCCTGCGAGGGCGCGGCCAGCCCCGGGGGGATCTTGTTAAAATTCTCGCCGGCGTAAGCACGAACGGCGTCGCGGATCGCGTTTCGTCGCGCCGGGAGCACAGGCATATCGATGGCGACCCACTCTGCTTCGCCGTTTTCGTCTTCGTCGACAACAAAAACGCGCCTCGCACCGGACTCGTAGAGGGACTCGACGAATGCCCGACTCCTTGCTGCGTCGGCGGTCTCGAACGTCCCATTGCCGCTCAAGAAAATTCGCGCTTCAGGGGCCTGCCCGCCGAGAACTTCGGCCCTCAGCGTCGTCACGTAGGAGAGGCGCACTTGGGGGTCTGGCTCGCTGGATCGGAGGACGAGGACACACATCGCGGCGCCGATAGCGCCGCACACAATTGGCAGAATGGGTGACGCCATCGATAAGCGGAACACAGAGAGAACAGAACCAAACAGGCCCATTGCGAGGACCCCGAGCGTGGCGCCAGCAAGGACCACCGTGGGCCAGCCCGCTTCACCAGAGCTCAACCCCGGTGCGACCACAGAAAGGCAGATCACCCCGAAGATTCCAGCGCCGAGCATGCCCCAATACATGCGCGCCTTCGTGGTGTCGAAGGGGCCTGGCACGTCGGGGACTGCGATGATCTCGTCCGGCGCCTCGTTGGGCGGGACCTTCACTCGCGCCGGTGGTGGCAACGAGTCGCCGGCGGGCCCCCATGTCACGGTGGCGCCGATGGGCTTGAGCTTCGCCTCGTAGCGAGGCGCGTCTTGCTCGGGAACGTCGCGCTTCACGCGACAGGGCACCGAAGAGATAAGGCTCTCACTTTGAGCACGAGCAAGCCCAAAGACGCTCATCAGCCCGTTGACCGCTCGTGAGGGGTCGCTGACCTCAAGGATCCAGATATCGACGGCCACACGGCAGTATCCCTCGCGTCGCCGCTCAAGCACAACTTCATGCGCTGTCCATGTCCCTCCCGGGCGCTTGATCCCTGAAATTGGTGACTAAGGAATCGTCAGTTCGCGATTAATCACGTAAGCTCCCGGCATGCGTCTCGACGTGTGGCTCGTCAGCTTCCGCGAGGGGAGTACCCCGGCAAAGACTCTGGCTGGCACCTTTGGGATCGCTTTGCGCGAGGCCATGCTGCTGGAGTGGTCGCTCCCCGCCGTCGTCGGCCGTGACCTGGGCGAACGCGACGCGGCGAGTGCCGTCCGAACGCTTCGTGGCATCGGCGCCAAGGCGGAGGCGCGGCCCACTGATTCGGCGGTGCCCCTCGGGTATGCCCTGCCGTTCGAGCCAACGGAGGCCGAGCGCGGGTCCAGTGTGCCTACGCCAGAGGACAGAGGTGCTCGAGAAGTCCCATCAGACCTCGACCTGCCGAACATGGACGATGATGGGCAGCTCGACGATCTGCCCTCGCCGCGCGCGCGTCAGCCGCTCACCACTTCACGCAAACCGCTCCTCACTTCGCGAAAGCCGCTCCTCGCTTCGCGTCAGGCACCCGCTTCGCCTCAGCCGTTTGCCGCTCCGCCTCAGCCGTTTGCCGCTCCGCCTCAGCCGTTTGCCGCTCCGCCTCAGCGCGCCGCTCCGCCTCAGCGCGCCGCTCCGCCTCAGCCGTTTGCCGCTCCGCCTCAGCGCGCCGCTCAACCTCCGCCTCAGCCGTCTGCAGCTCCGCCTCAGCGCGCCGCTCCGCCTCAGCCGTCTGCAGCTCCGCCGTACGCTGCCCCGGCTCAGCCTGCAGCGTCACGTCAGCGACCTGCCGTTTTGCCCCAGCCATCCGCCGCAAGTGACGGGGCCTATAGCTTGCCGCGAGCGCCGAAAAGAGCTCCACGTGACCTGCCGGAGGAGAGCCTCTACGACGACGCTCCACCGCTGGAACTCGAGCAGGTAGACCGACGACCGCGAGCGCAGAAACGCCCCCCGCGTGACCTTCCGAAGGACCGGCTCTACGACGACGCTCCACCGCTGGAACTCGAGCAGCCGGACCGAAGAGAGCGAGCACCGAGACGCCCTCCGCGTGACCTGCCGGAGGAGAGCCTCTACAACAACAACGCTCCACCGCTGGAACTCGAGCGGGTCGGACGACCATCGGCCCCCGTCCGGCGCTCTGTGCACGCGCGACCTGTCCAAAGAAGCAGCGTCGGAATCAAGCCGCTGCTTCCTGCCCTCGGCGCTCTTGCCGTGGGTGCGGCTTCGGCGTTTATCACGCTTCGGCGTGGACAAACGGCGATGCTTGGCACGGCGGATATGATCGGGCACGTCCTTGATGGGGTCGCTCTGGCCTGCCTCGTGCTGGCCGTTGTCTTTGGCTTGGTCGTGGCCTTCTCCGAGCGCGATCACTTCCACATGGCGCCGAGCGTGATGGCTCTCGTCGTCGCCGTGGGTGCTGCGTTTCTAATCAATCAATGGCGCGTCCCCGCCATCGGCCCTGACGCCGAGCTCGGTGGTGAGGTGTCCGGCCTGATCACCCAAAGCCAAGTCACGCTGGCAGGCTTCGACGAGTCGAGTGCGCGCACTCTGGTGGACGCCTTGCATGACGCCGGCGCGATCAGCATTCGCGGTGCCGCGCCCGTAGGGTTTCTCGGCGCCCAGGCGTTCCACGCCCTCGCTATTGAGCTTCCACCCGGGCCAAGCTCTCGGACCCGAATCGTCGTAGCATTTCGGGCGACGATGGCCCGTTTTGGCGGCTCCGTCTCCGCGGACCCGACGCCGGATCAGAGCGTCTGGGTCGTCGCTCTCTGACTCTGGCGCCTCCGTCGGAATAGAAGCGCGAGCGCGAAGAGAAGCAGCGCAGGTGGAGCGGTCCCCGTGGGGCTCGTGCGACAGCCGCACCCACCGCTGAGTCCGCCATCGAACTCTTGGGGACCGACATCACCCGCCGCGTCAAACGAGGGCCCTGAGTCCCCGACTCCTGCGTCCATCGCCGGCCCAGCATCTGCGCTGGCCACCGCCTGGCCTTCGAGGCTGATTCGAATACGCGCGGCATCAGGGTCGTTGGTTCGGAGCTCGAGGGAGCTCCCGAGTTCACCCAAGCGGCCGGGTCTATAGCCGACCTCGACGCTTGTCCGGGTGCGCGGAGCGAGCGTGAGGGACTCGATGCCCTCGATATTGGCGGGTACGACGAAGTCGACGGTGAGTGGTGACTCACCGGTGTTTTCGATCTCCAGGGGCATCAACACACGCTCGCCGAGCAGGAGCGTTCCGAAGTTGAAGCTGTCGGGCATCACGGAGATATTCGGCAAGGGCACATGGACGTTCGCGTCGCTGAAGACGACGTTGCTCTGGCGGTCGAGGAGCTCAAGGGTGATGGGATCGATGGGAAGATCGAATCGCCGGCCCGCGGCTTCGATAAAGATCACGGGATGAAGCCGAAGGTTCAGGAGGTAGTTGAGCAAGCCTTCGGGATGAACCGTCAGGTCACGGGAGTCGCCGAAACCCTCAACGCTCGTGGGCGCGATGCGCCGTGTTTCGCCGACGCTCTGAATGGGCGGCAGCGCATCGATGAAGACGTCCGTCGTCTGGTAGCTCGCAAGAAGCGATGCATCGACGTCGAGGCGAAACCCCCCGCTGACGCGACTTGGCAGA
>JBLHKB010000486.1:0-5469 GCA_047619315.1 Polyangiales bacterium
AACACCCGACGCTGGTCCCGGTGGCGACCTTTTTCCTCCCGTGACCGTCACCGAGTGCGGCGACGTCGCACCCATCGCCGAAGGAATCTGCGAAGCGACGGCAGGAACCGCGGCACGTCTGATCACCGCTGATGTGCTCACGCCCGGCGAAGTTCTCCGCGGCGGCCAAGTTCTTGTCGGCGCCGATGGCATCATCGCCTGCGTCGCTTGTGACTGCAGTGGCGAAGCCGCAGCGGCCGGCGCGACGACCATCGTCTGCCCCGACGCTGTTGTGTCGCCGGGTCTCATCAACGGCCACGACCACGTCACCTTCGGCAACAGCGAGCCCTATGGGGCGCGCGGAGACCAAACGGACGAACGCTACGAGCATCGTCACGACTGGCGCCGCGGACTCGGCGGTCACTCGCGTGTCCCTTCCGGTGGAGGCCGCGCACGCACCGAAGAGATGCAGTGGCTTGAACTCCGACAGCTGATGATCGGCACGACGTCCATCAACGGCAGCGGCGGCCCCGAAGGTCTCCTTCGAAACCTCGACAACAACGGACGAAACGGCCTCTCCCTCCCCGCCGTTGACTACTCGACGTTCCCGCTCGGCGACTCCGGCGGCGAAAAGATCACCGCAGGCTGTGGCTACGACTACAGCGACGACGCGTCCGACGCGTCAGGTCCAGGCGCCTACGCGCCACATGTCGCCGAAGGCATCGATGAGGCGGCCCGCAACGAGTTCCGCTGCGTGAGCATGGACGGACCGAACGACCTCGTTCAGCCAGCGAGTGCCTTCATTCACGGCACCGGTCTAACGGCGAGCGACATCAACGTCATGGCCGTCGATGGCACCAAGCTCATCTGGTCCGCACGTACGAACATCACGCTCTACGGCGACACCGCTCGCGTTACTGAGTACGCGCGTCAGGGTGTGACCATCGCCCTCGGAACCGACTGGCTCGACAGTGGTTCGATGCACATGGGGCGTGAGCTCGCGTGCATTGACAGCTTCAACCAGAACTACCTCAACAACTTCTTCCCCGACGATCAGCTCTGGCTGATGGCTACGGCCAACGGCGCACTTGCGATGGGCGTAGACAGCCAAATCGGTACGCTCGCAGTGGGCTACCAGGCAGACATCGCCATTTACGATGCAAGCGAACATGCGGACTACCGCGCGGTCCTCATGGCCGATGAAGGAGACGTGGCGCTCGTCATGCGAGCCGGAACGATCCTCTACGGAGATGAAGCGGTCGTGAACGTTCTGAGCACTGGCTGCGACGGTGTCGACGTTTGTGGCGCCTCCAAGTCAGTCTGCCTCATGGGTGATATTGGAAGCTCCTTCGCCGCGCTCAGCGCAGCCAACGGCGGCGCCTACCCGCTCTTCGCCTGCAACTCTCCGGAGAACGAACCCAGCTGTATTCCTGCTCGTGTAGGCAACTCCCCCGCCGCTGAAGTCAATGGCTCCAACCGTTACTCAGGAATGAGCATGGCGGACGACATGGACGGCGACGGCATCATGGACGGCGATGACAACTGCGACCTCGTGTTCAACCCCATTCGTCCCCTCGACAACAACATGCAGGCGGACTTCGACGCCGATGGTTTCGGCGACGCATGTGACGCGTGTCCACTTGGCGGGGACGAAGACCCAGCAAGCTGCAACGCCGTCGACCCAACGGACCGCGACAACGACACCATCCCCAACGACGTCGACAACTGCCCTTCTGAGTTCAACACCGACCAGGTGGACACGGATATGGATGGCCAAGGCGACGTTTGTGATGCCTGTCCAGCGCGTTCAAACCCAGGTGGCACGGCATGTCCAGCGACGGTGTACGAGGTTCGTGATGGCACGTTCGGCGACGGCGCGATCGTTCGTATCGGCGACCTCCTTGTCACGGCTGTTGGAGGCAACGGCTTCTACGCGCAGCTCGACGAAGGCAGCGACGACTACGTCGACGTCGACTTCAGCGGTCTCTTCGTCTTCACAGGCGGAGCACCGACGGTCAGCACCGGCGACAGCGTCGTCGTGGACGGAACCGTCGCGGACTTCTTCGGCCAAGACCAAATCGCAAGCTCCGGCGTCACCGTCGCCTCAAGCGACAACATCGTTGAACCCCTCTTGGTCACCGTGGCTGAGATCGAGACGATGGGCGCACGCGCTGAAGCACTCGAAGGCGCGCTTGTTCGCGTCGAGGCGGTAAACGTCATTGCCGGCGAGCTGACGCGCGCAGACTCGTTCATGGTCACCGGTGGGCTTCGCGTTGGCGACCAGCTCTTCGACCTGAGCCCTCTCCCTGGAACCGGCGACGAGCTCGTCTACGTACAGGGGCCACTCAACTACAGCTTCGAGCACACGCGCATCGTTCCTCGCAACGCCAGCGACCTTGTGTACGCGGCGCTCCGAATCGGACCGAACAGCGTTCGCGCGGTTCAGGACAGCACCTTCGACATCACCGTGAGCGTGCCGACGGCGGCTCCCATGGGCGGTACGATGGTACCCATCACCATCGCTCCTGCCAGCCTAGCCACCGGGGATGCCGCAATCCTAATCGCCGAAGGCGAGTTCGTAGGCACGGCGACTTACACAGCTGGTTCCATCGTTCAAGATGGCACCATGACCGCCTCCTTCGGCGGCAGCACCGCCGTCGCCATGGTCTCCGTCACGGAGCCCTTCAGCGGTGGCCTCATCATCAGCGAGTACATCGAGGGTTCGTCCAACAACAAGGCGATCGAGCTCTTCAATGGATCCGCAGAGATCGACCTCGGTGCGAGCAGCTGTGAGCTTCGGCTTCACACGAACGCAAGTGCGACTCCAAGTCGCACCTTCGAGCTCACGGGCACCCTTGGGATGAACGAGACCCTCGTCATCTGTAATCCCTCGGCGGCTGCGCCTGCGGGCGTATGCGACATCATGGACACGGTCATCAACCACAACGGAAACGATCCCTACGTGTTGGTGTGTGATGGCATGATCATCGACAGCTTCGGCCAGACCGGAATCGATCCGGGTGACAGCTGGATGAACGGCGGAGTCAGCAGCCAGAACCAGACGCTGCGCCGCAAGTGCGACGTCATGGGTGCAGACACGGACCCAACCGACGCATTCGACCCTTCCATCGACTACGACACGTTTGCCCAGGACGCCTTCGACGGCCTCGGCAGCCACTGCGAGTAATCTAATCTAGACTCGTTGCTTCGTTACGCCTGCGCGAGAGCGTGGGCGTCGCGAAAGCGTGGGTCCGGCTGTGCAAACCTCAGACCGGAGAGCCATGCGCCGCCGGACGGACGGGTCCAAACCACGCACACTCGTGAGAGCAGCGCGACGGGTCCACGTACGACGGCGACGTCCACGGAGGACCCAGCGTCGAGGGCCCGGCTTAGGGCCACTCGCAGCCCGCCGGTGCTCGCGTTCAAGGTAACGCCACGAGAGACACCACCGTCGATCTGGATATCTGCATCCAGGACCCAGCGTGAGTGCTCGCGTCGAGCGCCGTGGTGGGTCGCCGGATCTCTGCCCTCATCGGGAATGACGGCACGGAGAACCGACGAAGGCTCATCGCAGGCATCTTCGAACCAGGCGTCATCGTGTGCGGGGTTTCTGCGCGGAACGCTCATACTCCCCCGATGAACGGTCGTAATAACACCTAGTTTAGACCCTCCAGGAACGTCTCTGTTTGCTGTCGTGCGAAGAGCACTGTAGCCTTCCGGAGAGCTGGGGGGATCCGGTTCCAAAAGTGACAAAAACGCAGGAAATCCAAAAAATTCAGGGCTTGGTCGAAGAGGCCGGGCTTGAGATCTATCAGGTTCACGCCACCGAGATCGAAATCGCTGAGCGGATACGCCTCCACATTATGGACTCAGGCGTTCGCATCAAAGTCGCGGATGGCTTGGTCATCCGCTTCTCTGCACGCTGTCAGCGCTCCGATTTCCCGGGGGAGAGCCCAGACGCGCTCTTCGAGCGTGTTCATCACGCAATTGGGATTCCTGTCCAGACACGCGGGTACAGCGAAGCAGAGCGGCGAGTCATCGAGGTCAAAGACCCATCCGACGACGAGCGGATGCTCGATGTTTGGCATGAGATCGTCTTCGAGATGCCCTGCGAAGAATCAAAGCTCATCGAGGAACTTCGATGGGTTCTCGAACTTGAGAAATACGTGGGCGCCTAGCCTCCAGAAGTTCTCACCGAACCGCACTATCTCACCGAACCGCACTCTCAACCACACTTCCGAGCCACGGTATCCATGGACATGATCACCCATGACGAGTTAGTTCGCCGCGTACAGACAGCGCTGCAGGACGCGGAAACGGCGTGTCCCGATTCTTGGTCTCGCGTTGCCTTGGCAACCGAAGGTCGAGATGGCCCCGATCTTCGCTATGTGCTGCTCAAGGGCTTTGATGCTCGAGGGTTCGTATTTTTCACCAACTATGAGTCGGTCAAGGCTCGCCAGCTGTCTCACTCCCCCCGTGCGAGTCTCGCGTTTCATTGGTGGGAGACGGGTGTTCAGCTACGTGTGCGGGGCCTCGCGTCCAAAGTGTCCCCGGAGGAGAGCGATGCGTACTTTGCCTCCCGAGACCGCATGAGCCAGCTCGGCGCTTGGGCTTCCCGACAGAGTCACGCTGTCCTGGAACCTCTGGAGCAGCGTATCGAAGGCGCTTCAGAGCGTTTTCCAGGTGAGGTTCCTCGGCCAGCCAATTGGGGAGGTTTTCGGGTGCGTCCGACCGGGATCGAGCTCTGGTTTGACCGCGATGCTCGCCTTCATGAGCGCTTTGTCTACAAACGAATCCAAGACCAGTGGCGTGGCCAGCGCCTCGACCCCTGAGATCTCACTTTCGGCTCATCCACCAACAGACAGCTTGCTTGGTGGGCACACCCCTGGCGTGATAGCGTCGCCAACTTATGGACCCAAGGGCCGCCGAACTGATCGCCAGTTTACGGCGAAACCCAGATGATCAAGCCGCGTATAAAGCGCTGCGTGATCACTACGCACGACTCGGCGACTACCCGTCCATGGCCAACCTGGTCGAGGGCTGGGCTGGACGACTTGCGGATGCAAGTGCAGCGGCCCGCTCGTACATGGAGGCCGGTGAGCTTGCGGCGACCCAACTCCGCGATTCGGTTCGTGCGACCAAGCTGTATGAGCAAGCGGCAGCACGAGACCCTCGAAACCATGAGGTCCTCAACCGCCTTCTGCAGATCGCAGAGACGACCGGTGATCCTGGACGAATCCTCGAAGCCTTGCGACGACGCGGCGCGATTCAAGTCGAAGCACGCGATCAGCGTGGCCTCGCCGATACGGAGCACCGAATCGGCCAGCTCTATGAGCGCCAGTACGGTCGACCCGACAAAGCCATCGCTCACTATCGAAAAGCGTTTGAGGCTGACCCTTCGCTGATCGCAGCGATTTACGCGGCGCGCGAAATCTACAATTCCGCGGGAAATCACAAAGCGGCATCCCAACTCCTCGACCTCGAGACGAA
>JBLHKB010000487.1:0-5445 GCA_047619315.1 Polyangiales bacterium
GCCATCGTGGACCCCATCGCCGGCCTCTACCGAAACCACTTCAGCCGCGGAGCGCGCTACGGAGGGCCCGTACCCACGGACACCTTCCCGCCCGGCTTCGAGCTGGGTTCCGATGAAGGCCCGGAGATCGCCTTCGCCGACCGTGACTGGACGAGCGGCACACTCCCAGAAACGCGCGACGATGACCGCCTTCGCTGGCTCGCCGAGCAAACCGTCGATGACCCGCGCTTTGCCCAGACGATGGTTCGTCACTTTTACCAAGTGGTTGTCGGTCGCCCAGCGGTGACCGCGCCGAATGGTGGTCCCTCCACGCAGCGAGACGGCGCCTTTGTGGCCTTCGAAGCCCAACGTACGTTCTTACGCGAGCTCGCCGAACGTTTCATCGCCTCGAACTACGACTCGAAGCTTGTTGTCAAAGCGCTCCTACTTTCGCCCTACTACAGAGCACGCACCGAAGACGCCCGCGACGAAGACAGCGACGCGATGCGCTTTGACCTCGGCGTGGCGCAGATGATGACGCCCGAGATGTACCACCGAAAGATCCTCGCTATCTTTGGGGACAGCTTTCAGACCTTCCCCCTTTGGCGCGAAGGGCTCACGGACCACGGCCGCTATCGCATCCTCTATGGCGGCGTGGACTCGACGGAAGTGACCACTCGTCTCCTCGACCCGACGGGCATCATGGGCGGCGTTCAACAGCTCGTCTCCAACAACGTGTCGTGCCGACAGGCTTCACGCGAATTCGACCGGCCCGCCGAAAGCCGACTCCTCCTCGGCAGCATTGAACTCAACGAATACGGGCCGGAGGACGAAGCGCAAATCCGCGCTCAGCTCATCGTTCTGCACGAGCGAATCCTCGGCGAGCGCCTTGCGCCGAACGACGGAGAAGTCGACAGAAGCTACGCCCTCTTCCGACGTGTTCGTGACGAAGGCGCCGCGCTCATCGCCGAGGGCGAGGTACCCGCTGACCTCAGGCGCGCGTGCGAAGCCGGGGCCATCACCGAAGACCCCGAGTTCGTCGTCCGCGCTTGGGCGGCGGTCATCGGTTACCAAATGATGACCTTTGAGTTCCTTTATCAGTAGGCCGAACGGAAACAAGACCATGGACCGACGCAAGTTTCTCAAAGTACTCGGCGCTGGCGGCCTCGCCGCAACGCTTCTTCCTTCCAGCGTTCGCGCAGAGCCCTACGAAGGCCCACTGCTGCTCACCATCAACGCACTCGGCGGCTGGGATGTAACCAACCTCTGCGACCCCAAGGGCGGCGCCATCAACCAAGCGTATGAAACCGGAGACATCGGCACCGCCGGCCGGATCAACTACGCGCCCATCTACAAGAACCGGGAGTTCTTTGATCGGTTTCACTCGGAGATGACGCTCATCAACGGCATCGACATGCGCACCGCCGGACACTTTGAGGCGGCGCGTTTCATGTGGAGCGGAAACCAAGCGGACAACGGCTCGCCCTCCCTCGCGGCGCTCTTCGCCGCACGTCACCTCGAGGGCTTCAACGTGCCCGCGGCCTTCACGAGTACCGGCGGGTTCTCGCGTACCGCGAACCTCGTACCGCTCACACGTTTGGCAAACCCTGGCATGCTCCCGAGCATCGTCCACAGTGAACACGAGCGGGGCATCACCAACCAAAGCCGCTACGCTGAGGACTTCGCCCTCGACGCCATTCGAGACACACTCGACGCACGACACGCAGCGGCTTCAGCCAACGAACTCCCACGTTTCCGGAGCCAACGAAGCGAACTCCATGCGGCGCAGGCGAGCACAGACCTGCTGAAGCGTTACGCCGAGTTCTACCCAGAAACCAACGGAGAGGAAACGACCTGGCAGAGCCAAGCCGCCACCGCCCTCGCGGCGATGAAAGCGGGCCTTGGTGCAAGCGCGAGTATTCTCGTTAGCGACTTTGACACACATGCGCGTCACGAAGAGCGAACTGCGGTGCTCATGCCTGGACTCACGGACACGATCACATACGCCTACGATCTTGCCGGCGAATTAGGCATCCTCGACCGCCTCACCATCGTCGTCAGCAGCGAGTTCTCGCGAACGCCTGAGTACGGAATGAACGGCGGCAAGGACCACTGGCCCACCAACAGCATGATGCTTTTTGGGCCTGGCATCGGAGGCGGCCGAGTGTTCGGCGAAACGGACGAAGGACACCGGCCACGAACGGTGAATCTCGACACTCTCGAACTCGACGACGCCGGTGAGCGAATCTACCCCGGCTACATCATGCGCGCACTGCAGGAGCACCTCGACATTCGCGACTTCGCCGTCGACAAGGGCTTCGACCTGCGTGTGCGCTCCATCCCGCTCTTCGACTAGCGTCCTACTGGTGGGCTCCCGTTCATCATGCGGGACTGTATCCCTTGGTCCATGACTGGCTTTGTCGAAAAGCGGCACAGTAGTTTACACTTCGCCCATGTTGTCCCGCGCATTCTTACCCTTCGTCTTCTGCTTGCTCGCAGCCTGCGACTGCAGCTCGACGCCCGATGGCTGCCTCAACGACGACGAGTGCTCCGGGGGCCTGTGCGTGGATGGTCTGTGCACAACGCCCGGCGACGCGGCGAACCTCCCCGATATGCCCACCATCGATGCCGGCGCGGACGTCCCTCAAGCGGACGTGACGCAAGCAGACATCCAGTGCCCGCTCGTGGCCTGCGGTGACGTTTGCTGTGCGGAAGGAGAGCGCTGCGCGCCATTCGGCTGCGTCATCAACCTCGGCGAGTGCATCGGCAATGACGACTGCCGCGGCGACAGCTACTGCGACGAAGGCTTCTGCACGCCCTACGGTATGCCGCCGGAGATCACCAATGACCCCGAGTGCGAGCGCGAGATTGTAGTGGGAGCGTTTGAGCCCGCCGTTCAATGTGAGTGGAACGGCGAAGGCGCGCCGATGCCTACCTGGAGCGCCGTCTACAGCGCGCCGATGGTCGCCGACTTCAACCTCAACGACGACCCAGATGTCCTTGCGCCTAGCCTGGTCTTCACATCGTTCGCGTCGTCTGCGGACGGCGGCGTCCTTCGAATTGTGGATGGCCGCTCCTGCGACACCTTGATCACCCTCGAGGATCCCGCAGACCGCCTCATCTACGCTTCGAACTCCGCCATCGGCGACCTCGACGGCGACGGCAGCACACCCGAGATTGTGGCGACCTCGCTCGTCGCCGCGCAGAGCGCAGGAGGCCTCATCGCCTTTGCTCGTAGTGGGGATACTTTCGAGCGCCGATGGTATGGCCGAAACTGCGAACTGCCCGGAGAACCACGGCATATCGTCAACGACTGGACCAACAACAACGGTCCATCCATCCACGATCTCGATGACGATGGAGTCCCCGAAATCCTCTTCGGGCGCTTCGTTTACAACGCCCAGGGCTGCGTGCTCAACCCCACGCAGAGCTACGACAACTACTTGCGCCTCGGCGCCTTCGCCGTCGTCGCTGACGTGGACAATGATGGCGCTCCCGAGCTCGCCTACGCCGACGGTGTGTACGATTGGCTCGACAACGACTGGCTACTGGCTTCCGACTGGGCGCCCACCGACGTCGCCGAAGCGACTCGCTTTGGCCACGTCGCGATCGGCGACTTCGGAGACTTTGGCGCCGCAGGCGACTTGGAGATCGTCGTTTCGGCGGCGCCAGAGCTCAACTCGAATCAGTTCGCCACCGGAATCGTTCGCGTCATGACCCGCACCGGCGAGATCGTGTTTGGGCCCTTTGAGCTCCCCGGCGTTGACGCAGGACGTGGTGGACCTCCCACCATCGGCGACTTCGACGGCGATGGGCGCGCGGAGTTCGCCGTCGCCGGCGGCAGCCGCTACACGGTCTTCGACCTCGACTGCGACATCGACGGCGATACGGCGCCAGGCTGCGAGCGCGTTCCTGGGCTCCCACGCGGCGTACTCTGGAGCCGCCCGTCCCAGGACTTCAGCTCGAACGTGACCGGCTCGAGCGTCTTCGACTTTGACGCCGACGGAGTGGCCGAGGTCGTCTACGGCGATGAGTGCTTCTTACGCATCTACCGCGGAACCGACGGCGAAGTGCTTTACTCCCAGAGCGCATCGAGCGGTACGGGCTATGAGCTCCCCATCATCGCCGACGTCGACGGTGACTTCAACTCAGAGATCGTGGTGGCGATGACGACGAACACAAATTGTCCGGCGCAGGACCCCATCTTCGACGGCGAGTCCCTCTTTGAAAGTAACTCCGGGGTCGTCGTTCTGCGCGATGCCACGGATCGTTGGGCCGCGTCACGCCCAATCTGGAACCAACACGCTTACGCCGTCACGAACGTGAACGACGACGGCAGCATCCCCCGCACCAGCGAGTGGGTTCGCAACTCGGACGTCGAAGGCCTCAACAACTTCCGCATGAACGCCCAGGGCGACCTAGAACGCACCGGCGCGGCGGACCTCACCGTCGCCCTCGACGACGATATCTGCGGCGCCGAAGGCGAAACCAACCTCACGGCGAACGTGTGCAACCGCGGCACCAACCCCGTCCCCGACGGAGCGCGCGTTGTGTTCTACGATGGCGACCCCGATGACGGCGCAGCCATCGCTTGCGAGACCTCGCTGCCTCGCTTGCTCGGCGTCGCCGAATGCACCGCCGTGAGCTGCCCCTTCACCATCGCCGACGGCGAGTCCCCGGAGATCGTCGTCGTCGTCGACCCCGACGAAGAAGTCTTCGAGTGCCGCAGCGGTAACAACCGCGGCGTGATTCCAGCGGTTCTCTGCGGACCGATCTAGGCGGTCTTGACGGACGAACACTTCGTTCGCACTCTATACGGATGAGCGAAGACCTACTTTGAAGCTGATTCTTCGCTTTTTTGGCCTGCTCATCAAAGCAAGCCTTGGGCTCCTAGCCATCGCCATCCCCTTGCTGGGCGCCTGGGTCGGGTCGTCGCTCGCGGCATTCCTCAACGGTCCGCGCTGGGTCGCGCCGCTCGTGGCGCTGGCCGCGTTTCCCGTCGTTCCACTTCTCTGGGATGCATGGGCACGCCGCAAACGAGACAAAGACGAGAAGAGCATTCTCACCTTCGTCGACCGCATGGTTCTGCGAACACTCACGCTAAACCTCGCATTTCTCAGCGCTTTCTTCTTCGTCAGTCCCAAGACCGTCTTCACGTCCATGTCCGCCCGAGGCGACTGGATGCTCGATGATGCCGGCGAAGGCTCGACGGTGGACACGGTACGCGGCGCGCTCTTCTCCGCCGTGGACGGCCTAGAGTGGATGTTTGGCGGGACCGTCTCCGACAACGCCTATGAGGACCTCGTCGAAGACGACGAAGAGCCGCCTCCCCCCGACCTGCACGAGTCCATCGACGAACGCGACGCCTCGGACGTACCCGAAGACACGCCAGAACCCACGCCCCGTCCAAATGCGCCAGATGCGCCAGACTCGCCGGACTCGCCCAACGAAGCACCAACGCCTGAC
>JBLHKB010000488.1:0-5438 GCA_047619315.1 Polyangiales bacterium
GTCACCCACCGTGTTAGTGCGACCAGTCTATAAAAACCTGGGAATACTCGAAACATCACGGTGTTTGGGGCCTAGGAACCAAGAGCGGTCTTATGCGAACCTCGATATACACCTCCATTTTTAGCTTTTCTCTCCTCTTAGGCGGCCTCGGCTGTGAAGGCTGCGAGGAAAGCTCAAGCTCCACTTCAGGACTGGAGCAGCGCGGTTCCGTCGCAAACGCTCCGAACAACACCAAAAGACCCGTCGTCAACGGGGTTGAAGTGATTCATGCGCCCCGCCAGCCAGAGTCTCAGGCGCCGAACCACACGAATCTCATTCGCGAACCCAACGCGCCGGACCCCCACGGCGGGGTCTTCACACTCGAAGAGGCCGTGGAAGGCATGCCCACCGATGGTCAGCTGGTGGCGGAGTTCAACACGACGTTTGGGACGTTCTTCTGCGATCTCTACGCCGACAAGGTGCCGAACACCGTCGCAAACTTCATCGGACTCGCGCGTGGGAAGCGTGCCTGGTGGGATGCGCGTGCGGGTGAATGGCGGCTCGCGCCGGCGTATGAGCGCACGCAGATCTTTAAGGTGGTCCCGGACTACATGGTTCAAGGGGGCGACTACTTGAACGACGGAACGGGAACCGTCGGTTATACCATCGACGACGAGCCACATTCGGACCTAGCCCACGACGAGGCCGGGCTTCTCTGCATGGCCAGCTCCGGAGAAAACCAGAACGGCGCCCAGTGGTTTGTCACGGATGGCCCGGCGCCTCAGCTCGATGAAGACGACCAGTTCACCATCTTCGGTCGCTGTGCACAGGTCGACACTATTGAACGAATGGCTCGAGTGCCGCAGGTCGAAGACAACCGACCCGTGACACCTATCCTCGTCACGCGCGTTCGAATTCGCCGCGTCGCGGGTGGCGCTGCCGTCGCACGAGCGACTCCGCCGCGCATGCCAGAGGGCGTTGACCCACAGACCATCGGTCGCGAGGCAAGCCCAGGACCCAGCGAGATCAACCTGCCGGCGCGAGGGCGCGACGGACAGGTCTTTGATCCGCGGAACTGGACTGGAATGCGTCAGACCGGAATGGCTCCGACTGAAATGGAAGGCCAGTAAGCCTATTCGTTCTCGTCCGGCGCTTCCTTTGAGCGGCGCACTTTGGGGATGGCGCCGACTTTGACGCTTGGTCGAATCCCGCCAGCGTCGTTCGGAATGAAGCGCACTTCGGTTTTCATTTCGAATGAGAGGCTTGTGAGCGCACGCTGAAGCTCGCCGGCCAAGTCCGTCGCATCGAGGAACTCTCGGACTTCTCCCGCTACGACTCGGATGAGGCCGTTCTTGGTCTCGTCGATCTGACTAAAGACGTAAGTGACGACTTCTTTGGGCAAGGGGATGTCGGAAGCGACACCGCGCACCGCTTTGTCCGCCTTGGAGAAGGTGCCCACACCTGCTTCGACGCCTTTCTCGACGGCCCTTCGTACGGCTTCGCGAAAGAGACCTTCGAGGCGCTTGCGGCCTTCGCCTCCCTCTTCGGCGCCGCCCCCGGGTGGCGCGTGACTTGGTCGGTCGGAATCGCTCATGCATCGTTGCTACGATCTTGGGGTCGCAAGGTCAACGGAGAGGCCTGAGAGGTCGACGCCGGCCAGGGTCCGGGCCAGGGTAGCGCATGGGAAACGAGCGTAGACGGGTGCTTTTTGTGAGCAAGCCCGTAGAGCCACCCTGGAATGACAGCTCCAAAAACCTCGTCCGCGATGTGGATGCTCATCTCCGCTCGTATCTTGGGACGACGATGGTCTCTGCCTCGAACCAAGGCGCGGCGATTTATGGAGGGCCGGGGAAGGGCGGCTTTGCGCCAGCGCTGCGCGAAAACGCACGTGTTCTTCGCTACCTTTTGAAGGACCGCTCGCACGATCTTTGGCACTTCTTCTTTGCCCCAAATCCGCGGACAGGCCTCGCGGGTCATCTCACCCGTTCGCTTCGACGTGTCCCATCGATTCACACGATTTGTTCCGCGCCCAAAGACTTCAGCGCATGGCGCTACAGCTTGTTTTCGGACCGCGTGGTCGTTCTTTCAGAGCACACGGAAACGCGCCTCCTTAAAGCGGGCTTCCCGTCGGAACGTCTTCGTCGAATCGTACCGGCGCTGCCAGCTCTTGAGCCGCTGAGTGCCGTCGAGCGCACAAACGAACGCGACGCGCTGGGAGTGGACCCCAACAAACCGCTGGTTGTCTATGCCGGCGACCTTGAGTTTGGAGGCGGCGCCGAGCTTTGTCTCGACGCGTGCCGTGACATGGATGTTGAGCTCGTGATGGCTTGCCGGAGTAAGACTCCGCGAGCCGCCGAGGTGGAAAAAGAACTAAGAAGTCGAGGGGGCGCGATTTGGGTTGGGGAAACGCCTCGAATCCATCCGCTCCTCGGCTGTGCGGATGCCGTGCTTCTTCCGGGCACTTCTCTTTACGCAAAGATGGACTACCCGTTGGTCATTCTCGAGGCGATGTCGATGGGCCAACCTGTCGTCGTGGGCGCCGGAACGCCGGCGGAAGAGCTCGCCGAAGGCGGAGCGCTTGTGTGTGAACCCACCGCGCGGGCGGTTCAGAGCTCTATCGGCGCCGCGCTTTCGGAGGGGACAGCTCTGGGGGTCATGGGCGCTGCGTATGTGCGAGAACGCTTCGCCGCCCGCCACGTAGCGGAACAATACGAAGCGTTGTACGACGAGGTCTTGAGCGAACGATGAACGACGACGCTGCTGACTACTACGACCATTTCTCTGCCACTTACGAACGAGGGCGCGAGGCGGGCTATCACGCTCTCATCGACGAACTTGAGACGTCTTTGGTGCTGCCATATGCACAAGGGGGTGATTGCCTCGAACTCGGGTGCGGAACAGGGCTCATACTCCAGCAAGTCGCGAAGTCTGCAGCGAGCGCGCGTGGCATCGACATCTCCCCAGGGATGCTAGAGAAGGCCCGCGAGCGCGGCCTAGACGTCAAGCTCGGGAGCGTGACGGACCTCCCCTATGAGGACGCGTCCTTCGACCTTGTGTATAGCTTCAAGGTGCTTGCCCACGTGCAGGAGATTGGCCGTGCGTTGGCCGAAGCGGCTCGCGTCACGCGCCCTGGTGGCCATATGGTGTTCGAGTTCTATAACCCGCTGAGTCTACGCTATCTGGCGAAGCGTCTGGCTGGGCCTGGCGCGATTGGCGACGCGAAAAAGGAATCGGATCTTTTCACGCGTTGGGATCCTCCATGGGTGATCGAGCGACTCCTTCCTGCCGGGACCAAGCTCGTCGATCTCCGTGGGGTTCGGGTCGTAACCCCCGCCGCCGCCGCTCACCGCGTGCCCATACTTGGACCGGCTCTGGCCGCGCTGGAGCGCAGAAGTGTACAGTCTCCCTTCCGCTATTTCGGCGGCTTTATCGTCGCGATCGTAGAGCGTCTCTAGCGTTCCACTCATTGCGACGGGCACCTCAGGCGACTATAGGTCCGTCGTGATTTTTCGCGCAGTCGATACGGGTTCGGAGAAGAGTGAACGTGACTACTCCTGAGTCACGAGTCGCACTTCTTCGGCGCCGAGCCGTCGAATCGCTGGAGAATGCGAAGTTCCCGATCAAGGCTGAGCAGCTTTTGGAGCGCCTCGCGTCAGTGGCGATGGAAGGGAGTGACGATGCGATCTTCGCCCATCATGAGCTCGCCACGCTGCAGCTCGAACGCTCGCCATGGAACGCGGCTCTTCATCTTCGAAAGGTCATCACGGGTCGTCCGAATGACCACACCGCTCACGCCCTGATGGGCCTCTGTCAGGCGCTCCTTGCCAACTTCCGAATGGCCGTCGCGTCTTACGACCGCGCCATCGCCCTGGCGCCGGATATCGCCGGCTACCATCACAACGTCGGGCACTTCCTGGATGTGGCAATGGACTCCCCCAAGGACGCCGTGACTTACCTTGAACGGGCTCATCAGCTGGCGCCGGCGAGTCACGAGATCACGGCATCCTTTGCGCACTGCCTCGCTCGCAGCAGCCGTCTCGTCGAAGCGGAGACTCTGGCGGAGGAGGCGGCTCTGCGCGCGCCTGACGAACCGAGTCATCGAAACCTCCTCGTCTGGATTCGTGAAGGGGCGCCGGCGCGCAGGACCTCACTTTTGAGCCAGCCACAGAGCCCTGCGGCGAAGAGCGTTCAGCCAACCAGCGCGCCAACCTCTGCTCCGAGTGCGTGGAATGAAGTCTTGTCACGTCTGCAGAAGCGGGCGCAGGACGTGTCCGCTGCGCTTGAGCTGGCCACGAGTTTTGCCGATGCCGGACACCCGTGGACGAACCCGCCGGCGATGGCGGGGGCCATCGACTATGTGAGTGGCACTGGAGAGTCCCAGCGCAGTGTGGCTTCGCGTCATGGGGTCAGCGTCGGCGCGCTCACTCGTCGAGTCGCGAGCCTCCGCGGCGTGTTGCGAGCGGAGAGCCGCTAAGCGCACCCCTCGAGGTCGTGGCTGCGCTAAACGAACTCGGTCTCCATGAGTCCGAAATCGTGCCTGTGCCGGGTTCAAGGCGGAGTCGAAAGTATGCAGGTTTTTGGCACTCCGCGAGGTCTTCGCGATACGGGTGTCGTATGCCGCGCGCTCTCGGAGTTTTGGGACGAACGTTACTTCGTGTCGCTCGTGCTCGCGCTCACGGCTGGATGCTGGTTCAGTCTCAGTCCCAGAGCACTCGCTTGCTCTTCGAGTCGGGCGTTCTTTGTGCTTATGAGGACCGGCGCTCTTCGACGCGGAGCATGGAGCATTCGGTGGGGGAAACATCACTCTCTCAGCGTCGCTACCTCGTGCGTCGTTTGGCTTCCTTCGCTGCGGGAAGCGAGATCACCGCACGTTTTCTGTCCACGCCTTACCAGGGCCAGAGAGCCGACATGCTCGAGGCGATGCCTGCCATCGATCTAGTCGTGGCCATGGCCCGACAGCTGCCCCTGGGCGGACAAGCGGGACGGGTGCTTTCGTCTCCATGGCGACTCGGCGCGCTGGGTGAAGAGCTCGAGAGCGCGCCGCTGTCCAGTCACGAGGCAGCTCTCTATGGAGTGCTGAAGCGACTTCCAGGCTCTCGAGGTGAAGAAATCGTTCCCCTTGCAGGTGGGCACCCTGCGCTCAAGACTCTCGTGGCGTGGCGCGACCTGGGCCTCGTTCGCTCTCGCGGTCGGTCTGGAAGTCACGCAGATCTGCTTCGAACCAAACAGGCGCTAGCTCGTGGCAGTGCTCTCGCGACAGGGAAACAGCGCCGACGCTTAGCCGCGTCGTTTCACCCAGACCGCTTCGACGACGAGCTCTGCGCGAGCAGCCGTAGGGTGATGCAAGCGCTCTTGAACGAGCGCTAAACCACCTACTCTTCCGGAAGCCACCACATTTCACCTTCTCCGCCCGCAGGAGGAGTCTCGCCGCCCTCAGGAGGAGTCTCGCCGCCCTCAGG
>JBLHKB010000489.1:0-5407 GCA_047619315.1 Polyangiales bacterium
CACGCCGGTGCAGGTTCCCTTCATGAACCGCTTAGACGAGGTCGATGTCGAAGCCGCTCTGGAAGCCGCCGTCACCGACAAGACCGTCGCCCTCTACCTCAACACGCCGCACAACCCGACGGGCTGCATCTTGGGCGAAAAGCATCTCGCCGCCGCAGCGCGGGTGGCGGAGCGCCACGGTCTCTGGGTCATCTGCGACGAGGCGTACCAGGACCTCTACTTTGGGGACGCCCCAATGCGCGCATGGCAACACCCAGGCCTCGCCGGGCGCGCCATCGTCTGCCACACCCTCAGCAAAAGCTACGGCATCGCGGGTTCACGTATCGGGTACGTTCACGGGCCCGAAGAGGCCATGCGTGCGATTCGCGGGGTTCAAGCCTTTGCCACCTACTGCGCGGCGCGACCGCTTCAGTTTGGCGCCGCGGCCGTGCTCGACGAAGGCGCCGACTGGCTTGAAGAACGAAGGCTTGAGTACTCGGGCGCGGCAAAGCGCGCGGCGATGGCGTTTGGCGTAACCGCGCCGCCGGGAGGGACGTTTCTTTTCGTCCACGCACGACCTTGGATGAGAGAGGGTGAGGACGACGCCCTGCCCTTCCTCGACCGATGTCTGGATGCTGGCGTGCTCATGACCCCCGGGGCGGCCTGTGGTGTCGATTTCGGCGAGTATTTTCGCGTGTGTTTCACGGGAGTCACGCCCGAAGCACTGGAAAACTCCTTCGAGCGTTTGGCGCCGGTCCTCGGTATTTCCTAGCCAAGAACGCCCCATGCCTTTCGGTGTTTCTGTCGCGACGGTGCCCTGGTAGGGTTCGCGCGATGTCCAAACGCACTCTCATCGCCGTTCTGTCCGCTTCACTTCTCGCTTTCGCCTGCGGCGGCGAAGAAGAGGTCCCCGAAGAATCGGCGGAACCCATCATGGGCTTGATGGAGTTCCCGATCTCTCATCGCCTAACACCAAGCGCACCTGCGAATGCGATTCGAATCGAACTCAGTCCAACGCTCCTGCGACTCGATGGCCGAACGCTTCTCGAGCTCGAAGGCGGGCGCGTCCCGGACGAAGCGCGCGCCGGCAATATCATCACGGCTTTACGAACCGGCATCGAGAGCGGCCCAGCCCGTCGTGCGGCGGAACTCTCACTCCACGCGAACACTCCCTACATCACGACCGCGCTCCTCGTGGCAACGCTCAAAGCAGCCAACGTGGCCCAGCTCGCCTTTGCCGTTCGCACCGTCGGTGAACCCAACGCTGGGTTCCTCACCATCGATGCCTACGAAACCCGTGAAGAGGCCATAGAGCTCTACGAGTTCCCCGCCGCCCAGATGCCCGCCTGGGGCAACGTCGCGACCCACTGGGAAGCGATGTACAGCTCGTGCCGTGAGAACCACTACGTCGACTGCGCGTTCAAGCCCTTGAGCATCGCCGAAGGTGGTCAGACGCACATCACGCTCTTCGCACGTGGCAACGGCGTGAAGATCGAGCTGCATCGCGTTGGAGAGCCCGTTGTCGTGGCACCGACGGCTGGGCCAGAGATGATCGAAGGCATCGGCACAGCTGCGGACCAGGCCGTCGCCGAAGCTCCTCCCGCCGAGATGGCCGCCTTCACTTGGCGCTATAACGCAACGACGGACGCAGAGTCGCCAGTCTCCGGAACGATGCGGCCGCTCTGCGGTGCGGCGCAGTGTGGCGTTCTGCTCACCGCCGAAGCCCTGACACCCACGATGCGCATCTTGAGCTTCATCGGCGCTGCGTTCCCGACGGGTACGGACGCGCCAAACGTCGTGTTCCAGATCCCGACGCGCTAGAACAGTTGATCGTCAGGCCAAGAGCGAGTAGTCCGCGTCTATGACCAATCCCATCGCTACTTTCGAGACCTCACTCGGTTCGTTCAAGGCCGAGATTTTCGTCGACAAGATGCCCGTCACCGGTGGCAACTTCGTCAAGCTCGTCAACGACGGCTTCTACAACGGACTTCATTTTCATCGCGTCATCGCGAACTTCATGAATCAGTTCGGCTGCCCACACAGCAAAGACCCCGAGAGCCGACGCGCTGGCACCGGCGACTCGCCATACGGTGCGATCAAAGACGAGCATCCAGCCGACGTTGAAATATCCAACGAAGTAGGCACCCTCTCCATGGCCAACTCCGGTCCGAACTCGGGTTCCAGCCAGTTCTTCATCAACGCCGCCCACAACCACTACCTCGACTACTTCACCGGCGGACAGTCCAA
Organism: Polyangiales bacterium; assembly: GCA_047619315.1. Taxonomy (GTDB): domain Bacteria; phylum Myxococcota_A; class Polyangia; order Polyangiales; family Houyiibacteriaceae; genus JBCCRV01. Next base: position 2,227 of record JBLHKB010000489.1, read on the forward strand.
GCACCCTGTCTTCGGCAAGGTCACCGAAGGAATGGACATCGTCAAAAAGATCAACACGACGCCAACAGGCGCTGGTGATCGACCTTCGACGCCCGTGAAGATGATCTCACTCTCCATCGACTGAGCTCCCGTTCGTACGAAGCGCTCCCTCGACTTGTGGTTTCTCCACAATCCAGGGGCGTTTTTTTGTGCCTAGCTATCGACTGGGCGTCCACCGTGAGACCGCCCTCGACGAAAGCAGTCGTGCAGCGGCGGCGCTCGAATGCCTTCGTCGTTCTCAAGGCGGAGCCCTCTACGACGAGTCGTCGCCCAACCCCTCGACTACAGAGAGTTGGGGTCGCCACGCTCACGGCGATAGGCAGCCGGCGTTGCTCCGTACCAGCCTCGGAAGGCGCGAAAAAACGACGCCTGCTCAGAGTAGCCAAGGAGGTAGCCGATCTCGGCGATGGAGAGCTGGTGATTCTTCAGGTATCCCTCCGCAAGCATGCGCCGCGTAGACTCGAGCAGCTTGGCAAAGCTCTGCTCGTGCTGGGCGAGCCGCCGCTGAAGCGTCCTCTGACCAAAGCCCAGAGTCCGAGCGATCATCGTCGCCGTCGGGGTACCCAGCACGAGCGCATCACGGATCGCCAAGCGCGCATCCCGCAACAGCTCCGGCTCATGGTCCGAGAATGAGACGTCGTTCTCGAGCAAGTCCCTAAAGTATGCCGCAAGCTCGGCGTCGGCGGTCGCGACCTCGCATTCGCGGATCGACGGGTTCAGCACGAGCTCCGCGCGCGGCGCGCCGAGCTCGATCGAGGCGCCCAAAAAGCTCTCATAACTCCGCCGTTCAATCTCGTTCATCGTCAACCGACGGCTGCGCATCCCGACCACCTTGGGCGCATCGACGGAAGCGATACGAAGGAGCTGGAGGGCGACGAACAGCGTGTAGTCCGAGATCAAACGACTTCCAAGGCGCGGCTCTCCGTGCCGCTCTTCGCTCAACACGAGCGCGCCATCCTCGAGGCGCGTGGAGTACTCCGCCGTTCGGTTGGTCAGATGTTGAAAGCGCTGATGGCACAGCATCATCTCACCCACGGTGGACGCGGTCTTCATCGCGAGACCCACCACCCCCAGACTCGCCGCCGTGTGCAGCGCCGTCGCTGCCAGCACGAAGTCGGCGTAGCCAATTTTTCCGTACATCAGCTCCATGTGGAGGTACGTGGATTCACCGCTGACCGCCGTGCCTTTCTCCTCAAGCTGCTCTCGCGTCCACCCGACGCTCCGCGCCAGCTCTTCCTCCGTCAGCCCGAACTTGAGCGATGCCTCGAAAGCAGGGCGAACGTTTGTCGCTTCGATGTCGCGATCGGACAGCACTTTGGCAGGGTCGGGCACATCCGGAACACGGTCAATACGACATGTTCAGACCATGCAAACAAAGACCAACGCGCTCACCTGTTTTACTCTCATCCTCACAGCCTGTGCCGGCACCGCCGTACCGCTGAGCTCCGACGCGCGCGCCCATTTGGAGTCGATCCCCGAGACAGCGGGGCAGCTCGTATACGAGGGTCAGGTCGTGCCCAACGGAGAGACGCGTCCACGGTTTCGCTATGAGCGCCGAGTGACCGACAACCTCGGCGCTCAGACGTCTACCCACCTCACCTACACATCGGACACGGGCGAACTCGTAGTGGCACAGCAGGCCGTGCATTCAGAGGACTACAGTCTGGCTCGTTTTGATGAGGTCCAAGCGCAGACCGGAGTCGTTAGCTCCGTTCGTATCCTCGACGACGGCCACCTAGAGTTCTCCGTCACCCGCGGTAGCGAAACAGAACGCACCACTGAAGAGCCGGGCGATCCCGTCGTCGTAGGTCCAACGCTCTTCGGCTTTGTTCTCGCGCATTGGGACGTGTTGCTGAGTGGACATGAGGTCCCCGTGCGCTTCGCCGTGACGGACAAAGCTCAGACCTACGGGTTCGTCCTGCGCCTCTCGAGCTCAACGCCGGAGACAACCACCATCGAATTTTCCGCCTCAGGCATGTTCGTTCGCATGGCCATCGACGCGATGTCCATCGTCTTCGACACCGAGACGCGAACCCCCCACCGCTACATCGGCCGAGTGCCGCCACGCCTAGAAGGACTCGCCACCTTCGACGCCGTCGTCGACTACGAGCTCGCTGAAGCGACGTATCGCTAAGACCCGTAACCGTCCTCCCTCGCTTCGCTGTGACCAAGGCGACACTCGCGGCTCGGTCACATCGCTCACCCCGACCGTCAAGGGGTTATCGAGCGACGAATCATCGAGACTGACTCGGGCGCGACCGCGCTGTCCCTCGCCCACCCTCTGACCGAACGCGGGAGAACTCCCTCGTCACCCGTGATCGAGCGAATTCTACTGGGGCGCACGCTCAGGGAGCCCGCACTGCCGATCAAACACAGGCCTTTTTCGCGTCGCGCATATCCGGCGACGTTCAGGACTCTATCGATCGGCTGCCAATACAAACTGTTCGTGAGCTCTTGGTCATGAGCGAGCGACGCCGACGACCGCGCGAAGACGAACACCGAACATGGTTCTACGAGCGCGCCCTCACCCAGCGCTTTGAGCACAACGGACAGCGCGACTCGGTACTGCTGACATCGACGCTCTACTTCAAGTCTTCGCAACATGCCCCGGCCGCGGCGCCTTCGTCACGGAGAGAGATATAGCGGTGCGGTCGCCCAAGAATTCCTCAGCCTTTGAAAGGCACACCGAGCGCGTCGCCGAACAGCGACTCGACATCTTCAACCTCGACGACGGATTCGACCTACTGTTTACGACCCGCTGCGACGATTTCTTCGAGCGTTGGCAAAGCCATCGGCCCCACGGCCGTAGTCGCTTGGGTTGTGAATGTACTCCACCTCGTCAGGAACCGGCGGCTCCTTCCACGCGCACCCACAATCCGGGCAATAGAAGAAAACTCGCTCCGATGCGGAGCACTTGACGAAGTACGCAAGCTCCGCACCAGGCGTCACGCAGCGGTCCCCGGCGATCTACACCTTCATCGTTGAGCCCAGTCGAGAATGGGTTTCATAGTCCTCCGACACCATATCCTGAACATCTTACGAACGAGTGTCCCGTGGCCCGAAGAACCATTTCTGGCGATTCTTCGTCCAGCGCGTCACTCGCAACGCGCAAGGCGACGGCATCTTTTGATGCCGAGCCGCA
>JBLHKB010000490.1:0-5401 GCA_047619315.1 Polyangiales bacterium
CGCATTCGCCACCTGCGTGAAATACAAGCTCAAGACCATTCAAGCCACCGCGCCGAAAGAGCCGACGCACACCCCAGCGGAGGTTCGCTGCCAGACGCTATGCGACAAAGTGGGGGAGTGCCTGTCCGGCGAGGGCGGCGATGGCTGTATGGCGCGCTGCAAAGATCGGAAAAATGCGCGGCTCTTCAAAATGTACGAAGCGTGTGGGACCAAAGAGTGCAGCGAGTATGAAGGATGCATGCTGGGGCGTCTCGGGGTTGCAGCGTCGAAGATTCCGTGCGCCGACGCATGCCGTCACGAACTCTCGTGCGCCCCTCCGGGAACCGCTCGCGATCTGATGGCGGTCGCCCGGTGCGCCAAAAAGTGTTCGCGTGATGCGAAGGAGCTCGATGCGGTCAACTCGTGCGCCGTGAAGGGATGCGGACAGGCGTTCAACGCATGCGTTGCCGAGAAGTCGGGTCGTCTGGCAGAGATCAAGAAGGCCAAGGGTAATTGCGAGGGTCTCTGCGCCAAGGCCGGTGAGTGTCGTCGAGCATCTGGTGGGAAGGGCTGCGTCCGCCGCTGCCTCGAGGGTGGCCCATCGTCGTTGGAATATCGAGTGCGAGAGGGCTGTGGTTCGCAAGCCTGCGGAGAAGCCTATGACAAATGTCTTCTCGCTGGTCTTCAGATGCGCGCGGCCGATGTGCGATGTGTTCCGGCCTGCCGCTGGGATCTGTCCTGCGAACGCGGAAACCAGAGCGGTAACCTTGAGATGCTTCAAGCCTGCGTCAAGGGGTGCAAACATACGGACGCGGACCTTGAGCTTCGCCCGTATTGCGAGCCGATGGGCTGCGGGTCGGGTTTCTCTACCTGCATGGACAAGAAGCGCGCCGAAGCCGCCGCAGCTGCGGTCAAGCCGAAGGGACCCGCGATCGATACGCCTGACACCAAGCGATGCAAGACATTGTGCGCCCGAGCCGACACCTGCGATGCGGGAACTGGTGGGAATGCGTGCGTGACCCGTTGTGGCGACGCGAAGGCCTCCACGATGGAATTCGCCGCGCGCGAAAAGTGTGGGGGCAAAACCTGTGGAGCCTACGGAGACTGTGTCATCGAGAACATGGGCCTTACAAAGGCTGGTGCGCGGTGCGTCACGTCGTGCACGAAGCAGCTCGGCTGCGCGTCCCCGGGCCCAGTGCTTCCCGGAGCGGTTGTCGGCTGTGCGAACGAATGTAAGGTGTCAGACGCCGACGTACGTGCTGCGGCGAGCTGCGCGAAGGAAGCCTGCGGGGCTGCCTACGACACGTGCGTGAAGAATCGCAGCGTAACCAAGAAGCTCTCGCCCGCGGAGCAGCGCTGCGACCGCCTTTGTTCGCAGGCCGAACGATGCACCCCGGGCACGGGCGGGCAAAAGTGCATCGATCGGTGTCTCGAGGGGACGGAGGAATCCGAGACCGAGTTCCGCGTGCGCGACAAGTGCGCAAAGAACGACTGCAAGGGCTACGACAAATGCATGATGGACGAAATCCTCGGTGGTGACGGCAGCATGGCTGAGCCCTCGCGTCGACCCGTCCTTGCGCTCAATCAGTGCATCGAGCCGCCAGCTCTCCTAGCCGATGCGGACGTTCGAGAGTTTCTGCTGGCGACGTTCGGCGAGAGCTTCCTACTTGTCTTGATCTGATCGAGCCGCGCCTTCCGCCCCGCCAACCCAATTTCACTGCGAAGTGCGAATCACCATTCGCAGCCCACCACCGCGATCCGCGTTCTTTAGTTCGCGGATTGTGGGGCTAACGATCTGTAACTTCCTGTAATTACTCAGACCACCTTTCTGGCGTGCATCTTGCTGTGTAAGTCCCCGTGTTGAATTACACCCGGGGGTCTAGATGAACGGACAAGAAAACTTCGCAGTCATGCTCAACGCCAACGCCCGCCGTGTAACGGATGGCGTCCGCCGCAAGGTGGAGCGCATTGTCGCACCGGAGAACATCTACTACTCCCACTCCATAGAAGAGTCTGCCGAGATCGCTCAGCGCATCGCCGAGCAGGATTACCGCACGGTCTTCACCGGTGGTGGCGACGGCACTTTCGTAAAGTTCGTCAACGACTATGCAGACATGTCTCGGCCGTTGACGTCCGTGACCCCCAACATCGGCGTGCTGCACCTGGGCACGGGAAACGCCGTCGCTAGTATCGTGAGCTCCGGTAACTTCGAGTGCGACCTCCAGTCGTATGTCGACACCGGCCACAACGACGTTCAGCCGCTTGAGTTGGTCCAGTCCGAAGGCGCGCGCTTCCCGTTCGGAGGCCTCGGCCTCGACGCCGAAGTGTTGAACGACTACATGGATATCAAGGGCGGCATCGGCGCCAACCGGCTCCTCAAGCCTGTCTTCCAGAACCTCGGTGGCTATTTCGCAGCGTTCTTCGGCAAGACCATGCCGCGCCGCATGAAAAACGCGCTGGCACGAGAGCGAACTGAGGTTCGCGTGATCAACCTCGGCAGCGAGGCCTACTCGCTGCGCGGTGGAGAGACTGTCAAAGCCTACGGCCGCGGTGAAGTCCTCTATGAAGGTCCATCGACCACCACGATGTTCGGCACGCTCCCGACCTACGGCCACGGCATGACCGTACTTCCGTACTCGATGACGCGACCGGGCCACTTCCACCTTCGAACCGCTCGAATGAGCGCGATGAAGGCGCTGGTGAACCTCCCCTCGATTTGGAAGGGCCAGTACGTTGGCGACGACATGCTCGACTGGCATGCTAAGCATGTTCGTCTTGAGTTCAGCAAGCCGGTTCCCTATCAGTACGGCGGCGACGCCCAGGGCTACCGCGACAGCGTCGAGATCAAAATCTCGCCCGTTTCTGTCAACTTGCTTCGTTTCATCTAGTCGCCCGCGGGTCGAGTCGGACTTTCCTGGACTCCTCGCACTTCTTCCACAGCACTCCCGAATTCGGCCCCCAAATCGACGCGCGACGACGCATCGAGCCCGTGATACGGTCCCGGTGTGGCGGACGACTATCTTCCCAAGCAGGCACTCGTCACCGGCGGCTCAGGCTTCATCGGCGCCCATGTGGTCCGTATTCTCCTTGAGCAGGGCGTCCGCGTTCGCGTGCTGAAAATGCCTGCCGATTCGGCGCCAAATTTGACTCCATTTCTCAAGTCTATTGAGGTTATGGACGGCGATCTCCTCGATGCAGAAACCGTCGAGCGCGCGATCGACGGATGCGACACCCTCTTCCATCTAGCGGCGATCTACGCTCAATGGTTGCCCAAACCCCGGTTCATGTTCGATGTGAATGTCGCCGGCACTCGCACGGTGATGGCCGCGGCGCTACGGGCGGGCGTCGAGCGGGTCGTGCACACCTCCTCCATCGCCGCGGTGGGAGTCAGACCCACCACGTTGCTGAGCGACGAAGACACCCAGTTTGTGGACTGGTACGCGAACGATTACGTGATGTCGAAGTACCTCTCCGAGCTGGAAGTTCAGCGCTTCGTGGCCATGGGTCTCCCGGCGGTGATCGTCAATCCCGCATTCCCCTTCGGCGAGGGCGACAGCGGGCCTACTCCGACGGGAAACACCATTGTCATGCTCCTCAAGGGTTACCCGTTCTACCCTGCGGGAGGCCTGAACGCGGTCGGCGTTCGCGACGTGGCGATGGGGCACTGGTTGGCCGCACGCCGCGGCACGGTCGGTCGACGGTACATCCTTGGGAACGAGAACCTCACCTACGAGGATTTCGCGCATCGTGTGGCCCGTGCGGCCGATGTTCGTCCGGCGCGCTTTCGTCTAGGACTTCGTTCACTTCAGCTTCTGGGTCGGCTGGGCGACTTCGTCTCCGATCACATCACACGACGGCCACCGCTGGTCGCCGAACGCATCGTGACCTACTCGGTCGGGCGTCATTTGTACTTTGATATGACCAGGGCACGCGCCGAACTCGGATATGATCCGGAGCCGATCGATGGACCGATCGAACGTGCTGTCGCCTGGTTCAGAAAGGAGGGATTCGTATGATTCCACCGCTCTCATCATGGCTTCGTAGCCATTCCCCCGGACGAACCCTATGGGTCCACAGGAATTCACTCGCCGCCGGACTGCTCGCCGTTGGACTCACGTTTGGTGCTGGCTGTAAGTCCGAGGGTTCGCCGGCCGCCGAGGGCAAGAAGCTCTACGGCACCGCCTGCGCGAAGTGTCATGGTGACGAAGGTAAGGGCGGCATCGTGACAACACCTGGTGGGTCAACGAGCCGCGACCTGACGAACGCGGCGTGGCAGGCGAGCGTGACGGACGAAGAACTACGCCAGCTTATCCGCGACGGGCGCGGTCCGATGCCGGCGTTCGGTGCGATCTTCTCGGTCGACAGGATCGATACGGTCGTCAAACACGTCCGTACATTCCGAAAGCCGTCGAAGCCAAAAGCAAAATAGAATCCGTCCGGTAGGTTCGCCAGTGCGCGCGAAGATCTCACTCTGACACCAGGCTGCTCAAGGCACGAGTGTCACAGGGGCTTCGCGACGCACGGGTCTATGCCGCCCCAGGCACGTCTGGCCCCGGCAACTTTCCATATGTGAGAGTTGGGTTGCCCTCGTCGGGAGGGCAGGGCGCGTCAGGAGGTGACGCGAAGGGAAGCGGAACGTCCGGGCCCTAGGAGCCCGAACGTCGCTTGATTCGAATTAGCCGCAGGTCGGTGCGCAGGAGGACTTGCCCTCGGCAGCGCCGCTGGCGTCGATGCTCTCAACGCAGGTCGAACCACCGTCGGTGGCGCCACAGTCATCGTCGATGCTGCACGGGGGAGCACAAACGCGATCCTCGGCCGGGCCCGCACCACCGATGTTTACGCAGACGTTGCCGCCGGCGCAGTTGCTGTCCACGTTACACGGGATGCAGCTCTTCTTCTTCACGCAGCTGGCGATGGAGACATTGTCTGCCGGGTTCGCTCGCTCGATGAAGGGGTTGGCGTGACAGACCATGTCCGGCGTTCCGCCAGCGCAGTCCGCATCCGTCGTGCAAAGCTTCGTGCAGTAACCAGCACCGCCCGAGTCGTTGGAGCAGTAGATGTCCTTGCAGGAAACGCCGGTCTCGCCGGTCGTGTCACAGGCATCAGCGAACTCGCCCGTGGCCGGGTTTCCGTCCGCGTCGTCCGATGAGGCACAGAAGTAGTCAAGATCGGCCGGGCCGGCAGCGCCGGTCGCCCACGGAATGGCGATACAACCCTCTCCGTCACCACAGCTGAAGTCGGCGCTGCAGTCGGCGAGACTGTCGTCACCCTCAATGCCGAACACCGTGCAGAGCGGAATCCAAACGTCGTCGGTGTTGTCGTCCAGGCTGGTGCCCTCGGAGAAGAGGTAGCCACGGCAGCTCATGGAGTAAGTCGTCTCACCGAACGTGAAGGACTCGGGGCAGGTGTCGATACCCTGGCA
>JBLHKB010000491.1:0-5386 GCA_047619315.1 Polyangiales bacterium
ACGTCCACAGCCAAGCTGAGCGCTGAGCCTGTAACGGTGAAGGTCAGGATCGATTGATTGGACGCCGACAAACCGTCCTCGCTTTCGAAGAGGATCGTAAACGCCACGCTTGGACTGATAAAAGGACGCCCAATCCGAGCGATGCGGCTGCGATACGTGGATGCATCACCTTCGACCACGGGTTGACCGACAGTGTCGACGCGGCATCCCGCAGGAGTGTCGATGATGCGATGCTCCGCGCCCGTGTCGCGTCCATTGACGAGGTACCCGTCGCGAACCTCAACGTTGTAGCGGAACAGGGTGCCTTCGTAGCAACGGAACACGCGGCTGTAGTCGACGTCACCACGGGCGCCGTCACGAACTCCGAAACCCTCCACAGAGTCCGCAGCAAGTTCCAACCCATCCTGAGTGGCGGAGACGATGCGAAAGCGAATTGAGTCAAAATCGCGGCCATCTTCGGGATCCACGTAGCGCTCACATTCAGGGTCCGCTTCGATACGGCTCGCAGCCGGGGGACTCGTGATGACGAGCGCGTCGCCTTGGTAGCCGGCCTCCGGGTCCAAATCATCAACGAGGCCGGAGGCTGCGACGTCATCGCCGCCGATCGCACCTCGACGACAGAACGCTCCGTCGCTCGCGCTCACCGAGAACGCAGTGCCCTCAAAGCGCCCGCGGCCTCCGCTCAAGAAATCATCCTGAAACGTCGCCGTCCAAAGGTCCGAGCGAGCCGTATAGGGGTCCGCCGAAGCGCAGATATTGAAGCCCATGTCATCCATGAACTCAGGGCACTCGAGATCCCCAAGTCTTAGGGCGCCTGGGGTTGCGCCGGAGGCGTCGAGCTGTCCTGGACTACCATCCAACGTGAGCGTGGGGGTCCCCGCCAGTGTCCGCTCGTCCGTTAGTCGAGAGCCGATTCGTGGGCGATGCCGTTCGACGAACGTTCTCTCCACTTCACAGGTTTCGATGGCGACACGACAAGGTGCGTCTAGGTCGAGGACGTCCACGATGGTCATACCGCCGTTTGTCTGCCCAACAGCGAGGAAGACTCCTCGGAGCTGAGTCGGTGACTGTGTACCGTCGCTCTCCGTACAGCCGACTCCCGGATAGCCCGGTGTCAGAACCCCGAGCGAGCGTGCGTCCGCGCTCAACTCGATTCGGTCGCTGCGACCGGAGCCTGTGCTTACGGGGATCAAACCACCGAACGTGGCCGAACCTTCGGTGTAATCCATCACCAAGACCGATTGGTCTGTGGCGTCGATGGCGTAGAGATAGCGGGCGCTTTCCGTCGTAGCGTTCGCGTCGATGGGAACCAAAGGAGTCACAGCAATTCGACGAACCGGCACGCCCGTCGGAAGAGGATCCAAGGCCGTGAGGGCGCCGTCTGTGCCGATCGCGAATCGATGTATCAGGGGAAGTGCTGCGTCGGCCACGAGCAGCTCACCGTCGACGACCAAAAGCGACACAGGCTCAGCTTGGGTACCGAGGGAAACCGGTTCTCGCAGCTCCGCACTTGGCCGGCGCGTGGCTTCGCACGTCACGCCGTAGTCGGTCGGTGGAGCGAGGAGTGTCTCGGGCAAGAGCGCCACCGACAAATCCACCAGGTCCGCCTCCACGGGCTGCTCGAGTGCACCGCTGGGAAGAACCGTGATCGGAAGCACGGCGCCTATCCGCGGCAGCGCGACGAAGAGTACATCCCCCGCCGCTGAACTGACCATGGCGGCTGGGCCGTCCGGCAGCGCGATGGCGCCTTCGACGACGCCTGACATCGGCTCCGCATCTGGGCGGAACCGCGCAGTGTCCATCCACTGGACAGTTCTCGAACCGAAGTTGGAGACGTAGGCGACGTTCGGAGCGTCTGGCGGAACGATGAGCGCACTTGGCACTTCACCAACGCGAACGAAGGTGTAGCCCGGAACGCGTACATCGGAGTCCAAGGTTCGATGCAGGCGAAGATCGATGGCGCCGACCTCTCCGCTCGCTGTCTGTGTCACCAGCGCAGTCATCGAAAAACGTGGATCCGGTACAGCGCCCGGACTCGACGGTCCACACGCAGCCAGTGGCACGTAGCCCTGAGTCATCGTGTCGAAGCAAACGAAGGCCACATCACCCGGCCGCTCAAAGGTCGCAGGGTTGACCAATGTTGGGTCCTGCGTGCAGGCACCGAGGAACAACCCGAGGAATACTAAACGCCGCATTAAATCAGCTCCTGACGAGTGAGCGGGCGCCCGATAAAGCCAAGCTGCTGCGGGGAACACTCTCTCGAGACCGAAGCACCAAAGCTCGTGTCGTCGAGGCATTCAAACATGGGAGCGAGGTCCAACACACGGATGGCCGACGCCTGAAAATCGAGGACATAGACATAGTCATTCGTGCCGTCGGAGAACGTCGTCAACTCAAACGCGCCACCCATGCCGCGAACGATTCCGACGAGACGAGCCTGGTCTACATCGAGGACGTATACGTCGCGCGAGTCAAAGCAGCTGACAAAAGCCAGCGTCCGGCCAGCGCTTGGGAAGTGCCGCACGTCGAGCCGCGTCGGCCCCACGCCCACCTCCATGATGTCTCGGATGGACAGAGAGTCGTAGCTCTCATCCACTTCAACGCTCAGTAGAGCGCGAGGTCGACGCGAGAGAATGTAGGCGCGGCGAACTTCTGGACGGGGGTCAAAACGAATGGCGCGGGTGTCGCCGATGCCCTCGCCGCCGGTGTCTACTCCGAGGAGATTCAGCTGACCCGCGTTGTAGAGGTAGCTTCGGTCGATAGCCCGCGTGTCATCGTCGATAGCGACCCCGACGCGGGACACAACTCGCTGGGTGGCGTTGGGAAGCCACGCTGTCTGCGTCACAGGGTCAACCGCGACACTGACCAGCTCGTTTGGAAAACCCTCAAGCGTGTGGACTAGGTAAGGAGCGCCAATGCCGCCCGTTCCGCCCTCAAGAAAGAGACTGACACGTCCTCCGCGGTGGGCGGTGATGACGTAGTTTCCAGCTAGGCCCATGCCCAAATCCGTGGCGGGTCCAACAGCGAGTCCCACAGGGTCGGCTGGCAACGCAATGTTGCGTGTCGAGGCTGCATCGTCATTGCCGCGACGAAACTCGTCGCTGCACGTGTGTCGGCTGCCGACAAGGTCGCAAGAGTTGCCAACGCCACCACAGGAGAAGCATCCGTTCGCGTCCACGTCGACGAAGCTCAGGTTCGCGTCGCTGCGAACGGGCATGTACACCCGGGCTCCATCGCCGCTTGGCAGGACCGCCATCCCAGTGGCGTAGCTGCCCAAAAGGACCTCACTGGTCAACAACCCACTCACCACACGGATATTGAGGTCGGGTGAACCAACGCCGGGTAGCGGGTCCTCCTCGGGCACGATGCCGCAAAGGTCACGCTCTTCCACACTCAGCCCACCGCAATGGTCCCGCAGCGCCGTATTCGCGACGGTAAGGTCGTAGCGGTGGAGGGCACCTGCGTTGTAGCGAAGGGTGAAGTTCGAACTGGCAACGAAGAGCGAGTTGCCCGAAACCGCGACCGCCGATGGAAAGTTAAGCCTTCCGACGGGTGGGTCGGTGCCTTCGTTTGTACAAGCGACGAAGGCGCACATCACCAATAAGCCAAAACCGCGCATGGGCGGGAACCTAGCAGGCGCGGGCCGCTTGCCAAGGGACCCCAGCGAAAGAGTGCAAAGCTGCGTTTTCGCTCGCGAAAGCGAGTCATCGACGCAAGCTTTCGATCGACTTTCGCCGCCGAAAGGAACGCACTCAGATGGGGTCGTTATCCCACGGGTTCAGCACCTCTGTGGTGCCACGCATGGTTGGACGCATCATCGTGACCGGTGTCATTACCGGCACCATGGTCACTTCTGGTTCCATCAACGAGACCGTCATTCGAACGCGCATACTCGGTCGAGACGTGGAACGAGTCGACTGAAGCTCGATCGTCAGGGGACCCGCTGTCAGCGAATTGATGATACGAGTCTCCGTGCCAAAGCCGCTCTTTGAGAGGGTGAGTTCCGCCGTTTCGCCATCCGCCGGACGATCGATGTCGCACGGCGTATTGCAAATAACGACGCTTCCCATGCGTAGTTCAGCGCCGTCGGGCACCGTTTCAACGGTAACTCTCGCAACCGGCACCAGAACTGGTTCTTCGATCGGTTCGGGTTCTACAGTGGCCGCGATAGGTTCTTCGATCGGCAGTTCCGGAGGCGTCAGCACGACGGGCGGTACCTCAGGCTCGCCGGTCAGAACCAGACCCATTCCGATGCCCGCCGCGAGAAGCGCAGCGATCGCAACGACGATGAGTCCGATCTTGCTCTTCGTGGGAGCCTCGGGCGTATGAAGAGCTACGGCGCGTGTGGTCTCGCGGGCGACGGTACCGACACCGGCCTCAAGACGTTCGAGATCCTCAAGTAGCTCCGCCATCGACTGGTAGCGTTCGTCGAGCTTCTTGGCCATCGCCTTGAGGATCACTAGCTCAAGCTCAACATGGATAGACCCGTTGAGCTGCCTCGGTGGCACAGCCTCTTCGTAGAGATGCTTCGTGAGAATCCCCATGAGGTTGTCGGCATCAAAGGGGCACTGGCCTGTGCACATCTCGTAAAGAATGACGCCAAGCGCGTAGACATCTGTGCGGTGGTCAACGCCACTGCCTGCGCACTGCTCCGGCGACATGTAGTGAGGGGTTCCAAACACCTGACCCGCGCGAGTGAGCTTGCTTGAGTTGCCGCCAACCTTGGCAATGCCAAAGTCCAAGACCTTCACGAAGTTCGAATCTCCGCCGCGACGAATAAGGTAGATGTTGTCGGGCTTCAGATCTCTGTGGACGATCCCCGCCTCATGCGCCGCGCCCAGCGCGCGACACAGCTGCTTGGCGATGTGGATGATGATCGGCGACTCGATGTCCTCTTCGCCCTCGATGGCCCCCGTGAGGTCGATGCCGTCGAGAAACTCCATGACGAAGTACGTCGATTTGTCAGGGAGTATTCCGAAGTCGGAAATGTCGATGATGTGCTGGTTGCCGATCGCAGACGCGCTCTGAGCTTCCTGGCGAAAGCGCGTAATGATCTCTTCATCACGACTTACGTCGGGACGGAGCACCTTGATGGCGAGAGGTTTGTTCAGGATGATGTGGCGCGCTTTGTAGACGAGCCCCATTCCACCTTCGCCGAGGACTTTCTCGACCTCGTAGCGGCCATCGATGGTGGCACCAGTAAGACCGACCTCGTCCCGAATGTCGTCCGGCCCCTCAACGAGCTGTAGTTCAGCACTCATGAGTGCGTGCCTTCAGCCCAAATCGGGCATTGATGATAAGAAATATGCAACATCCCCAAGATACCTCTTCGATTTTCGGCTGACGGGCCGGCAACGTCAAGGGAACGACACCATCTATCTTCGGA
>JBLHKB010000492.1:0-5367 GCA_047619315.1 Polyangiales bacterium
TTCGACGCGAGGCGCTCGTAGGTGACGTCGCCGGCGTAGGCCCACCAGCTGTATCCGACGGTCACCAAGAAGATGCCGCCGATCCAAAGCCACAACGTCCACCACGGGCGGTCTCGGTTGCTTCCGATGAAAGTGCCCAACGTCTGCACGCTGTCGTTCGCCACGGCGGAATAGCCGGCGATGGCGAAGCCGACCCAGCGAGCGATGCCAGCGTAGGGATACGTGAGGCCGACCAAGATGAGCGCCGACGCCACGATGGCCAAAAATATGCGTTCCTTCACCAGCATCTGGCGAAATGCTTCGCCCTTGCTCTGACCGGCCGGGCTGGACGGTTGGTTCATTCGTTCGTGACCCAGCGACTTCGCGGGTGTCGCCGCCGCCGTCCGCACTCGACGCCCTCGGGACGCTGATCCGGCCGTGTCCAGGTCTCCGCTTCGATGTGCGCCAATCGAGACGCGTGGCGGACGCCCGGCCGAAAGAGCGACGCAGGGTCGCAGTTCCGTCCTCGTGCGATGAACTCGAAGTGAACATGAGGGCCCCGCGAGATGCCGGTGCTGCCGAGCTCCGCCAACACGCCGCCGGCCGGAACGCGTTCGCCCGCGACGACGAAGTTCACGGAGTTGTGGGCGTACATCGTTACCCACCCGCCGCTGTGGATGACGAGGACGACGTTTCCGTAGCCGGGGACCTCGTCGCCCGAGTAACCCACAATGCCAGCCGCCGCGGAGCGCACGTTCCATCCCAAGTCGCCCGCGATGTCCACAGCCAGGTGGTAGCCGCCTTCGCCGCTGCCGTAGCCGCGCACAAAACGTCCGTTGGATACGGGCCAGCGAAGTGTGCCAGGCATCCGATTCATTCGGCCGCGTCCTGCGCGAACCCAGCGGCGCTCGACTTGGCCCATCATCAGCTTGCGTGCGACGGCGAGAGTCCCGATTCCGAGCCTGCGGGCCAGCGTTTGAGCGCCGCGCTGGCGTCGCGTGAGGGGGCGCCCTGCGCTATCTCCGGAGCGCCGCTGTCCGCCGGGGATGACCAGGCGCTGACCGACGCGGAAATTGCTCGCCGAGTCCGCGTCGAGGCGATTCGCTGCCATCAGCGACGACACCGAAACGCGGAATGAACGCGCTAGGTCCCAAATCGTTTCGCCTTCTGCAACGGTATGCATCACGCGTCGCGTTTCACTCGGCTCCGCGACCCGAACATCGCTTTGCTCGATGCCCGGAATGATAATCGCGCTTCCCGCCCGAAGATTCCGGACGGCATCGTCATCGAACTCGTTGCGTTCCATGATCTCCCCAGACGGAAGGTCGTAGGTCTGAGCGATATCCCACAGGGTCTCACCCTCGGCGATGACGTGGTAGCCGGCGTCCTCGAGTGGCGGCAGCGTCGTGATGTCCACCGCGGTCACGCGTTCGACGGTGGCTGCTTCCGTCGCGCCGGGAATTCGTATCGCCGCACCCGCTCGCAGACGACGGACGTCGCGTTCGGTCATCTCGTTGAACTCGAGGATGGCGTCGACGCTCACGGAGTATGCCCGTGCGATATCCCAAAGCGTCTGCCCCGGCTCCACCGTGTGTTCGACGAAGGGGATCGGTTCCGGCTCGGGTTCCGGCTCGGGCTCCGGATCGGCGGGGATGTCCACCACGGTTGGCGGCTCCTCGCAGGCCAGGCCAAACATGACGAACAGCGCCAGAAACACTCTTGGGCCAGCTCTCACCATGATCGCCGCGAACCTAGCCCGGATCGTGGGGAGGGACCACGTGGGAAGTGCGAAGGGTGAGAAGCCGGCTATTCCACGGGTGACAGCACCTTTCGCGCGCGCTAGATGGCGTCCCATGTCACTGCCTATCTGCGCCCTGACGATCGCTGGCTCCGACCCTTCTGGAGGTGCCGGCCTCCAAGCAGACCTAAAGACATTCCACCAACATGGCGTCTACGGCATGAGCGTCGTCACGTTGGTCACGGTGCAGAACACGCTGCGGGTGTCTCGCGTCGAATTGCTCTCGGCCTCCATCGTCGCCGAACAGATCGAGGCTGTGCTTCAGGATATCCCTCCCCACTGCATCAAGATCGGCGCGCTTGGTGGGGCCGCCATCGTCGAGGCGGTGACGAGCAGCCTGGCCCATCGACGCGTCCCTCTCGTGGTTGACCCGGTGATGGTCAGCAAACACGGCGCGCCGCTCCTGGACCCCGATGCGCAAATCCGCATGCGTGAGCTCATCGCCGGCGCTGATTTGGTGACGCCCAACGCGCCGGAGGCCGCCGCACTGACGGGCCGAAGCGTGTCTTCGTTCGCTGAGGCGATGGACGCGGCGAAGGCTATCCGGGGACTTGGCGCCAAGGCCGTTCTTATCAAGGGCGGACACTTTGAAGATGCGGATGCGAGCGACCTTCTGCTCGATGACTCGGGGAGTGAGGTCTTCTCCGCACCTCGAGTGGACACAAAGCACACCCACGGAACAGGTTGCACCTACGCATCCGCCATCAGCGCCCGACTTGCCCTTGGGCACTCGCTGCGAGACTCCGTCGAGGGAGCAAAGCGCTGGCTTCAGCGGGCGATCGTCGGTGCTCCTGGCCTTGGCGGTGGGCAAGGGCCGGTCGACCATCAGGCGCCGGTCGAGGGGACGTTTCCGCCCTTCGAAGCCGATTGACGTGCTTCGGGATGCTCCTGGGGCGAAATCACGGTAGATTCGACCTATGACTTGCCGTTTATCCGGGCTGCTGCTCCTGCTCGCCGCCTTTGGCTGTGCCAACGAAACCGGGATTGTGGTTTCCATCGACGGAAGCGCGCTCTCCGTGCCGGGCGATATCGACGCCGTTCGAATCGTCGTTCGTGGTGTGACGAGCGGTCGTACCGCGGACGCCTCTTCGCCCGTTGATGGCACCTGGCCACAGTCCATTGCGATTCGTCCCGGGGACGCGAGCAACGGAGAGATGGTCGTCATCAGCGTGTACGGAACTCGCAACGGAGCTGCGCGAGTTCGACGTGTGCTTCCCGCCATGTTTGTGGACGGGAACTCCGTGCCCGTCGAAGTGCGTCTTGATGCGAGCTGTATCGACGTGGCGTGCGCGAACGAAGTCGACTGCCAAGCAGGCGCGTGCGTCGGTGGACCGCTCCCAATGATGGATGCCGGGCCCGGCGCCGACGTTCCCGTGGTGCCCGATAGTGGACCCGTTGTGACGGATACAGGTCCTGTTCCAATGGATGCCGGCCCCGACGTACCCGTGGTCGACGCCGGTCCCGATGTCCCCGTCCTGCCAGATGGCGGTCCAGATGGCGGCCCAGACGGTGGACCCGATGCAGGTCCTCCACCAGGCCCTGGGACGCTCATCATCAGTGAGTACGTCGAAGGCTCGAGCTTCAACAAGGCCATCGAGCTCTACAACGCATCGAATGTGCCTGTGAACCTCTCACTCTGCACATTGTCGATTCGCTCCCAGTGCGGTGGAGGCACAGCCAACACGTACTCAATGACTGGAACGCTCGCGAGCGAAGCCACGTGGGTGCTTTGCCACCCAAGCTTCTCCTCTCAAGCCCTGTGCGACGAGTCGCCGTCGTCCCGCGTCATCAACCACACCGGGGACGACGTCTATACCTTGGAGTGTGGCGGGACCATCCTCGACACGTTCGGTTCGACCTTGGGCACCTGCAACGCCACTTGGGGCAGCGGCGACACAAGTTCCGGAGAGCGAACGCTGCGTCGCCAGATTCGTATCGTGAGTGGAGACACAGACCTCGGTGACGCCTTCGACCCAGTCGTGGAGTGGGATGGATTCGCCCAGAACACGTTTGACGGTCTGGGCACTCGCTAATGGCCGCGCCAGCCCCCGGGAACTAGTGCCAAGGTGCTCCGCCATGGTATCCTTCGGTCAATGACGACGGTCACGGAGGCGATCAAAGTAGTGCTCGACGCGGACGCCCAGCGAGCTCTCCGTGAGGGCGACCTGGAGGGCATCTGCGCGAACCCGGAGCTCGCCTCGCGCTTTGCACGGCAGCTTGCCGAAGCGGCAAGAAAGCTCAGTCCAGGACGTCGTTGGACCCCTGAAGACCTTCGCGACGTGTTGGAGGTGGCGGTGCACGGCAACCCCCAGGGTTCAGCGCGGGTTCTCGAGGGGCGCTACTTTCGCAAGCGACTTAAAGAGCAGACCAACCTGGCGGATCGCTACGGCGATGAGTTTTCCGTCGTGGTCATCTCCGTGTCGATGGACGTCCAACAAGGGGACTACTCCAGCGTCCTCGATGCGGTGACGGAGCGGCTGCGCCGAACCGACATGGTGTTTCTCTACCGACGGCGTTTTGCAGTCGTACTCCCGCGGCTCGGGGTCAGCACACTCGCAGCGATGCTCAAACGCATCCAGGAACTCGTCGCCGTGGGCGCTGGCACGAAGGCCATCGAGCGCATCGCCGGCGGAACCTACCCAAGTGACCGATTCAAGGACGCCCGCGCTATTCTCGACTGGTCCGAAGACCAGCTTCGCGACCAACCCATGGGCGACTAGGCTCGTTTCGGGCGCACTGGCTGCGCCCACGCGCGGAGTGCGCTACAACTGCCCGAATGCGCGACGAACAGACCGATCCCGGAGTGACTGACGCGGCGCTGATCACCGCCACCGAGCGGCTTCCACTGCTTCCGGATGTTGAACGTATCTTCAATGCGTTCGTAAACAATGCCAACGCGGTGGCGGGCCAGGCGCGCACGACCTTGGGCGCGTTCCCTGAAGAGGACATCTTTCCGTCGGCGAAGACAGCTCTCGCGGAGCTCGTGCCGCTTGATGTGCTTGAGAATGACCATCCCGCGTTGGAAGCTCTGGACGGCGTCGAAGAAGCGTTCCTTGAGACGGCGGAAGAAGCGGTGACGACGCAGGGCGCTCTGTATGACGGGGTTCTTGAACGAGATGCGATTCCTCTTTCCGTCAAGAAGTTAGCGCCGCCCCCGCGGCTTCCCGGCGCGGCTGCGAAGGACGGACGTTCTGTGCAAGCTCCCGCACCGGCGGGCCCGCACACCCACAAGAACGAAGCTCAGAGATTGGTTCCCGACGTCGCTTCGGTCCGACCGTCAGAGCCCCCGACTCGAGAGCGGTCTGAAGACGGCCAGATTCCCCCTCGTGAGCTCGAGCGCATGATGGGCGATATGCAGGTGCTTCTTCGCTACACGCATGACGAAGAGGTGGCGCGTCGACTTCAAGAGCTCCGGCGTCGCTATCCAAACGATCTTCTTCTGCTCCGGCGCATCGCGGAGTTCCATCTGGAAGCCGGTTCGAGGGATCTGGCCAAAGACGCGCTCTTCCAGCTCGCTTCGGGGCTCTTCCGGCGCAAGAATGTCACGGGAATGCGCGCCGCTCTTGAGCAAGTCTTGGTGCTCTCCCCAG
>JBLHKB010000493.1:0-5345 GCA_047619315.1 Polyangiales bacterium
CCTCTTTAACGCGCTCGATGAGCACGTCGCCGTTCTGGGCGCTCCGCGCGGACGCCGTCACGACCGCGTGGTAGTCGTCGACGCGCGCTTCTTCCATCGTCTCCGCGAAGCGCCGCATCGTCTCGACGCACCGGTCGATGCTGACGGGGTCGAGGCGCCCGGTTTGAAAGACGCTGTGCCCCATACGCACCGGTACACGCATTGAGCGAAAGGTGCGGACACGTTCAGGGTCCTTCGCCTGAACGATCAGCAAGCGACTCGCGTTCGACCCGACATCGATGGCAGCGAAACGTGGCATGTGGCGAAGACACTAGCACAAACGCTTCTCGGCGCTGCCCTTGCTCAAGCTCGCTTATCGATGTTGAGGCGCGCGTTAGGCGATGAGGGAATCGATGGCGCCGTCGCAGTATTCGGCGTTGCCGAAACTATCGCCCGGGACGCCCATCATGTTCATGAGGTTCACAAGCAGTTCGCCATGCGCACGACCACCGGTGTCGACCACGCCCTGCTTGAAGTAGCCGCTGCCGCCGCCGGCGAGGACATACGGCATCTCGTTCCAGTTGTGCGTGTTGCCCGTGCCCTTCGCCTGCTCGGCGACCCAAACCACCGTCGTGTGGTCGAGGAGCGTTGAGCCGTCGGGAAGATCCACGTCGTCGAGTTGCCCAACGAGGCCCGCAAAGCGCTCGCAGTACCAGCGATCGATCGCCGCTGACTGCGCTCGCGCAGCGCTGTCCGAGTCGCCCTTGTGGGAGATGCCATGATGACTCTCCGTGTGACCAAGCCACGAATGGCGAACGCCGGACTGACCCGTGGAGCACTGAATCGAGGCGACGCGCGCCAAGTTGCACTTGAACGCTTCGGTGACGATCGACGCCTGCAGGTCGATGGTCTCGCCATAGTCCGCCGCGGTGGCTCGACCCGGCGCCTCGCAGAGGACGCGACTCGACGCGTCGATTCGGCCGGCGATGTCCGACACGCGCTGGGCGTGAAGCTGAAGCCGCTGCCGGTCCGCTCGCCCAAGTCGTCCGCCGAGGCGAGCGAGGTCCGCGGATACAGCACCCAGAACAACTTCGCGCCGCCGCGCATCGGGGTTGGGTCCACTCTCGACGGTGCCGAGACCCGCAAAGATCTGATCCCAAGCAGCCTCGGGAGTGTGAAAGGGCGTCACTGGTTGACCTTGCCCGCGGTAGCTGATGCGCGAAGGAAGGGACTGGCGAATTCCTTCGGCGCGCGCCCCCAAAGAGATCGCGCCGTAGGGGAGGTCTCCCTGCACCGCGCTGGCGATGTGCTGGTCGATGGAGATGCCACCGGCGGTGCCATCCCAGAGATGACCGAACTCGCCGACGCCGCTTGGTCCGGCGACGATGCCACGGGCGGTGAGGCAATGACCCACGCCGACGTCGTGGCCGTTTCCACCGTCACCCCGAGCTTCGCGCGCCGTGGTCATGGAGATTCCTCGGGGAATGAGAAGCTTGGACCGATAAGGAGCAAGCGGCTCCATGGAGGGCCCCAGAGTGAAGTCGGTCTCACCGCCAGACGGCCACCATCGATCGACATCGGGACCATTCCCCGTGAAGAAGAAGACGACGCGCTTGGGGATCTCATCTTGGGCAACGCCGCGCGAGGAGACCATGGCGTCGAGAAGCGGAAGCGCGAGGGCCGCACCACCAGCGCTGCGAAGGAGAGTTCGCCGACTGAGCTTCTTCATTACTCCATCTCCATTTCGTCTATTTCGACGCTGAGCGGCGGGGCAGGAAACTGATCTTGGTCGACGACTCGATGCAGGAAAGCCTCGGTCTGAGTCAGGCCGATGATGAGCTCGCGAATATCAAACTCGCCTTCGCTGAACGAGCCGAGCATGCTCTGAAGCGAGCAGCCGTCCTCGTCGCTGAGCGCTCGGCCTGCCCCAAACTCAAAGAACGCTTCGCCGAAGCAGGCCTGTGCTTCTTGGCTGGCGATGACACGCTCGGCGAGCTCTGGGACGCCGTCGAAGGTGCCGTTGGAGTCGCTGCCGAGGATCTCGCCCGTCGCATCGATGACGAGGCCGTTGTCGTCTTCGCGGAAGCGGCCATCTCCACCAAAGAACTCCATGGAGAACCCAAGAGGATCCATGAGGCGATGGCACACGGCGCACTCTTCGTTGGCGCGGTGCTCCTCGAGCTGCTCGCGATAGGTGAGCGTTGGGTCCGGGTCCGGCGCCTCGATCTGAAGACCTTCGGGGACGTCGGGGATCGTGCCGCAGAGCAGCTTGGCGCGCACGAACATGCCGCGATGAACCGGGTCCGTCGAATCCGAGCGACCGCGCGTGGCCGTGATGCTGCCCTGCGTGATAAGCCCTGAGTGGTAACGACCATCGAGGGGCACGCGAACGAACTCATCGCCGGTGACGTCGCCCAAGCGGTAATACTCGGAGAGCGCCCCGTTCATCATCGTCCAGTCCGCGGTGAGCAGCTCACGCCAGTCGCCATCCTCGTTTGCGAGAATCTCGGCGACGAACGCCTCGGTCTCTGCCTCGAAGAGACGACCGATCTCCTCGTTGTAATCCGGGAAGGTCTCGGTGTCTTTTGTCAGCCCATCGAGCTTGTCGAGCTCCAGGTAGTGGTGAAAGAACGACTCGATGGCGGCGCTCGCTTGGGCGTCATCAAGAAGCTCACGCGCCACGGTTTCAACACCTTCGTCCGTGTCGAGCTCGCCGGCCTCAGCGCGCGCGAGAAGTTCATCCGTGGGGCTCGTCTGCAAAAGCAGGAACGAAAGGCGCGTCGCGACCTCGTAGCCCGTGAGTCGAACGATGGGGCCCGCGTCCATCGCTGGGATCTCCACGCGATACAAGAAGAACGGGCTCTGGAGAATACTCTCGATGACGGCCCGCACGCCGCTTCGCGTGTCGAACTCGCCAGCGATCACATTGAACACGGCGATAAGCGCGTCGGTCTCGTCGCTCGTGACAGGCCGGCGATACGCCAAGCGACCTTGGTCCTCAATGAACCCGCGCACGCACGCTTCGTCGTTTGTCCCGCCGCATCCAAGGAGCCCGTCGAGATCCTCGGTGGCGCGGAGCGAGATGTCTTCCGCTGCGCTCATGTACTGGCCAGCGATGACCTCGCTGACGATTCTGGCGTCGGCGCTGACGACGCCACGTTCATCGTCGATGAGGCGCTCCGCGGGTCGCGACATGTCGCCGAAGAGATACTCCACAGAGTTGTCGTACTCGTTGATGGTCAGCCGACGAAGCGGGCTTCGCCCAGGTCTGAGCTCTGAGCAATCGAGGGTAACGCCTGGGCCAGGTCCTGGCCTGGTACCCGGGTCATCGACGCTTGATCCGATGCTGCCGTCGCATGCGGCGAGGCATGAGACGAGAATAAGAGTCATGAGGGGACGCACGGGCCGAGTATAGCGCACTGCTCGTACAGCCGAAGCACCGTCACCGAGCGAAGGCCCCAAATGGCTCGATTTTAACAAAAAAGGGCAGGTTCTTGCGAACGCTGCCCTTTACCCAAGCTGTATTCCAGCTGGTAGCCGAGGCCGGACTTGAACCGGCACTTCCGAAGAAAATGGATTTTGAATCCACCGCGTCTACCGATTCCGCCACTCGGCCGTGGAGAGCCGCGAAACTAGCAGCGCTTTTCGCACTTGGCCAGGAACAAATGAGGTGCAAGGCTCGTCACTCGAATCATGAGCAAACTAAGTGAAAACGACGTGGAAGAATTTCTCAAGACTCTTCCCACCTGGGGCCGCGATGGGGACTTTTTGGTCCGCGAGCACATCAGCGAGAGCGCCGAGGCGGCGATCGCCCGGTTCAACGCCATCGCTGAGCGCGCTGAAGCCGCACATCACCATCCGAACCTGACCTGGGTCTACAACCGCCTCAGCATTCGTCTACAGACTCACGACGCTGGTGGAATCACCGCACAAGACACCGACCTGGCGCGTCAAATCGAAGAGGTCCTGCTTTAGTGGACGCCTCATCACGGGTCGCCGTCGTCGTGAACGGCAACGCGAAGCAGGTCACCGAGAACCTCGTGGGCATGCTCGAAGAGATCATCCGCAGCGGTGACCTCTTCGTCAGCCGAAGCCTCGAAGAAGGACAGGACATCGCGCGCCGCATCGTCGAAGGCGGCTACGGCACCGTGCTGACCGGCGGCGGCGACGGAACCTTCACGCAGATGGTCACGTGGACCGTCAAAGAAGCAAGGCGCACCAATAAGAGCATTCCGCGCTTCGGGTTGCTTCGCCTCGGAACGGGCAACGCCATCGCTTGGGTGTTGGGCGCTCAGAACAAGCGGGGCCGCGGCGTCGCCGTCGACCTCGGACGACTGCACACCGAGGGCGGCAGCCGTGAGCTCCGCCTCGTCGAAGTGAATGGCGTCATGACCCCCTTCGCCGGGTTCGGCGTCGATGCCCTCGCCATCAAGCACTACAACGAGATGAAGGACCGCTTCCTTCGCACTCCGATCCTCAAGCACTTCGGCGGCGGCGCGTTGGCGTACCTCGCGTCCATCGGCGGACGCACCATGCCCGAGGTCCTCTTTCAGAAGCGCGGGAACGTGCGCATCTACAACGAAGGCGGCGACTGCGTTCGTCTCGGTATCGACGGCCAGCCCGTCGGCGCGCCCATCAAAGACGGCGAGCTCGTCTTCGACGGTCCTTTTCGCGGAGTCGTTCTCAGCACCATCCCGTATTGGGGCTTCGGCGCGCGCATTTTTCCTTTCGCCGAAGAGCGCGAAGACCGGTTCAATATTCGTGTCGTCGACATCGGAAGCGTCGACGTGGCGTGGAACCTTCGCAGTATCTGGAAGGGCACCTACCGCGACGATCGCGTGCACGACTTCTTGTGCGAGAAGGTGCGCCTGGAATTCAACGCGCCGACCCCCCTCGAGATCGGCGGCGACCCCGGTGGCATGTTTGAAACCTGCCGCGCCAGCCTCGCCGAGCCCATCCAGGTCGTCGACTACTACGCGCCGCCGCCCGTCGATACGCCCACTCGCTAGCGGAGCGGCCCTTCAGCTTGCTCATGCGCGAGTCGGTGAATGCGCGCCATCGGCGTTGCCGACGCGCGCCTCGCGTTCCGCTTTACTGGGCTCCGAAAGAATGGATGTTCGATGACGAAACGATGCGCGTGGCTCCTGGTTCTTCTAGCCTTCTCAGCCTGCGGGGATGACGACGGCGCTGTGGACGGCGCTGTGGACGCCTCTGCGGACGCTACCTCAACGGACTCCGCCACCGACTCCGTCAGCGCCGAAGATGCAAACGTGTCCGACGCGTTCTCGGCCACAGATTCACGTCCGAGCGAAGACAGCGGTCCCGTGGGCGATTCCGGTTCGGGGGATGTCTCCTACGTCGGCTAC
>JBLHKB010000494.1:0-5344 GCA_047619315.1 Polyangiales bacterium
CGTTGAATCCGCGCGATACGATAACGAAGCTGCGCCTCATGCTGAGTGTCCGTGCTCTCGTCTGCTTCAAGGCTTAGAACCCGACTGAGATCGCGCCAGCGCCCGGACTGATGATGCAGTCGTTTGAGGGCGCTGAGCGCGCCTGGAGCCCGAACAGTCAGTCGGATCGCGGTTTCGTAAAGTTCGATGGCCCGTTCGCGTTGCCCCAGGTCATGCTCAACAATAGCGGCGCGCTTCGCCACAATCGCTGCTCGATGAGCAGCGTCGGCGGCCACACCATTCGCTGAATGTTCAAGGCAAAGATCTAGCTCCCGCGCAGCGTTTGCATCGCTGAAGTGCGCCGATAGGACCTGAAGAATAGTCGGGTTCGCACGGTCGAGATCCTGTGCATTGCGAAGCACCGCCCGGGCTTCGTTTGGCTTACCCATGACGTCTTGCATGAGGAGCCCTTTTTCGAGGAGCAGTGTTGCTTTCTCGCGCGGGTCTGCGCTGAGTCGGATCTCCGGATCGTAGAGCTCCAGCGCGGCGGCATAGCTCTTCTTGTTGAGGAGAGCGCGTCGGGCGTCCTGGATCACAGCGATGTTGCTGGGGTCTTTCTCCAGCGCGATCTGAAAGTGTCGAATGGCATTCCGGAGGTCTGCCAAAGGCATCTCGTACAGGCGCCCGATTTGCTGGTGGAGTAGCGCCCCCTGACGATTGTCCGTCTCGCCCGAGATCTTTGACTCACACTCGGCGATAAGATCGCGAGCGGCGTCGACCATCTCCTCGGAAAAATCAACGTGCTCGACAAGCTCCTCGGGACCGATTTCGAAGAACTCCCCAGAAGAGACATCCGCGATCACCGTCGATTCAATCTCTAGCTCGGCTTGGAAAACCGGCGCGCTCACGGACGGAGCAGTGGCCGTCGGACCCGGGTGATCGATCCGCGGGGAGATACTCGGTTTGGGGGCGTCCACGGCCACTTCGGCCACCTCGAACTCTTCGACTTCGTCGTCGGACAGTTCCTCGAGCTCCGTGACATCGATGACGTCCGTGCCGCCACTTCTCTTCGGGGGAGGCGGGGGGACCGAACGCTTGGCGCTTTGAACGGGCGGCGGCATGGAAGAATGCCTTGGCCGCACCGCCGGTGGAGGTGGGGGCGGGGAGCTTACGGTCTCCACCTCCAGCTCTCCTAGAAGGATATCTACGGTGGATTCGGGCTTAGAATCGTCGACCATCGCAGGGCCATCATGCCCGCTTGTGCGCCTATTCCCTAGCGCTTCTTAGTCAGTGCCTAAATCCGCCGCCAAGCTGGGGGAAATCCGTGAATTCTCACCAGTTTAGCGGGGTCGGCTCACGCCGCGGCGGGCGCAAATTCTCGAAGCTGTCCACGCAGTTTGTTTTTCGCGCGCGCTTCAAGTTGTCGGGCTCGTTCTCGGCTCACACCAAGTTCCCGCCCGAGGGCTGCCAAAGTCATCTCGTCATCGCTGAGAATTCGATTCTCGACGATGTAGCGCTCTCGCTGATCCAGGGTGTTCAGCGCATCGCCTAGTCGCCCTTCGATCTGCGATTGACGCTCGAGTCGCGCAACGGTGGCATCCACGGCGGCTCCTCCCGAGACCAACGTGTCGACCATGGTTGTCCCAGCGTCGTCGAACACAGCTGCGTCCAGACTCACGTCCTTCGCGTCCAAGCGACGGAGCATCTTCTCCATCTTGTCGGGCGTGGTCTCGAACAGGTCCGCCATCATCTGCATGCGCTTGGTCGGATCTTGTTCGATGCTGTGAATACGTGCGCGTTCTCTCCGCAGTCGGAAGAAGAGCTTTGAACGCAGAGGTCCGCTGCCAGCACCAACAAGACTCGTGGACCGAACGACGGCCTCAAGCACAAAAGCGCGAATCCAGTAGCCAGCGTAGGTCACGAAGCGAGTTCCGCGTGATGGGTCGAACTTCTTGGCGGCGGTGACGAGGCCGACGTTGCCCTCGGCGAGTAGATCGCCGAGCGGTATGGCGTAACGCCGGTACTGAAGAGCGACGGAAACGACGTAGCGAAGGTTGGCTTCGACGAGCCTGTCCGTCGCGTCCTGGTCACCCGCCTGAACGAGCTTCGCGAGCTCATGCTCATCTTCGCGGGAGAGAAGGGGGATCTTTCGGACCTTCTTGATGTAGCGGTCCAGTTCTGCGTTTCGTTCGTAGGACACGGTTTTTTCCTCAGAAGCGAGAGAGCGAAGTGCCCTCTCTGAGAAGTAAGACGGCGTAGGACGCCGTGCGTTACGTCAAAATAGGACCAGATTGGTATTAGTTAAGGGCCAGGGGGGAAAATGTAGTAAAAACATGGGTTTATGAATGTTGAATTCTGCAAGTTTCTACAAGGGCCAGGGCAGGGCCGCCTTGCCTGGCGCCCCAAGGCTCCCTAGGGTCTGTTCACGGATAGCCAACGCCGATGGCGCGCTTTTCATTTCACAGGAGAACGAAGTTCAATGTTGACGCTCACAACCAAAGCCGCCGAGAAAGTCCGCGAAATCCAGGATGCCGAAGGGCTCCACGACCAGGGCCTTCGCGTCAAAGTCGTTGGCGGAGGGTGCTCCGGATTTTCCTACGATCTCTTCTTCGAAGACGAGACCACGGATCTCGACCAACAGTTCGAGTCCCACGGCGTTCCGCTCTTCGTCGACATGATGAGCTTCCAGTACTTGGAGGGCACGGAGATCGATTACGTCGAAGGCCTGCACGGCGCCGGATTTAAGTTCGTCAACCCACAGGCCAAAGCGACCTGCGGCTGCGGCTCAAGCTTCAGCGCTTAAGCGCTACGGTCGCGGGGCTTGCCGTTGTCGATGATGGTCAAGGTCGCTACCTCGGACTCGCCGACGCGTAGCGAGTCCTCCAGGTGCTTGCGTTTGACGAGGGCAAGCGCCATCGGCAGCGACGAGTGAACGCTGGTGATTCGCCCCACGTTCCTCTCGCCGGAGAGGACGGCGTCTCCGACCGATGAACCATCGACACGTATCTGCACCAGACGCTTGGGCGGCTTGCCACGGTGCTCGAGCATGATGACTGGCTCCTGCCCGACGTAGCAGCCCTTGTTGAATGACACGGCTGAGTGGAGACCGACCTCTTGCGGCAGCGTGCTGTCCCCCATGTCCTGGCCGAGAGCCGGGACGCCCGCCTCGACTCGTGCGTCATCAAACGCGACTCTGGTCGTTGTGCCGAGGGATGCGATCAGCGCCGCTGACTCGGATGCGGGGAGCCAGACTTCAGCGCCTTCCGTGTCCAAACGCGTGGTGGGCCAGACCGTTGTTTTGTGTTCACCGAGGGCCGAGCGTGCGCCGCTGCCCTGAACGGAAACGAGCAGATCCTCGCTGAAGGCCAATTCGACATCTTCCATGACGAGGAAGCGGTCGAGTCGCTCAAACGCGGCATCGGCGCGAAGAGTGGGAAGGCTGAGCGAGAAGCGCTGCACGCCGTCCTCTTCGGGATGCTCAAGCACCCACACATCGGAGATGAGCTTACCCTTCGAACTGAGGATGAGACCGTAGGTTGCAGAGCCCGGTGAAGTCTCTCGCAGATCGCAGGTCAGCTGGCCGTTCAGCCACTCACGCGCGTCTTCGCCATGGACGTCGATCCGCCGCTCTTCCAAGAGTTGAATATGCACTCACAGGTCGTGGTCTCATCACAGGCGTGATGCAAGGGCATGAACGATTGTTCGCAGGGGCGTGCCAAAACGTCGCTGTTCTGCACCTCGCGGACATTTCTGAGGAGAAAAACCCTACATTTTTGCCAATAATTCTGGATCGAAGCTTGCTAGGTAAGATGGCAATGTCTCGTTCCACTGTTCTCGTGTCCATCGCCCTGTCACTCCTCGTGACGTCGGCTTCCTTGGCCCAAGGTCCGGGAGCCCCGCCAATCACGATCGCGGTGGGTCCTGCGGAAGAGGCCTCCGCCGACCTGGCCACAGAACTACCTCGCGACACCTCCGGCGAAGCTCGAATGCTGCGGCGGATCAACGTTCTTCGACGTCAAGCGAGCCATCCGCCCTTGCAAAGGGATGCCGGTCTTGATGCGGCGGCGGCGGCGCATTCCCAGGACATGGCCCAGCACGGCGAGCTGGGTCACGTCAGTGAACGAACTGGAACACCCGCGGATCGCGTGCGAGCCGCCAATGTTCAGGCCGCGCGAATCGCCCAGAATGTTGCGCGTCAGCAGAGCTCGAATGCCGCCCTCGCGGCGATTCTCGATAGCGAGTCACATCGTGCACAACTCCTCGATGAACAGTTTACGCACATCGGTCTCGCCGCCGTGCGCGGTGAAAGTGGCGTCTACCTCACTCAGGTCGTCGCCCACATTCCACCGCCGCCGGCCGAGCAGCTCCCCCCACCCTCAGTCGCAGAGCTGCAGCCCTCTGCGCCTTCGGTCGAGATCGAAACGCCACGCCCACAGCTTGAGGGACCCGGGGTTCCGGCCCCTCCTGCTGCAGCGGCGGGACTAAATGGTCCGAGGCCGGTTCCCGTGCCTTCAATTCGGGTTCCCGCGGGTCACCGTGGCGTGGCCGGGTACTGGCTGCAGCAGCACGGTCGATGGTGGTACTTCCCTGTACCAGCGGGAGTTTCACCCGGAACCGTGGTGCAGCCGGACCTACGTTTTCGCGGTCCACCGCCAGGAACGTCACAGAACGCACCCGCCGCCTCGCCAGCTCGTCGTGGCCGCCGTGCTCAGCCCGCACGTCCAGCTCAGGCACGTCCAGCTCAGGCACGTCCAGCTCAGGCACGTCCAGCCTGGCGCAGCCCACGTCGTATCCCTCAGAACGATGGCACGCCGCAGAGCCCAAACAACGGCCAGGTCCAGGGCCAGGTCTACTGGTACTAAAAGTCTAGGTTTCGCGCTTCAGTGTCCCTGACGACACTTTCCGCTCACCGTCGACGGTTCCCAGGATAACTCGGCCGTCGTCCGCGACACCGATCAAACGACCGGCGTGTCCGCCACAAGTGACCAGCTCACCTCGCCAGGCAAGTCGCACTTCGAGGGCGTTTGCCGTCGCCGCCGCGCCGGTTTGAAGGTGGGTGTCGAATCGCGTCTCGAGCCGAGAACAAAGGAGAGCGAGAACATCTTCACGTGCCTGGAGGGCTCCGCAACCTGCGAGGGAGGTCGCCGAGAACTGCGAGAGGAAAGGGTCTTCCACAATATTCAGGCCGATGCCGACGACGATGCAGTCGCCGCGCGTCTCACTCAGAATACCGGCGATCTTTTGATCGGCCACGAGGACGTCGTTCGGCCACTTGATGCGAACCGATTGTTCGACGAGGGCTTCGACGCAGTCGGCAACACCAAGCCCGGCCGCGAGTGTTAAGGGAGGACACGCCGCAGGTGGG
>JBLHKB010000495.1:0-5309 GCA_047619315.1 Polyangiales bacterium
TAAAGCAGCACGCCTGAGGCCGCCAACACTTGAACGGGGCGGCCGCCAACGAATCGCTGTAGCGCGCCGGGTCCCCAGACAAGTCCGTAGAGAATGAAGCCAGACGCGAAGATCACGCCCGCTTGAAAGCCGCCGCCAGGGCCGAAATCGCCGTGGGCCTGAACGTAGAGCGCGAAGAGCAGAATGTAGGGCAGCATCGCTTTTGTGATGGAGCGCAAGACAGGCATCTCACGAACGTAGGGCGCTCGAGATTTGGCTGGCACCGCGGACGCCTCCGACGAGAAGATACCCTTCTGCTGCAGCAAGAGCGTTACCCCAGTGCCGGCGGTGAAGACCACGGCGAGCTCGCCAAAGGTGTCGTACCCGCGATAGCTCGCGAGGATGGCCGTCACCATGTTCGGGATGCCAATATCGCGGTACGAGGTGTCGATGAAGTGACGCGCGACGTGCGTGTGAATGGGTGCATCAGCGACGCCCCAAATAGGCATGTCGAGGGTTCCATAGACAAGCGCCCCGCCGGTGAGAATCACGACGAGAGTGGCGCCCACAGGGCGATGAAACCCGGGCTTCTCTTTGTCCTTCGTCAGCGCGAGGGTCGCCAAGAAGAGCACCGTTGAAATGCCCGCACCGACGGCGGCTTCTGTGAACGCGACGTCCACCGCGTCCATGAGAGTAAAGAGGGCCGCTGAGACCAAGCTGAAGATGCCCGTGAGCATCCCCGCGGCGAAGAGGTCTCGCTGGAGTGTGATCGTGACGGCGAGGACGCCGAGGAACACGAAGAAAACGGCTTCGAGTGGAAAGAATCCTAGCATCGCGTCGCTTTCGAACCGAGCACCCGAGCTTTGAACACGGGACTCACGACGGCGCGCTTTCCGTGGCTTCGCTTGGGCGCGCTTTTGTTTCCTCTTCTGCGAGGTGCGTCCAGTCCTTCACTCGCGGCTGGTGCAGTTTGACCCCGCGCGCGTATGCCGCTTTGACGAGGGCGTGCGTGGAGGCGACGCTGGAAAGCCATAGAAACACCAGGATCGTTAGTAGCTTGAATGCGATGAGCGGTTCGCTGACGAAACAGAGGCCGACGAGAATTCCTGCGGCGCCCGCGCTGTCGGTGACACCCGCGGCGTGACAGCGACTGTAGAACCCCCGAAGGCGTAAGAGACCGATCCCACCCACCAGGCAAAAGAAGGACCCGCCGCCGATGAGAATCGTCGCGATAATATCGAGGGCGAGGGTCACTCGGGGGCGGCCTGTTCGGGCTCGCGCGGCACGACGGAACCGTATTTGGAAAAGCGAAGCACCGCGAGAGTGCCGACGAAGTTGATAAGGACGTATGTGATCGAAAGATCGAGCCACTCGGGACGACCGAAAAGGTACCCACTCAAAGCGATGAGCAGAACGGTTTTGGTTCCAAAGGCATTCAGGGCGAGAATTCGATCATAGACCGTGGGTCCAAGCGTCGAACGGATCAGCGCAAACGCCATCGTGATGACCACCGCCGCCATCGCTGCAGCAAAGACATACTGCATGTTCATGTGGAGATGTCCTTGGAGTCGTCATGAGGAACCATATCCTCAACCACTTTGGCCTCGAGCCATGAGATGATCTTCGACGTCGCACCTGTGCTGTCTTTGGACGCCATCTCGTCGCTCAAAGCATGCACCAAGATGACATCATCCTGAATGTCGAGGGTGATGGTTCCCGGTGTGATCGTGATCGTGTTGGCGTAGATCACTTTGCCAAGGCTGGTCCGTTGTGGCGCATGCACACGAAT
This sequence comes from Polyangiales bacterium, assembly GCA_047619315.1. Classification (GTDB taxonomy): domain Bacteria; phylum Myxococcota_A; class Polyangia; order Polyangiales; family Houyiibacteriaceae; genus JBCCRV01. The sequence continues at coordinate 1,769 of JBLHKB010000495.1, forward strand.
GAGGTGCGGGCGTGTTTTCAGGGTGGGGCTAAGAATCAGCTTCGCCGCCTGAACGTTCGCAACCAGTACTTCCCACACGAGCCATGGGATGAAGCGCAAGAGCCGGATGTTGATCTCATAGGGCTGTCCCTCGGAATCAAGCACGCCCAAGCGATCCACGATGTAGGTCGTGAAGAGAATCGAGAAGATCCCAAATCCGACGACGATGGGCTCAGAGTGCCAGGACCAGAGGGTCCAAACAGCGCTCAGAATAAGGATGGTAAGAAGTCGACGAAGCATGGTTTCTCGGCGGCCGCGACGATAACAGGAGATCGTTAAAGCGGGGCGCCTATGACGGTGGAAACGTCCGTTTTTGCTGATGTCTTAGGGCGCTAGCGTCGAAATTCGCTCAAGTGGGTGATGTACCAGTGATCGCCCCAGGAAATCATGGTGCGAACCTCGAAGCGTCGCTCTTGCTCACCGACCGTGTAATGGAGCCAGTTATGCCTCTGAGCCCAGTATGGGAGTCGATTGGACTCTTCTCGAAGGCCCACCCAGCCGCGCCTCCTCGAAAACTCAAATCGCACGAATTCAGCGTCATCTGCGTCTTCGCCGAGCTCAGCGTGCAGCTCGTGGACATCTCGTTCGAAGAGGCGAATCATCCGAGCGTGAAGCGCGTCTGGATCTGAGATGCCTTTGACCGCCCGAAAGACGTCTTGTGGGATGAAAAACCCCATGCCGGCTTCGGGACTGTCTGCCTTCAGCGCTTCGAAGAGCGTTCGACCATCCACCTCGACGTTGTTGGCGCCTGGACGCCGAGGCGCACTTTCGAGGCCCGCCCGGTTCCCCTCAGGAACCGGGACCTCGACTGGCTGGGCCTGACCCACCACTGGGAGGATGAGACTGCCGGTGGCGAGGGCGCCGAGCTGACAGAAGCGACGTCGCTCGAGCATGCGTTCTTCAGGCATAGGCGCGGTCTAGCTCGACTTACTGACTTTTTCCAGCTGAAGGCCTGCCGGAGAGAAGCGCAGTTCCGTGGCTGTTGGGAGCTCGGCTTCCGCGACGCCAATACTCCGAGCGATGAACGACACCGGCCGCGCTAAACGGTTCTTGATGTCCTCAAGAATCACATAGAGAGAAGGCACCAGGAGCAGCAGGACAAACGTCGCGAAGATAACGCCGAATGCGAGAGAGACCGCCATCGGCACAAGAAAACGAGCCTGCACCGATGGTTCGAGGATCATGGGCACGAGGCCAAAGAACGTCGTGAGCGAGGTGAGCAAGATGGGCCTGAAGCGCTGCTTGGCGCCGCCAATGACGGAGTCCCAGATCGAATAGCCCTCTTCGCGCATCTCGTTGACGCGGACAATTAATATCAGTGAGTCGTTCACGACGACACCGGAGAGCGCGACCATGCCCATCACGCTGATGATACTCAGGTCAAAATCCATGAAGAGGTGGCCCAGGAACGCTCCCACGAAACCGAAGGGAATCGCGCTGAGGACGAGGAGAGGCTGCGCATAGCTGCGGAACGGAATGGCGAGGAGGCCAAACACGATAAAGAAGGCGAGTCCGAAGCCAGTTTTGAGGGCGGCGAAAGTCTCCCCCCAGTCTCTCTGCTCGCCGCCGAGCTCATACGTCAGGCCTGCCGTTTCAGCGAGCAGCTGCGGGAGCTCCTCGCCCTGCAATGAAGCGAGAATCTGCGTTGCGTTGCCGACGCCCTCGACGATATCGCCGGTGACACTGATCACACGTCGACCGTTGATGCGAGTGATGGACGTGTATGCCCGGCCGCGCTCGATGTTGGCGGCATCTGCCAACAGCATCTCGCCGCCGTCGGGCGTTCGCACAATCAGTCGTTCTACGTCGCTCAACGACTCGCGTTCCGCGAGTGGACGACGCACATACACTCTCAGCTCATCGCGGCCCCGCTGCTGACGTGATGCCTCGGCGCCGAAGTAGGCGTTTCGGATCTGTCGGGCGAGCATGAGCTCAGTGAGACCCCGTGCGCGTCCCTCGGTGGTGAGGGTAAGGTCGATCTGTTCCTTGCCGAGGGAGACGCCGCTGTCGACGTCGCGCGTTCCTTCGATGCCTTCAATGGTCGATGCAAGGTTTTGCGCCGCTACCTCGAGGACGTCGCTGTCTGAGTGACTCAGTCGAATGTCGATGGGCTGGCCGGCGCTGCCTCCAAGGGAGTAACGAAAGTTCAGGTTCTCCGCGCCAGGGATCTCGCCGATAAGCTCTCGCCACTGTTCCGCGAGCTGAGAGGTTGTGACATCACGCTGGTCACTTTCGACGAGCTGAATACGAACATTCGCCATGTGGCTCGCGGCGGAGCCGGCTCTCGACGTCGGGCCGGACCCGGACGTTCCCCCTGCGCCGGCTTCGCTGAAGATGCCCTCCAGAATCGCGTCGCCTCCGGCCGCGTCAACGACCTCGCGCGCTGTTCGCGTCATGAGCGCGGTAAGCTCGCGTGTTTGCGCGAAGGGCGTTCCCACCGGCATGCGGAGGCTTGCGGACACCACGTCGCCCTCGATCTTCGGCATCGGCGTAAAGTTCATTCGCCCGCCCGCGAGGGAGCCGACGACGACCAACATGAAGATCATGATCGATGTCGCAAGAGTCAGATAGCGCCACCGGATCGCCACGCGGAGAACCGGCTCAAAGACCTTGTCGATGAAGGTCAGCAGCCGCTCATGAATCTTGAGCTTCTGAAGGAGCTCAAGAGGGTAGAGCAATGGAGCGAGGAGCCCTCGAAGCCAGAAGGGCATCGGATGGCTCAAGTGCGCAGGCAGTACCAAGAGCGACTCCGCCAGGGAGATCAACAATACGGAGATGACAACGATGGGGATGTTGCGAAAGAACTTACCGGAGACGCCCGGGATGAAGAGCAGGGGCGCAAAGAACACGCAGGTTGTGAGGATCGAGAACACGACCGGAACCGACACCGACTTCGCGCCAACGACCGCTGCCCGCAGGCGCGATTTTCCTTCTTGCCGCATCTGGTAGACGGATTCGCCCACGACGATGGCATCGTCGACGACCATGCCTAACGTCACAATGAACGCGAAGAGCGAGATCATGTTCAGGGACACGTCCGCTAGTGGCAGGAAGAGGAGAGAGCCCGCAAAGCTAATGGGGATGCCCAAGGTGACCCAGAAGGCCAGACGGGGCTCCAAGAAGAGGCCCAGCACAAGAAGCACGAGCGCGAGTCCCATGGCCGCGTTTCGCAGCAATAGGTCGATTCGCGCGGCGTAGATTTCCGACGCGTCGTTCCAGGTCACAACCTCGACGCCCGGAGGCAGATTCGATGCGTTTTCCTGAATCCAAGCTTTCGCCGCATCCGCGACTTCGATGGGTGACTGCTCGCCGATTCGGTAGATGTTGACCATCGCCGCGCGCTGGCCGTTGAAGCTGGCTTCGCGGTCCACCTCGCGGAAACCGTCCGTGACCGTAGCAACATCGCCCACGCGAAGTTCGCTGCCGTCGGGGCGGCTACGAATGACAATGTCCTCGACCTCGGAACCCGTTTCGCGCCGCGCCGCGGTCCGGAGGAGGACCT
>JBLHKB010000496.1:0-5296 GCA_047619315.1 Polyangiales bacterium
TGACGTGTCCCAAGTGCCAGAGCGCCATGCGCGTGAAGTCCATCGCCACCGAAGCGAGCAAAATCCACGCTGTCCTTGGCATCGCCTCACGACCGCGACCGCTCTTGCAACAGCTTGATCTCGGTTTTGCGGCTGCTTAAGCGCTACCTCTGCACGCGTGCGTTCGCTGGAGCGTGACGAGCCACGATGGAGCTGCTGGAGGGAACGGAATCAAGAGATGAAACGACAAAACGAAAGAGAAGGGTCCCCTACTTGCTTCAGGCGACTACGGGCGCGACGTGCAGTAGTCCGGGGCCTCGACGCGCATGGTTTGATACGAGATGCCGCCGAATCCGTAGACCATGGTGTCGCCGTTGACGGACACGTCACTGAAGACGACGTCTTCCTCGAAGAACACGGTGAAGAAGTCTCCTTCGATTCTCACTGGGCTCGATGTGTCGAAGTCGCCGGCGGTGGAGTCATCGCAAGGCCGATCACCCGTGAAAACGCGGTTGCCATCGCAAAAGACAAAGCACTGATCACCGTCGGGGCCTTCGCCGTACCAAGCGCCAAAAAGTTCGTCCTGGAGGCTAGGTGGAGTGCATCCGCCGACGAGGAGAAGGAGAATGGCTAGCGAGCGCAATGTGTAAGTCATGGCCTCAATGGTACGTCATTCGCTCTTCGTGTGCAGGGGAATCACGCCGTCCCAGTTAGTTAGTTGTGGTCGACGGCTTCAGCGCGCCGCGGCGCTTGGCTTCGCCCTCACGAACGTTGACGTCGAAGTGTGTGATGGGCTCCGGATCTTGTTGTAGCGGTCACTGAACTTACGCTGGTCGCTACCTGCGTCGGCGGTGACGAAGAGCTCGATTGCACGGAGCCTGACTTGCTCCTCACTGGTCTCAGCCATATTTCTGGTGTCGCTGATGGGACTGCGTGTCGTGGTGAGCGACATACCAAGTGATATCCCCATCCCTCGAAGGACTAAGTGGGATGCGGATCCGTTGCAGTGGTTCTCGCTTCGGCGTGGCTGATAGTTCTGAGAATGTTCGACCGTCCACGAAGCGCTAGGTGGCAAGGGTCGCAGAGCTCGGTGATCGGCTTCAACGATGCGAGCGAGAAGCTCTCGGATGATCTGGTCGCTCGACTTCTTATCCGTACAAGTAGCTTCGGAGGAAGTCTTCTACGGCGTGGAGTTCTGTGCCACCACGGCGACACACGAACCGGTTGGACTCGTCGAGCGTCATGTACAGGATCTCCATCTGCCCGACGTGTGAGCTGAGGCTACGCGTATAAGCTCGCATACGCGCAGCCTCGTCGCGGTCGTGTATTGGATTGATGAAGTGGTCCTCTGTCACCGCCTGTGACTGGAGGTTCATCGCGCGCACACCACGGCGTGCGTCTCCCTCGATGCCGCGCGTCAGGCCGCCCGAGCGTGTGAACGTACGCGTAGGGAGACCTCGAAGTCCCAGCGAATATGTCGCGCCTACGTGAGATAGGCGGATGCGAGAGCGAGCCCAACCGAGGAGCGCGAGTGCGCCGGTGCTGAGTGCGAACGCTAAGAACGCGAAAGCGATGACGGTTATGCCGATGGAATCCCAGGCCGCGTCCCACAGACGTTCGACGACGACGAAGGCGACGACGGACATCACCGTCGGCTCCCAAGGAGGGCGATTTCGAATGACCAAGGCACCTTCCGCGTTGATCGTCAGCCCCTTCGGGATGTCTGGCGATTGGGGATGATTCGCGTCGGTCACTTAGAGCGAAGGTACCATGCGAACGTTTCGCGCGAATAGGACAACAAGATGTTCACTCCATGCTCATTCGCTTTCTCTTACTCACGCTGACGCTCAAGCATCCCGCAGCGCTTTGATATGCAGCGCGACCACGGCGTGCTTGCCGGTCACTCGCGGGACCGCGCCGAGATCGTGCCGAAGGGCGCGGCGCAAAGCGAAGAGCCCGTCGATGAACTGTCGTCCTTCGCCGACTCTGGCGGGACCACTCGTCAGAGTGATGCCTCGTACAACCTCGACGACGTGTGCGATTTCTTCGTCGCTCATCGTCGCGTAAAGAGGCAGGGCGATTCCGCGACGAACGCACTCGGCGGCGGAATTGGGCTTTCGAAAGTTCTATCCGCTAGTTTCGTGCACCCCACCTAGCTTCGTACACAGCGCCACAATGCGAAAACCGCAAACACCGAAACCAGCTCCTGCAAGTTCATTGGACCGTCCATGACACCGGGTGCCGCCTGGCAGTCAAGATTGAGTGATAAGCTGAGTCATGAGTGACTTCCCCTTCCTGGGTCACGGCCCGCCAAAGGTCTCCTACGATCTTGGGCTGTGGCTCTTCGCTAAAGATGTACCTGAACCAGGCCTCGCCGCGGAGCTGGCCGCTTCCTTACCCGCAGACCTGCAAGACTGGGCGCTGAAGGGAGACAACGCGAGCGGGGTCGTGGAGTGGTCTGATTCGGTGCTTTACATCAACTCTGGAATGGACGTTCGCTACCTGGTCAAAGCCCTCGACCCGGAGCACCTCTCGTGGCTCCCCGAAGAGGTCAGCGATGCGGTCATCGAGCGTGTTCTCGAGGAGGTGATGGACGGCGAGCGCAATGGACCCATCGCGCCGACGGCGACGGACTGGGATGTGTTCGGGGCCATGATTGCCCAGTGGGTCGAGGCGTTCAACGAGCGATGCCCGCTGTGGCTGGTGGTGGTGGACTGCAACGTCAAGGCGCCGGGCAACGCACGTCATCAGCACGCTGCGGAGTGGGTGCGCGAACACCTCGATGAGCTCACCGCTCGCCACGCAGCGATGCCTAAGAGTGCGGAACGAAACTTCACAGCGTGGGGCGCTCCGGTCGTGACGGCCTACCTGGCAGACGGGGCCAAGCCGCCGGAGACAACGAGAGAGGTGCTCTTGAAGCTCCTCGATGGCTCGGGAATGCTGGGACTCAGGGCGGGATCGAAGCTCATCGGCATGTGGCCAAAATCCCAGCGCCCGGCCGTGCTGACGAGGCTGCTGCTGAGCGGGCACGACCTCGGGATGCCGCTCCTCGTCGCGCCGGCCACACACAGATTTCTCCTCGACGACGACGTGTATGCTGCGGCGATGACGCCGATGCGCCCGATGTGGCCCGGCGACATGAGGCAACAGCTCAGCAATCGACTGATGAAGCCGAAGCTGGGCGAGGAACAATCGGAGTGGCTACGCCGGATGATCGCTGTGGGGGAGGCCAGGCTTCGCGGCGATGCAGACTTCGAAACGGAGCTGAGATGGTGGCTGGAGATGGCGAAGCAGTACGAGACCTGGCGCCCGTGGGAAACACCCACATCTGGATGAGCTGACAGAACCTTTGGCTCCCAGCACTCCCAGACGCCGCGCATTAGTTGCGGAGCTGGGAGCTCAGCGTTTCGCGGGGCCTCGGCGCAATGCCATTCGGGGTCGTCCGTGACGCGCAACCCTGCCCAGCGTATTCGTCCAGGCGACCTCGACGAAGTCCCCTCCGGCTGGAACCGTTGTCGCGCGGACGCCCTTCATGTAGCTGCGAAGTCGGACCGCGTCGAACGTGTTCATCGGGAGCCAGCCTACCAACGCGCGGTCTCGACCGTCGAGCCCCGCCCACGACCCAACCTCTTAGCTCACGCGCAAGCTCCAACTTCCTTCTATGGAAAAAGCGGACACTACAAATGAAGCATGACCTGGAGGGAGCCCCAGGAGCGCCGGCGCCGACAGCAAAGAGAAGGGCCATTGTAAGGAACGGCCATAGATCGGATGGGTCGCTACCGCCTGAGCGACCGAACATGAACAACCACTTGAGGATATTGACCAAGACGGCGAGAAGGAAGACCGATCCGAAGAACAAGGTTGCAAGTACTGGGGACCAAACAATGGGTCCACCTACGCTATTCCATACCTAAATTTGCCGGCCTGGGCCTCCACTGAGTAGAGGCTCGCCGATCGTCGACGGCATCATGCCGGCGTCAACATCCACGCCTCCGTCGCGGTGGACGGTCGCGACCGTAAGTGTCTCGAGCGCCTGTGCCGTTGTCCTATCCGTTGTCAGACGACGCGTGAGCCGGCGTGGGAATCCACGACCTGGAACTCGAAGCCTTCGGGAGCCGTGGCGCGAAACGACGTGTGGACCTTTCCGACAGCCGTTTCACTGAGCTCGAAGCCCGCCTTCTCAAACATGAGTCGGGCATCGATCCGGCGCGCCGGAAGTCTTTGTGAGCGAGCGACGGTAGATGAGGTTTAGTCGCGCTCGACGAAGCAACGCAGGGGACTGGAGGACTCAGAGAGGAGCTCCACCACCATCTCCGCGACGCGGAACGCCTTCGATTCGGGAAAGTGAGTGCGGTCGGGCTCTTCGGCGTACAAACGCAGAGTCTCTTCTTCACCAAGTCGCTGAAACTCGTCGTGGCTCCGAGCTTCGAGGTCGAGAAGCACCACGTCGTTGTCTTCCGCCACGCGGCGAACGGCCAGGGCGTAGTCGCCGTGTGTGCGCTGGTGTTCGTCGCCGGAGAAGGTCATTCGACTCACTGGCGTGAGGAGAATCGGAGTTGCCCCGGCCGCGCGAACCTCTTCGACGTAGAGCTCCAGAAAGTCGCGAAACGTTCCCGCAAAGTCCGGGGCGCTGCCGGGCTCCGTGCGGCGGTATTCTTCGGGTTTAGAGTCATTGTGACCGAACTGCACAAAGACGAAGTCATCAGGGCCCATGGCTTCGCGAACGGCGTCGAAGGCACCCTCTTCGTAGAAAGACTTGCTGCTGCGCCCACCCCTTCCAGCGTTGGTGACTTCAAGTTCGCCTAGGTACACGGACAGCGAATCACCCCAGCCGCTGTCCGAGGCGGTGGTCGAGTCACCGACAAGGTACACGTGAGGCGTGCCCTCGCGAAGACACCCCTCCGAAGCGTCCTCGGTGGCGGCGTCGTTACCGGAGTCTGAAGCGCCGGAGTCCGAAGCGCCGGTGTCACCCCGTGAGGCGTCGCCTCCAGCATCGTTGCTCAATGCATTACTGACGCCTGCATCCAAGAGAGCAACATCCGCGGAGGCGTCCAAGGACTCCACATCATCGCCGCACGCGATGCACAGCGCCGTCAGAACAAATACCAGGGCAAGATGGAACAGAGAATATCGTCGCACGGCCCACTATCGCTGCTGCAAGTGCAAACGTCGACAACGTCAGTGGCGCGCGTCCGCCCTCACGTCATCCGTGGGCGTGGCTGCTGCGACGCGTCTTTGCCGTCGACATCATGACGTGTCCCAAGTGCCAGAGCGCCATGCGCGTGAAGTCCATCGCCACCGAAGCGAGCAAAATCCA
>JBLHKB010000497.1:0-5277 GCA_047619315.1 Polyangiales bacterium
GCCTGCGAGCTGAGTGCCGTAGATTTCACCCGTGATATCGAGGGATTCGGCGGCGCGAACGCTCATGCCAAGGCCGAAGGTCATCAGGCCACCGGAGTAGTCCACCTGCGTGCCTGGTTGGCTGGGGTCGTTGACCGCATCCAAGGCATTGCCCATGAGATCGCTGGGCATCGAGCGACCGCCAACAGGAAGCGTCGCTCCGTCGCCGAAGCCGATTCGGTATCCAAGCTCAAGGGAGAGCCGGAATACGCGATGGGGGCGCCACTCGCCGACAAGGCTTGGCCAAAGTGAGACACCCGGTTCTCCACCGAACGCTTGGGCGTCACCGGTGGGAAGGCCGATACGAAGAATCGCGGCGAGGCCGATGGGGTCTCTTTCCGCACGAAGAATACGGAACTTACCGTGAATCTTCAGGTCGCCGATGCCCTGGGTGTCGAGGCCCTGAGGCAGCCGCGCCATCCCATTCGCCGACGTGTCGTTGTACACATCTTGGATTCGGATGTTGCTGCCCTGAATAAAGTAGATGGGCAGCTGGACGCCAACGACGAGGCGATTAACCAGACCGAAGTTAAAGTGGAGCGTTCCTGTGACGTAGTTGTCGACGAGGTGCGAAGTCCGCTCGGCCATTCCGGCAGGGATTGTGTCGTCGTTCTCAAACCCGCTGTAGGGCATGATGTTACGGCCGTAGTCGAGGATGAGGCCGAAACTGAAGTCTCGGTGTCCCAGAATATCGGTGCCGTTAACGGTGAAGTGGCCCTTCGAGTCCACGGCGGGTCGGAAGAGATGGAGGTCCATGCCGCCACCCCCTTCGATGGCTGCCGAACCCTGTGCCTGAGCAGTGCTCGGCGCGAAAGCCCCAAGGCATGCCAAAAGAGCGATCCCCAAACCGTGTGCGATCCTGCGACGCATATGCGCTTTTCCTCCTGCGCGCGAAAACCCGCGCTCCGGCCCCGGACTTACCACGGGTTTCTGAAATAGGCCAAGCTAGCCGCAATTTTCCCCAACCCAGTTGAGGCTCCAAGCCCCAGGATTGAAGCGCGCGACCTCAGTTTTGGGCGGAGACTTGGCGACGGTACGCGCTAGCGGCAGGACCGGTGGGGTATCGGCGAAGGTAGTCGCCAATCAAACGCTGAGCGGCGGCGGTGTTCCCGACGGCCTTGTACGCCTCGATGAGGAAGGGGAGACTTTCGCGCGTCGTCGGTTCCCGGTTCAAACGCTGAATCACGCAACGATTGTTGAAGTTGCACTCGCGCATGATCTCCCGGGCGCTCAGACGGGTCGAGGCCTGCATCTCCGTGGTCATCGTATTCATCGGCGTCATCACCGGTGATGTGTCCATGCGGATTGGGGTGCGCCGCATATTCCGAGGTCCACGAATGTTGCGAGCCTGAGCTTCAAGCTGGCGCTTCAGCTCCTGGGCGGCCTCGTAGACTTCGGATTCTTCGTCGGAGTGGTTGAACACTTGGTCGAGTTGGCGAAGCGCAGATGCGCGATCGCCATTCTCGGCGTCCGTCTGGGCCGCCTGATAATAGTGCTGAACGAAGGCGGTTCGCGCTTGCTCAACTTCTGGGCGTTCCCGGAACGCGCTATCCGTAGGTAGGGAATCGAAGGCCATCCACGCATCTTCGACGCGGCCGCTGGTCAGATGCGCGACGCCCTCTTCGAATTGCTGTTGCGCGCCAACTCGCCCTTGGGCGCGACGCTGACAGTCTGAAGCCATCATGCTGTCGGGGTTGATGAGCAGGGCTTGCTCCGCCGCGGCATTCGCAGCGACAAAGTCCTCGTTCCGGAGCGCTTCGACACAAGCCTCGTTCGCCGCCATGAAGCGTCGAGCGGAATCCTCAGGATTTGTATTCTCGGGGGGCGTCGTGTCTTCGATCGGGGTGGCGACGGGCTCCGGCGTGGGTCGTTCGGTGTCAGTCAGGGCCAAGAGACCCGCGACGACAATCGCCATCACAACGATCCCTACGCCAATGAGCGTATTGCGCTTTCGAGGGTCCGCCACCGACGGTAAGTCCACCGCGTCCATCTGGATGGTGCGGTCTGCCTCGAAGGAATAACGCTCTCCTTCGCCGACGAAGCGAAAGCGAACCTGTCCAAGCTCAAGCTCGTCACCTGGGCTCAAGGTCGCTTCAGCGACCTCGTCATTGTTGAGACGAACGCCGTTCGCGCTCTCAAGGTCAACGACGTGGAACTGGTTTCCCTCGCGGCGAATCTCCGCGTGCTCGCGTGAGATGGACCGATGATTGACCCAAACGTCGAGGTCTTCGGCGCGCCCGATCTTGATCGCGCCCTCGGGCAACGCGAACTCCGCGCCAGGCGCTGGCGGGGTCAACATCACGAGTCGGGCCGGTGGGACCGCGGCAGCCTGCGGTTGTGGGCTCGCACCCACTTCAGCGGCCTCTTCGTTCTGAAGCGCGAGGACGTAGTCCCCAATGACGACCTTATCGCCGGCTTCGAGACGCGTGTCCTGGTCGATGCGCCGACCATTGATGCGGACGCCGTTGTACGACTCCAGATCGTGGATCACGAAATGTCCGTCGGAACGAGCCAACCGGGCGTGCTTTCGCGAGACGTTACGCTCCGTCAGACGGATCGTATTGCCTTCCTTACGACCGATCGTAATCTCATTGCGAACTAGGGGGACGACGGTCGTTTTGCCTTCGTCGTCCGAAATGACGAGCTTATACATCAGCCACGAGACCTATTAATCAGCGTTTGTACGCGAAACGCGACCACTCGGCGATGGTACCGCGCGAACACTGTGTGTCAATCTCGCTGTCGCGTCGTGGCGCCTTCGGCCTTCGCGTGCGACCCTTCTTCGCGTGGTGAAGAAGCCTCATCTGCTGATTTGCTCGGTGTTATTGGCACTACTGTCGGCTTGTGGCCCCACGCCTCCGCCTCCAGGAATTGGTGACACCGGTCTGCGAAGGGACTCGAATTCCTTGATGGATGCCGCGAATTTGGACGCGGATACGGGATTTTCCGAGGACTCAGCGTCCCCACGGGGCCCCAATCCTCGGTTTCCGGCGGCGGATTTTGATGTGGTTCTGCCCTACTTGGGACCCCCCGCCACGATCCGACGAACCGTCGGGGCCCGCTCTAACAAACTCGACGTCCACTTTAATTTTGATACGACGGGATCGTTCTCGGAGGAAATCGAGGCGCTCCAAAGCGATCTCGCCGGGCGAATTGTCCCGGCGGTGGAGGACCGTGTCGATGATGTAGCCTTCGGAGTGTCCCATTTTGAGGACTTCCCCGTCGAACCCTACGGTGTCTCTGGCGATGAGGTCTTCGAAGTACTGACGCCCATCACATCGAGTCGCTCTCGCCTCGCGTCGGCGGTGGCCGCCCTGCGGAACCTAGGCAGTGGAGGCGACGGCCCCGAGGCCGGCTTCGAATCCCTCTACCAAGTCGCGACGGGTGATGGCTACCGACACCGAGGCGTCACCTATATTCCTGAAAGCAACGAAGGCATCGGTGGCGTTGAGTTTCGGGAAGATGCGCTTCGCGTCGTACTCCACGCTACGGACGCGCCCTCCCATGAGGGCACGGACTATCTGCCCGCATTGGAAGGAGTGCGGGGTCAGGCGGAGGCCATCGCCGCACTTCAAGAGCGCGACATCCGTGTCATCGGGATCGTAACCACACCGCAAGCGCGCGCGGATCTAACTCCCCTCGTCCGCGCCAGTGGAGCCGTCGTGCGTTCAGAAGGCGGCGTCTGCCGTACCGGTCTTTCCGGCGCCGAAAGAACTGCGGATGCCGATGGGTCATGTCCTTTGGTTTTTGACGTGGGCGAGGATGGCGCCGGACTCAGCGACGCCGTGGTCTCGTCCATCGTCGACCTTCTTAACGGAGTCGCCTACGGCGAGGTCTACGGACGAGCGCGAGAGGACTCGTTTGCGTTTGTTCGGACCGTCCTAGCGCTCTCTTCACGGGCCGACGGTGCTGAGCCTGAGCTGGCCGATTTGCGGCCCGTCGATGGCCTCGATGACACGTTCTTGGATGTGCGTTTCGGCACCGAGCTCGTGTTCGAAGCGGTGCTCGAGAATCTGACACTCCCCGGCGCGGACTATGACCAAGTGCTGCGCTTGGAGATCGACATCATCGGCGACTCTCAACTCCTCGATTCGTTCAGCGTGCGCGTCACGGTACCGGCGATGGACCGCCGCGACGCTGGCACGGACGCGGGCAGCGACGCCGGAAACATGGATGCAGGAAATCTCGACGGCGGAAACTCAGATACCGGAGCTGAGGATGCAGGAGCAGACGTTGGCGAAGGCACGGACGCTGGAGTAGCCGACGCGGGTGCAGCCGACGTGGCTCTCCCGGATGCTGGACCGGACGCCGGATGAACTTCGTCGGTCTCGTCTTTGCAGGGGTCCTTCTTCTCGGCACCTGTGGCTCAGCCTCCGCCGCCGGGATACACGCGCGAATGGCCTACTCCGAGGAGCGTGGCCTTCGTGTCGTCGACGTTCCGCCGGGACCCGCGGCGGACCAAGGGCTCGCCGTGGGCGACCGGATCGTCGCCATCGACGGCGAAACGGTCCATGGGCTCGTCCTTCAGGAAATCGTCGAACGACTCCGAGGACGGCAAGGAAGTTTCGTCGAGATCGATGTCACCCGGGACGGCGAGGTACGAAGCCTCCGCGTCGAGCGAAAACGCTACGCTCGCGAGACCGGCACCTAGGGCCACCTAGCGACGGCCACGACGAGGGCGGCGCTCACATATTCCGGCGGTACTGGCCACCAACACCGTAGAGCGCGCCGCTGATCTGCCCAAGCGAGCACACCTTTCCAGCTTCCATGAGGCTCTCAAAGAGGTTGCCGTGCTCGGTGGCCACACGGCGGAGTTCGTCGAGGGCTTGTCCGCTTCGGTCCGCGTTTCGCCTGTGAAAGCCATCTCGGGCGGTAATGGCGTAATCGCGCTCTTCCTTCGTGGAACGAATCACCTCGCTCGGGATGATGGTCGGGGAACCGTTCGGATCCAAGAAGGTGTTCACACCCACGATCGGAAGCTCGCCCGTGTGCTTGAGCCGTTCGTAGTAGAGCGACTCCTCTTGAATGCGCGTCCGCTGGTACATGCGCTCCATGGCGCCGAGCACGCCGCCGCGTTCGTTGATGCGACGAAACTCTTCCAGCACCGCAGCTTCCACGAGCTCCGTGAGTTCGTCGTTGACGAAAGAACCCTGCATCGGGTTTTCGTTCGACGAGAGGCCAAGCTCCTTGTTGATGATGATCTGAATCGCCAGCGCTCTCCGTACGCTTTCTTCCGTC
>JBLHKB010000498.1:0-5261 GCA_047619315.1 Polyangiales bacterium
CAGGTCGATGAGATGCTGCGCCAGGTCATCCTCGGGCACCTCCTCGAAGAGCTTCGGGACCTCGGACTCTTCCAGGTAACCCGAGAGACCATCGGAGCAGAGCAAGAAGCGGTCGCCGGCGAGAACGTCGAAGTCGAACACATCGACCTCCACGCTCGCGTACACGCCCACGGCGCGCGTTACGGCGTTCTTGTACTGCACAGCGCTCTTGTCGATCTGCTCTCGCGTCAGCTTTCCGCGCCGCAGCAGCTCGTTGACGAGCGAGTGGTCTTCGGTGAGCTGGTGAACGGACCCCTGTCGATACAGGTAAATGCGCGAGTCACCAACATGACCAATGAAGCCACGTGTTCCGACGATCAAAAGCGCATCAACAGTAGTCCCCATGCCACGCTTAGACTCATCGATGAGTCCTTCTTGGTGAACTTTGGAGCACGCTTCCTGGATGCTCGCCTCCACGAGCCGAAGGATGTCCTTACGGTCGACGGAGGTGTCGCCCTGGGCGAATGCAGTCAAGGCATCGCGCTCTGCGGCAAGAGCTTCACGAACGACACGACAGGTCATCGAACTCGCGACCTCACCGGCGGCGTGTCCACCCATGCCATCGGCGACGATGAAAAGGCTCAGCTTCTTATCGACGAGAAAAGAGTCCTCGTTGGCCTTTCGCACCCGCCCCACATCCGTCGCGGGCCAAAACCGAATCGTCTCAGGTGCTTCGGGGGTATCTGACATGTCGCTTCGCGTTTCCTCACTGCGGCAGGGGCCGCTGAGCGCCCATTGTCCGGCCGCCCCCAGCCCAATGCAACCCTTAAGCCGGCCAATGACGAGGGCTTTCGGCCCTCGTCCGCCGTGATCAGCCTACTTTGCGTGGCCGTTGGTCCAAAGGCCCTTGCGTAGATTGCTCATGCGCGTCGATACGTCTGCCAGGCGGACGAGATGCGCCCCAGTATCGCTCTGGAGTTCCGACTGAGATTGTTCTCCCAGCGCCTTCGCATCCCGAGCAGCGCGAACGAGCTCGGCGATACTTCGCGTCATCTCAGAGTTCGCTTCGGTAACGAACTCCACCAGCTTATCTCCAAAATCGCCGATACGAGCGTCAAAAGCGTCGGCCATCTTACTGGCCGCGTCCCGAACCACCTTGGGTGCCTCTTCCGCCGCGCGCGCCTTGACCTGCTTGTCAGCACGCCCTCGAAACAGCATCGCCAAAACGGGCGCTGCCAGAGTGAGAGCACCACCTACAACGACATTGCTCAGCATCATCAGCGTGACGCCAAAAGCCCCAACGGCAAACACACCCACATCGTAGGCGAATGTGTTGACGTCCAAATCGAGCTCCGGCGCGCCCTCACCAAGTGCGGCACCCAGACGCTCCGCTTGCGCCGACGCCTCATCGGTGACGAAGGCAATCGCCTCTTCTGCGACCTTCTCAAGGCGACGTGCGACCTCTTCCGCCTCGTCCTCCGCGAACTTGCGAAAGCGCTCCTCGACGAAACCTTGGAGGTGCTGGCGAAGATCCTTCGCGTTGCTCTGTTCAATCTCCGCCGGCAGCTGGACCGCAAAACGCTCGGCGAACCCTTCGACGTCAGACCGAACCACGGCCTTGACAGCGCTGACGGCCTCACGAATGCGAGCGGTACGCTCCACCATGCGTTGCTCCGACCCTTCCAGGTCAGCATCAAGCGTCTTGAGCCGGCGTTCCAGCTCCCCGTGCTCCATCGAAAGGGCCCGCTTCTGAACTTCGATCCCCGTCCGAAGGGTGTTCGCCGTTCGAAGCCCGCTCTCGAGCGCGTTGTCCACGAGTACACGACCTCTCTCATCCCGCAGAAAGATCTTCAGGTCGTTCGTAAGTTCTTCCATCCCGCTGCCGGCGTAATCACCCGCGAGGGCTTTCTCTGCGCTGATGCCGTAGACGCGCGGGTCATCGAGGATCTTTCCAAGATTCAGGCGAGCATAGGCGAGCGCCTCTTGGCACTCCTCCTCATCGAGAAGGTCCATCTTGTTCACGATGAAGATGACCTTGTCTCGGGACTGGGCGAGCAACTTCGTCGCCACGAACGTTCGCTCGGATTCCTTTAGAATCTGACCCGCGTCGAGCAAGAAGAGCACAGCGTCGGAACGCGGGATGTAGTCGTAGGTGATCTCCGCACGCGCCTGATTGAGGTCGTTCACGCCCGGCGTGTCGACGAGCACAATTCCGCCCTCGAGAAACTCGGAAGGATAGGTCAGGTCGAGGTGTTTGACGGCGTCCGCTTCGGCGCCTCCATCCACTTCGTAACGCGCCAACGCATCCCACGGCACGTCTTTGCCTGGTCCATCACCACTGAACGCCTTCGCACGGCTCTCGTTCCCGTGTGAGATGCAGTGAATGACGGCCGTTGTCGGCGTGACCCCCATCGGAAGCACCGGGGCACCGAGGAGGGCGTTCACAAACGTGGTCTTGCCGTGATTGAACTCACCGAGCACGACCAGGTGGAACTTCTCCTCCTCCAGCCGCGGGATTCGGTCTTCTCGAAGGCTCTTCGCGAGTGTGCTTGCCCCCGCTTCCTCCGCGAGCACCGCCACCTGACGCAAACCCGCAAGGGCATCCTTCTTCAACTGCGAAAACTCAGTCATGCTTCTCCTCTGCGCTCGTCTTCTTCGAGCCAATGATCCGGATTATCTCGTCGACGCGCTCATCGACCTCTCGAAGCGCGAGGCCATCCTCGCCAAGTCCCATGGTCGCTCGATACATCTGACTCTCCGCGAAAAGCTGAAGAGAACGAATGCGCTTGGGTAGATACGGATGGGTCGCCGTCATCTCCGTGAGTCGACCAAGCTTGGTCTGACCCGCCTCGAGTTGCTCGAGGAATGCATCGATATCGAGCTCTTCGTAGAGCTTCGTGGAGCCACAAGCCATCTTCAGAAACGCACGCTCCGCCACGGCAAGTTCACCTGCGCATAGAAGCCCCGCACGGTCACAGGTCACTTCCGCGCGCCGTGCCCAGGTCGCAAGCGCTATCTCCGCGGGCGGAACAAGCCAGCGCAAAAACAACGTCGCGTTCGACTTTAGAAGCTGCAACGCGGTCCCGTACACGACGTGCTTGTTCTGGATGTGGCCCATCTCATGACCGATGACGAAGCGGAGTTCATCGTCGGTGAAGTCATCCACGAGCTTCGAATGAACGACGATGAACGAGTCCTCGTCCGTCCCAAAAGTGTACGCGTTCATCACCGGACTATTGACGATGTAGATGGTCGGCACGGGCACATCGAGGCGCTCTGCGCAGTCCTTTGCGATGTTGTAGATGCGTGGCACCTGTCGTGGGGAGACGCGCACGGAGCGGCCCATAAAACCGTGGGTGACGATGCTCTTCTGCGAGCGCACGACCGCCGCCACGACGAGTTCAACGTAGCGGAGCTTTTTGAAGGTCCGCAGCATGGCCAAGTCGCCCTTGTAGGCGTAGCGCCGCGACTCTTCAGTCCCTCCGATGCGCCCGTCAGCGCGCGCATCTACGTATTCACGGAAATTGAAGTCGCTCATTGCGGCACGCCCATGGAGAAGACCCTAAGGCTCATCTTGTTTCCCGCAACACCCGCCCCGGCGAGTGCTCTCATGTGTTTTCTAGCTCCGACGCCATCACAAATGTCCCATGCCGGCGGTCTTTGACCGCACCCGGAAACGGGAGCAGGCGGTTGTGCATGGCGACGTAGACGCCGGGCGCCGCGATCTGTACAGCGAGCAATGCTTCCGTAACGTTCTGTATCGCGTCGGTATTCCGAAGCTGAAACGGCCGCATAGCGCCGGTGAGCACGACCGGCACACGTGGAACCCTAAGGCGCTGCTGGATACGCTCTCCGGTGTTCGTGAGTCGGTCCGTCCCATGAACGACGACGACCCCGTCGTGTTGCTCCACATAGATCTCTACGGTTTTCGCGATAAGCTCGTGGTCCGCGTCGCTCATCTCCGTGCTGTCTTTGTTCATCAACGGCACACGAATAATCTCAACACCCGTCAACACCAACTGGGCGAGAATGAAATCGAGATTCGACAACGCGTTGACGAGCAACCCATCGAATTCGTCATACGTTTTCTCAATCGTCCCCCCGGTGGAGATCATGGCGATTCGGTACGTCATCGAAAGTTCAGCCGCATTCTAATCATCGTCAGTCGGGCGTGAAGTCCACCGCTGGTGCTGAGTGGGTGTTCCAAGTCGATGCTCGAGCATCCACTCGACAAAGTCATCGTCGAGGAGGTCGACGACGGTGTCCGCGCGCTCAAGGACCGAAGCGCATAGTTCATCGATGTCCAAACCGCGGTGTGCATCAAGGTCCGAATGCACGAGGAGTCGCCCTGCGCCATCAAGACCAAGCTTTACATCCCAGTACATCGCGTTGGTGGCGAGGCACCAGACGAGGAACGAGCGCCCCGAGCCGGCAGGCGCCGCTACGGCGACGCTGACGCGAATCATCTCCGCCACAGGATCATGGTCGATGCAGACTGTCACTTCATCGTAGCGAGCATCAACGACTGCACGCAGGCCCTCGGGCAAACGAGCCAGGCCGTCCACGTCTTCTTCCATGCGTTCGTAGAGGCGATCGAGTAAGTCGCGAGCCATGAGCGCATCATGACGGTGTGCCTCGCCCAGGCAAAGCTTTAAACTCGCTACTCCACGAGCGGGCCACCCGCCGGCGCAAGAGTCTGAGTACGGCCGTCGGGATAGATCGCCACTGCCCATTCCTCGACCTCGTAGGGCCCACCAGGAACTCCAGCGTTCCAATCCAGGTTCAACCAGACCGCGCAGGTCTCGTCATTTCGAAAGTTGAACGCGCGAACCCGCTGCCGCCCGAGGTTGGGATCACGGATGCTGCGGTAGTGTTTCGTCAATCGCGTCCTCGCTTCTTCGACTTCAATGGGCAAGCACACCTCCGTGTAGGCATGTCCCCCTGCAGGCCCGCCCATCATCACGATGCGCGCTTCGCCGCCGACCGCCTCAACCATCGATGCCAGGACGATGGCAAAATCGTCGCAATCACCCACGAACTCATTCTCGATCGTCTCTGCGGCGCTGGCGAAATACTCGCTCCCGCGGGGGTCGTTGACGTATCGCCACTTGCCTCGAACATGACTCCAGATCCGAGCGACTTGTTCAACGCTGAAGGGACCATCCGTCTCCGAAGCGACGCGAGCGGCGTAGTTTCGAGTGATCGGGTCTTGAGGGTCGATGGCGTCGACGACTTCAGCGCGGGAGTGAGCACGGATCGATGCTTCTTCTCTGCTGGAGGAT
>JBLHKB010000499.1:0-5258 GCA_047619315.1 Polyangiales bacterium
GCGGCGGCCACCTCACCCACGGCTGGAAGGTCAGCATCTCCGGCAAATTCTTCGACGCCAAGCAGTACGGCGTCAGCGAAAAAGACCATCGCATCGACTACGACGAAGTCGCGCGCATGGCCAAAGAGCACAAGCCCAAGGTCCTCTTCTGCGGCACCACCGCCTACCCCCGCGAGCTGGACTTTCCGCGCTTTAGGCAAATCGCCGAAGACGTGGGGGCCATCCTCGTGGCGGACATGGCGCACATCTCGGGCCTCGTCGCCGCCGGCGTTCACTCCAGCCCCGTGGGCCACGCCGAAGTCATCACCAGCACCACGCACAAGACCTTCCGCGGCCCCCGCGGCGGCATGATCCTCTGCGACAAGAAGCACGCGAAGGCCATCGACCGGGCCGTCTTCCCAGGCCTCCAGGGCGGTCCCCACAACGGCACCACCGCCGGCATCGCCGTCGCGGCAAAGCTCGCCGCCACCGACGAATTCAAGGTCTACGCCCACCGCGTCGTGGACAGCGCCAAGGCCCTCGCCGAGACCCTGATGTCCCGTGACATCAACCTCGTCACCGGCGGCACGGACAACCACCTGATCCTCTGTGACCTCACCAGCCGCGGCACTCCCGGAAAGGTCGCAGCGCAAGCCCTCGACCGCGCCGGCATCGTTTGTAACTACAACTCCGTGCCCTTCGACACGCGCAAGCCCTTCGACCCGAGCGGCCTCCGCATCGGCACGCCAGCCATGGCTGCGCGCGGCATGGGCACGGACGAGATGAGCGCCGTAGGCGGATGGATCGCCGACGTCATTCAGGCGCCGGAAGACGACACTATGATCGCGCGCATCGCCGACGAGGTCAAAGCGCTCTGCGACCAGTTCCCTGCTCCCGGCGTGAAGCTCGAGGGCTAGTTCGAATCGGAGGACGCCGAGCTCTGCCTCCGCGTCCTCACTCGCTACTTCGAAATCGGACGCACGGGTGTGGGATCCTTCGGGAGATGGCGCAAACCCATCCAAGCGAGGCCCGAGAGATGGCTCGCGGCGTCCTCGACGGAGTGCTTGTGGGCGTCATCGGTCCACCACTGCCCAACGAAGGTCACCATGCCGATGAGCGCGTGCGCGTAGAGCGGCGCGTACTTCGTGTTGTAGCCCGCAGACTTGAAGGAATCCGCGAAGACAGCACCCACGCGCTCGGCCACCGTGCTGAGCATGCTGGAGAGCCCACTGGCGCCCTGCGAGGTCGGCGAGTCATGGCGCAGGACCGCGAAGCCATCCGGCTCTTCCTTGACGTACATGAGGAACGCGAGCGCGGCCTGCTCGGCACGCTCGCGCGGCGAACCTGTTGAAATGGACTTCGTGATCAGCGTGACCACGTGCTCCATTTCGCGATCGATGACCACCGCGTAGAGGCCCTCTTTGCCTCCAAAGTGTTCGTAGATGATGGGCTTGGAGACCTTCGCCGCCTTGGCGAGCTGCTCCACCGAGGTCGCTTCATATCCGTGACGGGCGAAGACCTTACGGCCGACACCAATGAGCTGTGCACGCCGCTCCGCGGCCGTGAGTCGTTTTCTTCTACCTGCCATTGACTTACAACTTACCCATCCGTAGGTTACTCTTGCGTAAGTTATGAACCCGTAACCTTTGCTTCCGTAACCTACGGTACCGAAAGTTCAACCAGAACTCCAGAGGACGATATGATTACCTCCCCATCGCCAACTCCGCCCAACGGCCCAGCGCGCCCCTCTCAAGGGCTCTGGCCACGGCTGCGCGACGCCGGCAAAAACGCCGCGCACCACCTTTTTCTCGACAAGCACGCTGCATTTTGGCTCGACCAAGCGCTACCTCTACACTCCTTCAGTCGGGTGCAAGCACGTGTCGTCGAGGTCATCGACGAGACCCACGACACCAAGACATTTGTGCTCGAACCCAACGCTCACTGGACGCGGCACCGCGCGGGGCAGTTCGTGACCGTGCAGGTCGAAGTCGAGGGTGTCTACCTCCAGCGCTGCTACTCGATCTCGTCGCGTCCTCGCGCCGGCCGCGTCTCCATCACCGTCAAGCGTGTACCGGGCGGCCGCGTTTCGTGCGAGCTACACGACCGAATCCGTCGTGGCTCAATTTTGCGCCTCTCTGCCCCGGCGGGAGAGTTCGTACTTCCCTACGAACGCCCAGCGCGCCTGCTCTTCATCGCTGGCGGAAGCGGCATCACCCCCATCCTCTCGATGATCGACGAGATGGCCGAGCGCACCCCAAACGCCGACGCCACGCTCGTCTACTACTGCCGCAGCCACAATGACGTGATCGGCCGCGCCCTCCTGGAACGCGCGGCCCTTGGGATGCCGAACCTTCGACTGCATTTCGTCTTCGGTGACAGCCCAGGGCCGCGCGGCTTCGAGGAGACCCACCTTCGGGCCATCGTGCCGGACTTCGCCGAGCGACTTTCTTTCCTGTGCGGGCCCGCCGGGTTGATGACCCTCGTCGAAGAGCTCTGGGAGCGCGAAGATGCGATTAAGAACCTGTCACACGAACGATTTGCGATGCCCACTCCGCCTCTCGCACCGAGTGCTCCGGGAGAAGCTGCGCCTGTTCGGGTAACGCTCCGCCGCTCCGGTCGTGAGGTGACAGCGTCCACCGGCGAGACCTTGCTCGGGCAGCTTGAATCCGCTGGCGAGCGCCCCCCCAGCGGTTGCCGCATGGGGATCTGCCAGACGTGCAAGTGCCGAAAGATTTCGGGAACCGTCAAAAACGTGATCACGGGAGTCGTCTCGAGCGAGCCCAATGAAAACATCCAGCTGTGCATCACGACGCCCAGCTCGGATGTGGAGCTCTCGCTATGAGAACACAACAACCCATCGCAGGCGCCATGAGCCGATCCACGAGAGCAACCTCGCCGGACCTCACCGTCGAACGCGCGCCAAACGGCAGCGTCAAACTGACGCCGGAGCAGGCAGAACTTTTTGGCGTAGAACTCGACGCGCTGCGGCGCGAAATCGTCGCGGATCTGGGACAGCATGATGTCGACCATATCCGGCGGGTCATTCGCCTGTGCCGTGTCACCGAAGTCGGCGGACGACTCCTGCTTCACTTTGGCTTCGGACCGCTTAGTTTTCTGCTCGGCACCACCTCGCTCACCGTGGCAAAGATTCTTGAAAACATGGAGATCGGGCACAACGTGATGCATGGCCAGTACGACTGGACCAACGACGACACGCTGCACTCGATGAGCTACGAGTGGGACATCGCCTGCACCGCAGAAGACTGGCGGCGCTATCACAACTACGAGCACCACACATTCACCAACATCATCGGTAAAGACCGCGATATCGGCTATGGATTGTTGCGAGTCAGCAGCGACCAGCCGTGGTCGCCGGCTTACCTTGTGCAACCTGTGTCGGCGCTCATCCTCGCTTCACTCTTTCAGTGGGGCGTCGCCACGCATCCCCTCCAGGTGGAGGATCTGGCGACCGGTGACGTCAGCCTCAAAGGCTTCCATACGCGCGCCAAACCCTTCCTAAGGAAGGCGCGCTGGCAGCTATTCAAAGACTACGGGCTCTTCCCCGCACTCGCGCTGGGCAATGCGCCACGGGTCTTCGCCGGGAACATGCTGGCTAACTTTGGTCGAAACCTTTGGACCTTCGCGATCATCTTCTGTGGGCACTTTCCCGATGGCGCGCAGACGTACTTCGAAGAGGAGACCGAAGGAGAATCACGTGGTCAGTGGTACGTGCGGCAACTCAACGGCTCGGCCAACATCGAGGGCAGCCACGCGTTTCACGTCATGACGGGACACCTCAGTCACCAGATCGAGCACCACATCTTCCCGGACTTGCCCGCGTCACGCTATCCGCAGGTGGCGGAGCGTGTGAAAGAACTCTGTGTGCGCTACGGCCAGGCGTACAACACAGGCTCATTCGCCAAGCAGATTGGGAGCGTCGCCAAGAAGGTTCTCAAGTTCGCGCTCCCTGGTTCGTAGCTCATCACGAACCTGGGAGCGGAACGCAAGACCGCGCTCTCGGCTCCGGCTCTAACGAATCCGCTGAACGTAGGGGCTTTGGCGCAGCACCATGCCCTGCTGATCCGAGAGCACTTCCGTCGTGATCTCATCGACGAGCGGAAACATCAGGTTGGCGCCGGAGTTGTTCGTGTCATCCAGGTTGTCGTCCAGATCGAAGCCCGGCTGGGTGACGTGCATCAGCCCCAAAAAGTGGGCGACCTCATGCGCCATGATGAGCGTCCATTCGTCGGGAAACCCCTCGAGGAGCGAAGTCCCGATGAGAATCGATTCGCCTCTGGAAGCGTAGACGCCTGGAATACCGGGAGAGAAACCGCCGATGGCGCTCCCGATGTTCTGCCGTCGACCTCCGCCCGCCGGGATTAGGCAGGAGAACCCACGGATCATCACGATGGGAACATAGCCCGGGGTGACCTCAACGTGGCTGCCGATCTCGCGGAGGACCTGACTGGGGTCACACGTGTCACGCTCAAGCGCTGCAGACACCGGCAGGTCCGGTACATCCTCAAAAATCACGTCCCGAATGCGTACGTTTTGCTGTGCAAAGATCTGGTCGATGGTTCCGAGCGCGCCCATGAGCGCGGTGCTGTCGAAAGCCGTGTCGGATTCGAAGCCAGAGCTCGGTCCAAGCAAGATGTGCAGGTCGATGGCGCCCTCAACCACCGTTTCGACGCGGGCAAAGACCTTCGCGTGAAGCGGCGCAGGGGTGCGCGTTCGTGACGTTCGAAAGTCGATTCCGGCGCCGACGCTGATGTCGACATCAAAGGTGCTGAGAGTAATTTCCCAGCGGCCAGCCTCGAGCTGCGTTGTCGCATCATTAGGGTATCGAAATGAAGCATCACCGAAGCGCGCAAAGGTGACGTTGTCCGCCGCGGCGGACTCCGGAAAGCCCCGCGTCAGCACGGCCTCCGCAGAGTTGTACATGCCATCGGGGAGCGCGACGTGGCGCTCCCCGCTGGGGCTAAGAATGCTGGTGATCTGAACCGCGTAGTTCGGCAACGTCACGGCGGCGACTTCGATGCTGGAAGCGCTCGCGGAGAGCTCGAAGCTCAAGGTCATCGACCCCGTTTCCGTCAGCTCGCTCGTGTCCTCCGCTAGAAGTAAAAACTGGGCAGGAACGGGACGTGCGGCGCTCCAATCTTCGAAGGAAGGCATGCCCGGTTCATCGTCGCCACAAGCCAGCGCAAAGAGCGCCACAAGAATGAGTCGTTTCGTCATTGGTTTCTCAAGGTGCCTGCTGCACGTACGGACTCTGACGAATC
>JBLHKB010000500.1:0-5257 GCA_047619315.1 Polyangiales bacterium
CAAATTCAGGTGACGATCAATGGAGAAGTTCTGGTCGTCGCTCCCCGAACCCTGGTGTACGCGGGTCTTCTCGATCTGGATCAGTCAACGGTGCAACTCGTAGGCGGCATCGATGCTGGCAATGTTGCCATCGCAGGGCGTGTCGTTGACGTGCGCATTGTTGGGCACGATGCCGAGGGGAATCGACGAGTCTTCGCGAACGACGGCGACACGATATTCAACGCCAGCACCGACGTCCAGGTGGTCGATATGCCCGAGAGCACTCTATCGAACAGCTTCTCGTCTCGGAGCACAATCGTCTACCAGGGAGAGGGCGAATACCAACTCCTGTTTTATCCATTCGTGACCACTTCATCCTTGCTCGTCACATACAACGCCGGTGGCGTCACGCATGACTTGACGGTCCTTGGAGGTGCCGCTGCCCAAACCTCACGTTTGCGTAGCGACGGGTTTGCGAGCGCGCAGTCGGCCATCTGCCCGGGAGGATGTGTTGCAGGCGCGCCCAATGTTTTCACTCTGGATTCGAGGGATGCGTTTGGCGCTGGCCATGATCCCTCGGCGGATCTGGCGTGTGACGTCTTCGCGCCGGGATGTGCGAGTACCGGTGCTGGCAACAGTAGAGGCAGCGGGGTTGGCAGTGCCTCTGACTATGAGGTCTCTATGTTCGATGCAGTCACAGGTGCCGTCGGGACTGTTGCTTTCGTGCCCGGCATAGATCCGGATTTCTTTACTTACGCTGTTAGCGCCACGCGTGCCGTATCGAGCTATTCACTGGAGGTGCGCATGCAAGGGGGCGATCCGATTCGCGGGGGTTGTCTAGGCACAACATGCCTCCCGAACTCCGATGCCACCACAACACTCAGCGCGTTCCTGCCTCTGACCATAGTGCCGGCGGCGACGTACCCTCCTGGCCTCGAGAACACCTACTCACCGGGCGCGTTCGGGACCACGGCCTGTATTGCGGGCGATTCAAGCACCATAACCCTGCGACCCTTTGACTTCTTCGGGAATACTCGCTTGGACGTGAATGTGTCGTCGTACAGCGCCGTGCTGGAATCTGGTGGGAATTTCACTGCCCTTAGTGTGATTCAAGATGGCGATTTTATTGCGCTTCAGTACACCTGCCCCTCCACTCAGGACACTCCGTACACTATTGACGTCACACACCTCGGCAACGTTGAGTTCCCGCTACATACGTTCCGGCTATTTGGCACCGCTGAATTTTCCGAGTCTGTATTTGCCACGCTTACGCCTGTGCAAGAAGTTGGGGAGAGTTTTTTGGGTGGTGACTCTAGCGGCGGTCCAACGGCCGCGTGGGATATGGAAGACGCACACGTAGCGCAGCCCGTGGAATGGATCTTGGAGGAGTGGGTGGACGGCTCCTACTCCATCCTTCGCAACGCTTCCTCAGACTTCCATGTCACCCTCGAGGATCGGGCGACTGGCGAATTGCTATTCCCCTCGCCAATCACCGTGCCCGTGGCGGGAAGCCCTGGCCGCTACACCGTGTCCTTCACGACCGAGAGGGTTGGCGAGTACACGATTCGCATCTTCAAGACGAGCATTCTGCCGGCGGAAATCAACAGGGCTGGACAGGGTTTCAGCGTACTGATTACCCCCTAAGAGCTCACTGCGCTGGCACGTCCCGGTAGTGCCTCGCAAGGCATCAGTGTTGCCGAGCACTGTATCCGATGGCGATACGTGCACGCTGCATGATGGCCATCGCCTAATCGCATGATGACGATGAGCTTCCGTCTAACCGCTGATTTGAGCGCGAGTGTTGCGAGGCGGTCGACGTTGCGGAGGCGACCCATCCGGGACGGTGATCGGCAAGGACGCGCTGCGAAGCTACATTGAAACGGAACTCGATCCGTGTCGTCGACGAGATCGGTGGCGATCTTGACCAACGCAAGGCCGCCGGGAAGACAAACCACGCTACTCTTCCGCATGGAGCGCACACCGGATCAAGATCCTGCGTCTGTCGTGGAGCTCTCAGTCGGGACGCCGCACATGACTGGCGCCTTGCCCCTGATAGGATGTGGTCTTTGGCTTATGGTTGCGGCCTTAACTGGGGCAGTGATGTCGATGAGCGTTGCAGGCTGGAGCAAGTTCCTTTTGGCGCTGGGTCTCTTCGTGGGCGTGTTCCGCCTCTATTCGCTGCTCGCGCGGCGGCGTCTCACGGCGGGTGCGGACGGCATTCGCATCACGCGCTGGCTTCGACGGCCACGCTTCTATTCGTGGGACAAAGTCGTCGGCTTCGTGCGCAAGAAACACAAACTAATCCTGCAGACCATGGAGGGCGACCAACATGTGGGCACGCACGTGAGCACAGCGCCAGACCCAAGCGTGGACGCTCGACCGACATGGGCGCCGGGCCTTGGCGAGAATGCGACGTACAACGACCTAGTCAGCGCGGCGACGACTCACTTTGAGCAGAGCGGGCGACTGCGCTGCGCCGAGGTGATCGAGGGTTTGCCACCGACAGAGTGGCGGGCAGCCCTGGTGAAGTGTTTGGAGAGCGGAGACTACCGCGGTCGCGGACTGAGTCGCGAAGACCTGGTCTTCGACCTCGAGAACCCCGCCGCGCCGATAGAGCTGCGCGCCACCATTGCTAGCTTGATCCGCCCCCGCGTCGACGATGCAAAGCGCTTTCGGAGCGCGTTCGAAGCCGCCGCCGCTCCGAGAGTTCGCGTCGCCATGGAAGAGGCGATGGAGCGTGTTGAAGCGTTCGAGGCCTCCGCCGACCAAGAGCGCGAACATTGATCCGAGGACATTGAGCCCAGGACAAGCGCTGCGTCACGAGGGTCTTCGCCGGAAGACGAAGACCGCGCCGAGCATCGTGAAGGGCAGCCACGGCGAGTCACACTTCGACGCCGCTCGGGTCGATGATAAAACGCGTCATCAGGCGACCACCTGGCTCCCGGTCCTGCGGAAGAACGAGCTCGTCTTCGTACTACTCTCCAGTCACGCCTTAGACCTGTCGGGGTACGGGGTGAACTCATCCGAGTCCCCCGGCACTTTCGGAAAACGACCGGACTTCCAATCTTCGATGGCGGTCTTGATGCGCTCGCTATCCGTCGCAACGAAGTTCCAGTCGATACTTCTACGGCCCACGCTCTCGCCGCCGATGATAACCAAGCGGGTCTCTTCGGTGGCCTTCAACAGGACGCCATCCTTTGGCGCGACGACGCCCATGGAGTGCGCAGGGACGACGGTGTCATTCACGCTCAACGCGCCGCTCGCCACGTAGACGGCACGCTCCGGCGCCATAGGCAGCGGCACGGTCTGGCCCTTCTGCATGTGCATCTCGACGTAGAGGGTTTCAGCAAAGGTCTTTACCGGTGACACCTCTCCGAAGGCTGCGCCCATGATGACGCGAGTCTGGACGCCGTCTACCAAGAGCGAAGGAATAGAGTCCGCCGGGTAATGGTGAAACTCCGGGTCCATCTCCGCTTCTTCCTCAGGCAGCGCGAGCCATAGCTGAAGCCCATGGACACGATGAACGGACGCTCGGACGGCAGGATCTTCGCGCTCGGAGTGTGTGATTCCCTTACCAGCGACCATCAGGTTGATGTCCCCGGGCCGGATCACTTGCTCGTTCCCCAAGGAGTCTCGATGGAGGACCTCGCCTTCGAAGAGATACGTCACCGTGGCGAGACCAATGTGCGGATGCGGGCGAACGCTGACGCCTTGCCCCGCCGGAAATTCGGCTGGGCCTAAGTGGTCAAAGAAGATCCAAGGCCCAACCGATTGTCGTGCGCCACTCGGAAGACAACGACGCACGGAGAACCCGCCCAGGTCTCTGTCCTTTGCGTGGAGCACCATCTGCAGGGCTCTGCATCCCTCCGCTACTTGACGATCTTGTTCAGTGTCTCGTCTTACATTGCTCATGTCGTGGCCAGCGTAGTGCGTGATTCAGATCTACGGAAGGGACTTGGTAGGTACGGTTTGGATAGGACTTCCCTTTGAAAGACTCCGATGTATTTTCGACCTTCGGAAATGGCTCCGAGCAGAGGGCTTTAGCGATGTTCCGCCTTCGATGGCGAGAAGGCTCGTCGCTTCTCGGAGTCGCTCCATTCCAGCGCTGTCGAGATCGTGCTTCGAAAGCGAGCGAAGACTCGGGCTCTCAACCTCGACGGGCACGAGGGGTCAAGCTTTGCCTGGTCGTATCGACTGCAGACGGCGCACCGTCGCCACATCGACCTCGTCGTACCCGCCGACGAGTCCGCACACGCCCTCGGAACTATGAGTGGCCACCTTGCTTGTCCGCAGCCACGCGACGACCTGCTTATCGCGATCGTGTCGTATCTTGGGCGAAGCGTGAATAGCCGCCAAGCCAACGCAGATTCTCGTCTTTCCAAAACAGACGGAGCGTGTGGAAATGCCCGTTCAGTTCAACGCACAGCTCATGGAGAAGACGACATGCATCGTCACTGTCGAAAGTGCCTTCTAAATAGGGCTTAGGATGTGTCGCTGCGTGATCCCTTCCTCAGCGTTCACGATGGCTCGAAGGCGATCGGAGTCGTGATGGTGCGAACGCCGGGTCGAAGCCGCAGCCCATCCACGACGCGCTCCGCACACCGAAGCGCACTCTGAGGTACGTCTTGTCCAGACCGAGGGTTTACCACGGACCCGAGAACACGACCCTCGGCTCCGATCCGCGCGCGAATCGTCAGGCGCGTTCGGACGGCTGGATCAAAGCAGCGCCGGATGCGCACGTGGGCGGCCCTCAGTACTTGTCGGTCGCTGAGCACGACATCATTGGGCGACGTCGTTCCGGGCGCGCCTTGGGCAAACGGGTTCAAGGGCGTGGACTGATGTGCCCGAGCACGCGGAGGCGCTTCCTGCGCAAACGGATTCAGATGCGCGGACGGGCCCGGCGTCGTGACGGCAACCTGCACGTTCGTGTGGACTTGTACATCGCGTTGTACGCGACATGCCCTCCGTACGTAGACCTGTTCAACCACAGTATTCCAACGACGCCCTTGGACAGGGCGGGTACGCAGCGCACAGGTCGTCGCAAGCTCATCGATGGCGTAGAGGGCGACCTGCACATGCCGTCGGGCGCCATCTGCGTGCAACATGAGATAGCCACCGCCGGAACGATCACCAGCCATCCACCACGTGCCGCTTTCTGCTCGGCCGTCTCTGAGCCGAGCACGGTAGCGGAAGTAGTCCGTGTTTACAGAGCGAGGCGCCTCACGCCCGGCCTCGGCGGTGAGCTCCAGGTTTATGTAGGGCGAGTCTCCAGGGGCGT
>JBLHKB010000501.1:0-5248 GCA_047619315.1 Polyangiales bacterium
CTGGCGCGCAGTCGAGGTGGCCCTGGCTGAGGAGAAAGCACGTGGGGATCTCGCCGAAGCCGGGGAGGTTCGTCGTGGTGGGGCGCACGAACATCTTGTTGACGATGTCCATGTATTCCAGGCTCGCTTCGTCCGATTCGGGGTCCGCGTCGGGGTCATAGGCGAACTGCGGCTCGTGGGGGTGGCCGGTGCCGGGCTCGATGAAGTACGCCACGGGCTCGCTCTCGATGCCGTCGAAGAGACGGGCGCCGACGAGAAAGTCGTTGTTCGTGATGAGATTCTGCGACCAGTCGATTCGAACGTAGTCACGGTCGTACCAGGGACGGTCGAAATCGTTCTCGATGATGGTGTTCTGCTCTTCGCCGGTGACGGGGCTGTACTCGCGGCGAATATCGAAGTGCTTCTGAATCGCATACATCGCGACGACGGCGCCCGTTTCCGTGGCGCCGGCGATGCCTTCGCCCTCGGCTCCATCGACGTACTCATACGTGCGGCGGGCGATGAGGAACTCCTCGGTGATCTCGAAGCGAACCTTGTCCGTCGAGCCCTGCTCACCCACAAACGTGTACGACGCGCTGTACGGACTATCGATGACCGTCTGCAAGAAGTACCACTCTCCCTGGAGCAGCGCGTCTCTCGCCATCGCGTTGGGCTGAACGCGGTTGACCGCAGGCTGTCCATCCGTGCATCCCGTAAAGACGGATGCAGCGAGGCCAAACAGGAGGAGGAGCGGGGTCGAGTTTCTCATAAGTGTGGTTCTTTAGGGTTGGCTGGAAGAGCATCTTCCAGAGAGTTTTGCCGGAACGCAGTCGAGCGGAGTTATTGCCTTTGCCCCACTCGCCCACGTCCGGTGAGGTGAATAGAGCAAGGGTCGTGCCCACGCAGAAAAGGCTGAAGAGCGTGAGTTTCGCCAGAAGCGATGTGACAAAGATGTGGGTATCGTCAGTGTCTGCGTCAACTCACTAACGCACCGCATTAGCCTCCGCGGAATCGCCGCGTCTCTCAGTGAAACGGGCGTCCTTCGAGGCGAAGCGCGCGGCGGCTCTTTCGCTCGTGTCCGTTTTGACGCGGGCTGGCGAAACTCAGCGGTGGAGCGCGCTGCAGTCTAAGCCAGCACGCCGAAGGCCCGGAATGATCACATCGCGGACGGCTGCCTCGCATGTCGCTCGCGCCACTTCCGAGCTGAGAACGCCCCAAGGCTCCAGGCTTCCAGGTTCACGCGCTTGGTCTCTGGGTGTCGCTGCAGGTTCCGCGAGCTCTTCTCCGAGGGCTAGCTTGAGCATGGTCGCCAGATGCGGTTCAAGCCACGCGACATCGACGCGGGTCCGGGCGTGCTCGAGGGCCGCCCAACCGATCCGGCTGTGTTCGATTTCGTCCCGCAAGATCTCA
The DNA here is from genome assembly GCA_047619315.1 of Polyangiales bacterium. Taxonomy (GTDB): domain Bacteria; phylum Myxococcota_A; class Polyangia; order Polyangiales; family Houyiibacteriaceae; genus JBCCRV01. The sequence goes on from JBLHKB010000501.1 coordinate 1,390, forward strand.
TGCGCCACGTCGCTGACGATCGCGTCTTGGGCCCGCGCACGAATCTCCATGAGCAATGCCACACTCAGGGTCTCCGTGATGCAGCCGATGGCGACGGATCCATAGAGCACTTGGTGCTCGATGGTGAGCTCGGCTCCCAGGGGTGCGAGCTGACTGGGTTGACGGTCGCGCGGCACGCTCGGCTGCGCCCCGGGGTCGAGCGAATCGATGATCGCTCGACAGCGATCCGCATGGCGCAGTTCGTCCGCGCACGCTTTGGCGGCCATCGCGCGGATCGCAGGGGGAGCACCCGACAGCGCCATCCGCTCGCTCAAGTCGGCGAAAAGCGATGCCGCTTCTACCTCAACCCGCTCGCGGTGCAGCCAAAACCGAGCCGCATCCTGTGTCGCAGACATGAAGCGAGCGACCTAACAGGATGTGGACCAGCAACACTCGATGCCGGGCTTTGGCGTCGGCCCGTCGCAGCAGTCAGCCGGGCAGAAGCAGAGCGCCTCCCCACCGTTGACCATCGCGTCGGTCTCCATCCCCTCGGTGGCGTCGACGGCGACGGCATCAGTAGCGGCGGCATCAGACGCGGCGGCATCGGACGCGGCGGCATCCGGCGACGGTGCCTCCGCATCGCAACCGATGAGCGCGCCGCCCATGACGAGGACTTTGAAGAGTTTTTCGAGGTTCATATCAAGCTCCTTGGTGATCTTAGCAGCGGAGTCCCGTCGCGCGCATACACTTAGGCTAAGGATCCCATAGGCACGGGGAATGGCCGTGGTGACGGGATGCTCTTCGAGGCGCTCAAGGGAGAGCGGCGGGCGAGCGATGTAGAGGCACGCTATTCAACCGATGTAGAGGCACGCTATTCAACAACGGCGGCGCTCGAGGCCCGGGCGAAGCGGCTCTGGCACCTCGTCGGCTCCGGGATTGTGCTCTCCAAGCCACCTCATCGCGACGCGCACTGCCTCGATATCGTCGCCGATGAGGGCCGCGCGCGCTTCGCGCACCTCGGTGAAATGCTCACGCATCAACATCCTCGTCGGACTCGGTTCGGACGGCTCCGTCTCCGCGCCTTCATTTGATTCGGCGCTGGCTTCGTCGGACTCGTCCGTCGTGGGGGTTTCTGCCGGGGCCTCATCGTCGCACGCGGCGGTGACGAGGGAGAAAGCGAGGAGGAGAATCGTCGTGCGCATGAAGGCATAGTCCAACGACCGCGGCGAAACTCAACGAGAAGCCGTACACACCCCAAACGGTCTGGAGGTTGTTAGACCTGACGAATCGTTTGCGTTGCGACGCGAAGGCTTCGGCATGAAGTCGAACGCGCACTCCAAGCTCACGTCGCGCAAATTCCGTGCGCTAACAAAGCGAGTTGTCGGAGAACGTCGTCCGCTGTCGCGGCGAAAGCGCCCGATACGACGGTTCGAAACGGGCAGTTCAGATGCCCTCTTCGGTGTTCTCTCGGATGTCCTCTTCGGCGGGCTCTTCGATGGACTCTTCGTAGTCTTCGATTTCGATGTGCATCATCGGTTCACCCGCCATCGGTTCCATGTCCTCGAACAGGAGCTCTTTGCCAACGTCCGTGGAACGGACCCATGCGAATACGTCGACGCCCGCCGCTCGCGTCACGCCGAGCGCCGCCAACATCGCGAGGCACGCCGAAGCGACCCGTGTACCCATTTTCAACGCGCCGCTCGCCGTACGCCGGAGCGCTCGGTGCCGCACCGGCGTGCAATCGCTGGTCACCACGGTGCCATCACCGCGTCGATAGAAGCGCACGCACACTTGTCCGGTGCTCTCAAATAGGAGCGCCTCCGCCGCCTCGCGGGTCATCGTCGAGAGGTCGAATACGTCCTGAATGCACATAGCGCAGTGGCGCCGGCCATCGCCCTTTGGCGCCATCTCGTTCCATGGCTCTTCACACGGCTCCGGCACCGTGAGGATGTCGAGGGATCGCTTGTGCTTCGGGACCAGGTTGGGCGAGATGTCAGGCATTGTTCTCCATAGACTCGCGAGGGAGCCCATTCCTTGGCTCGTTTCGACTTGAGCGGGTGATTCCCGGATGTCAGGGGGATCAGCCTTTGACGCAAACCCTCGCCTTCGCGACGCCGCGGATGACCGGAGGGGCTCCGCAACGTCTCGTCGATGTGGACCAGACCGCGAACGCATGGACGGCCCAGCCGCGGGCGCTCCTGAGCCGAACCCGCCACCGAGACGCCATGGGCGCAACCCATCAGGCGCTGCTCGCCAACGGCCACCCTACCCCCGACGATGCCTTCGCGCTGCTGCGCCACCACACCGACGCGCCCGTCGACTTCTTGGCTAGGCGTCCCCTTATCGGTCCGCTCTTCGGTGTGTTGAGCCCGGAGAACCTCGCGGAGCTGCAACCCCTCTCACTCTTGGTCACGGACGCAGTCGCCTTCGACACGCACCTTCAGGCCGGTTTGTCGTCGAACTCGCTGCCTCGCCGTAACTTGAGCTGGCGCCTGCTGCGTTTACCGCGCTAGCGACGCCGCGATCAGCGGACGCTCACTGCTGGACTGAGCTTGCAAGGCGCCATTCTGACGCAGCATGCGAGAGCGCCGCGTTGATTCTACTTGCGACTTGATCAAGAAGTATTGAACAACTGGATGGTGTCCACCAAAACTGACTACGCCTACTCTGAGCGAGGACATTTGTGCAGCCGGTGCTACCTTCGTAGCCACGAGGGTGCGAGCTGCCCTTCGTGTGGGCATGGCGCGCTCCATCCTCTTTCGTCAGTCGAGGCGAACGCCGTGCTTGAACGCCTCGGCAAACTGCAGGAAGCCCAAAAGGAAGCGCTTAAGGAGCTCCCCCCAAGACCGGAAAACTTTTGGACTCTGCTCGCTGTATGCGTCGTTGGCGCCAGTTTGTGGGCTATAGTCATCGCCATCGAAAGCGGCGACGACGCCTTCATGGTTCTCCTTTTTTCGGCAATGGCGGGGATGTTGGCAGCAACCGGTCTCTGCGGTCCGCCGGGCGCGTCCAACTCGAGCAACACGCACAGATCTGACCGCAATCATTCGATGTGGCGATGGCTTCGTCGTCGTCGAAAACTCGTTCCTCGCATTGTCTTGAATCCGTTGGGGTCTCTTGTCGTATTGTTCGGCTTTGCGCTGCTTCACAGCTGGATGTTTGTAAGTTTCGGAGACGTGACTTGGCTGTATGCGGCCTTGTACGCACTCCCAGCTGCCGTGAGCTCGTTGTTCTGGCTCGTTGCGATAGGTTTCGTTCTTGAAGGGTGTCTTTCAAGTCGAGTCCTTTGTTTCTGCGCACTCTTGATCGCTGTGCTCATGGGTGGACTCGGCGCAGTGGTTGCATGGGAACACGGTGCTGGTTACGCGTTGGGTCGGTACCTACTTGGGGCTCTTTCGGTATTGCTGCTTTTATTTTTCGTTCTTGATTGGATGCGGGCGCTCAGTGCGAGACTGTTCACTTCCTCGAACCCTCGAAGCGTGGTTCCCGAAATGCGTCCTTGCGTAGTCATTCCTCCACGACTGTTGCCGATTCGAGGGGTTGTCTTCGCGAGAGGCTCCGAAGCTGAGCCCTCGGCCACGGATTCCGCCAGCAGCGCGCTTTGCATTGCAGCGTTCGGAAGAACGGAGCGCGGGTGGATCGCAGACGCTTCGTGCACTCCGATGATGCTGCGCACGGACGACGGAGTCGAGATGGCCATCGATACGCGTCACCTCGCCATTCGCGGCCAGACGGGGCGCTCGACCAACAAGGCTGCCATCGCGGCGCTTGAATCTCTCGGCCTTCGTGGTCCATTCGAGAAGCTGGAAGTGCACGATCTCCGGCCAGGAGACCGGGTCAAAGTGCTCGGCACTGTCGAAGAATCGACACAACACAGTGG
>JBLHKB010000502.1:0-5247 GCA_047619315.1 Polyangiales bacterium
GAGCGGTGAAACCGCCGCCGGCAAATACCCCAAAGAAGCCGTCGAGATGATGGCCGCCATCATCCGCGAGGTGGAAATCGAGTGGGTGGAAACACTCTCCCGCGAAGTCCGCGACCGCAAAGTCATCGCCCACGAAGATTGGGCCGTGACCGAAGCCGCCGCTCGTGCCGCCGCGGTACTGTGCACTCATCTGCCCCTCAAGGCCATGGTGACATTCACGCGAACCGGCCGCTCGGCGCAGCTCCTCGCGGAGTACCGACCACGCGCGCCCATCGTCGCGATGACCAGCTCCTACCAGGTCGCGGCTCGCCTCGCGCTGGCGTGGGGTGTCATGCCTCGCCTCGAAGTTCCGCCAGAAGACCTCCAAGAAACGCTGCGCATTGCCACGTCGATCATGGCGCGGGAAGGCATGGCCAAAAAGGGAGACATTTTTGCTTTGCTCACCGGCTGGCCAGCTTCGGGCCGCACTAATACCGTCAAACTCCACGTGCTGTAGTTTTAGTGCGTTTGTGGCAGCATGGCGCTCCATGCTTCGCCTGCTTCTTCTCCTGTGCTGCTTCGCGGCAGCGTGTGCCTTTCCCCGGCGCTCCACGTCTTTGAGCCCTTCACCCGGCGCGACCGGCGGAGCTCCACCGACGGTGGTGCGCATCCAGTTTCGCGGTGCCGATATCCCCGCGCGAGACCGTGGCGGCCGTCCCTGGGACGAAGACGGAAGCCCGCCGGACTCCGTCGTGCGAATCTACCGGGGAGACGACCTCATCTTCGAATCCGAGCCGGCACAGAATGCGCTGCAGCCTGTCTACGATTTCGTGACGCCAAACCTGTACCTCCCGCGCACCGAAAGCCTACGCATCGAGCTCTGGGACAAGGACCCGCTTCGACAGCCCGCCATCATCGGGTCGTGGCGCGGCCGCGGACTTCCGCGAAGCGCGATTCTCAACGGTGACGCCCAGCTCACGCTTGAAGGGCGCGCCGTCGTCATGTTTCGCGTCATCGAGCCCATCGCCGAACGTGGCGTCGGCATCCTCCAGTACGAAGTTCGCTCTGATCGCCTCCTCGTCCTCCAGGTGCTCCGTTTCTCTCCGGCTGGACGCGCGGAAATTCAAGTCGGTGACGCCATCCTCGCCATCGACGGGCGTAGCGTTTCCGACCTTGGTGAAGCCCAAGCCGCGAGCGCCATCTCCATGTCCTCGTCTCGTACCTCGACGGTGAGCGTCGAGCGCAACGGCAGCACACGTGACGTCGAGATCGATGCCGGCTACGTGTGGCAGACGCGTTAGACGACATCGCTCCACGTCTACCTATCCGAACCCAATGTCTCTGAACCGAACGCTCACGCTTGCGCTCTTCGCGATGACCGCCACCGCTCCGTCTCTTGCACAGGCGGATTTTCAGGCGAGCGCGCGCCTCGGCTTCGGCCTTGGCGGCACCATCGGCGACAATGCACAGCCCGGCCTCCTCATCGAGACCGTCCTGCGCAGTGAGCTCCTTTTCGGAGCGCCCGGCGATGAGCACTTTCGCGTCGGGCCCGCCCTCGACCTGAGGTTTCAGCGTTTTCAGACCTTCGAAGCCGCGGCGGGCCTTGCCGTGCTCATACCCATCGCCCGCGGCTTTCCCATCGTCGTGACCCTCGGCGCCGGCTATGCTTTCCGTGACGAAGATGCACGCCGTGACACGTTCTTTCTGGGCACCCTCGCGTGGGGATACCGCAGCTACAATTTTCACTCGCGCTACGGATACGGACTTCAAGTGTACGTGAGTTCTCGACTCGACACGGATGCCGGCGCCCTGGAAATCACGGGCGGCGTCGAGATCGACTTTGGCTTTGTCCTGCTCCCGGCCATCATGGCAGTACAGGCCGCACGACGTGGCGATCCGGATGAGCCCGAAGGGGAAACGGCCGACGAATGAAACGAGTCGCCCAAACGTGCTGTGTCCTGCTCTTTGCAGTCACCTTCTTCGGTAGCAACGCCTACGCCGACGACGACGACGGCCTCTACGGTCGCTTTGACCACGGATTGGTATTCGCGCTCGGCGCCGGCGGTAGCATCTCGACAAGCGGCGAAGTTCGCGCCGAAGGCGAGCTGCGCATGCGTGTACTCGACGCCGCGGGCCCCACTCTCTCCATCAGTGGAGCACCCGATGGTCAAACCTTTGTCGTGGCGGGCATCGAGCTTCGCCCTCTCTTCCCCGCACTCTTTCTCCTCGATGCGTGGTCCGGAAACGAGCGGCTCGACGTGTTTATCCAGAGTATCGGAATCGATCTCGGTGCTGTGTTCTTCCCAGGTTCTGGTGGCGTCGCCTTCGCGTATGGGTTCAGCCTTGAGCTTCCCCTCGCGCTCTCCCACCCTGGACCCTTCGACGGACTCGGACTTCGTATCGCCGCACGTCGAATCGCTCCCTCAAACGCCTTCGTGCCGATGCCAGAGGGCCAAAGCGCTCACTTCAGCGTGATGGCCACGTTGAGTCTTCACCTCGGTGTGCGTTTTCCCGCCAGCTTCCGCGAGCCGGCGGGATATCGTCCACGCTGAGTCCCCTAGATTCAAAAAACCAGGCTTGAAAAACCGGGTTCTAAAAACGGGAAGTCCCACAAGGGACGTCCGCTGACGAAAGGTAAATGCGAGATGAGCGTGTTCGAAGAGATGTCCCACTATGACTACGGCGAGCTTCACCTGAAGCGTGACGCTGCCACAGGATTGCGCGCCATCGTCGCCGTTCACGACACGCGTCTCGGCCCTGCCCTCGGCGGATGCCGTTTCATTCACTACGACAGCGAGCAGGAAGCTATCGTTGATGCTCTACGTCTTGCACGCGGCATGACTTACAAGGCCGCCATCAGCGGTGTTCCTCATGGCGGTGGCAAATCCGTCATTATGCGCCCCGAAGGTGAGTTCGATCGCACCGCGCTCTTCCAGGCGTTCGGCGGCTTCCTCGAAGATCTCGGCGGGCACTACATCACCGCCGAAGATAGCGGGACCAGTCTTGAAGACATGGAGGTCGTTCGCTCCGTGACGAAAAACGTCACTGGCGTGAAGCCCGAAAACGGTGGCAGCGGCGATCCAAGCCCTTACACCGCCCTCGGCGTTCGCCGCGGCATTGAAGCCCTCGTAAAGCGCGCTCTCGGCCGCAGTGACATCGAAGGTCTTTCCGTCACCGTTCAAGGCGTCGGCCACGTCGGCTATCATCTCTGCCGCGAGCTGCATGCACTCGGCGCGACCCTGACCGTCGCAGACATCGACCCACTCAAGGCCGAGCGTGCTCAGCGCGAGTTCGGCGCGACGGTCATCCCCCTTGGTGAGATCTTCTCCGTAGAGTGCGACGTCTTTGCACCCTGCGCCCTCGGCAGCGCCCTCAACGACGAGACCATTCCGCTCCTCAACTGCAAGGTGGTCGCCGGCGCGGCCAACAACCAGCTCGCGATGCCGAAGAACGGCGATGACCTTTTTCAGCGCGGCATCGCCTACGGCCCTGACTACGCCATCAACGCCGGCGGCCTGATGAATGTGGCCGCCGAGGTGGTTGGATACGACGAGCCGAAGGTCCGAGCGCAGGTGATGGGCATCTACGAGATCATCGATGAAATCGCGGAGCGTGCCGAGAAAGCCATGAGTCCGACGCACCGCGTAGCAGACACCATCGCGATGGAACGGCTTCAGAAAGCTGCTGGCTAGCACTCGCGCACTCTGTTGGGGCACTAGCGCCACGCCGACAAACGCGTAAGCTCCGCTCGTATGTACTGCCAAAGCTGCGGAGCGGAGAACACCGAGGGCGCCCGATTCTGCAATATGTGCGGAACTTCTCTGGCGAAAGCAGGCGAAACCGGCGGTCTGCTGACCAAACCAGACATGGCGCCACAAATGGCGGAGTCCACTGTTCCCGACTCGACGCCGGGGCCTGGAGCGAGCGGTCAGCGACACGAGCCTGGGCGTACCATCGTCGGAGGTGCTGACGCGAGCGGCACGCAGAGCAGAGGGTACAGAGCGGACTTGAGCGGCGCTTCCATGAGCGGCGTCTCCCTCGCAGGTATCGGCGTCAAGTCCTCCAAGAAGACGTGGTCGATGATCCTCCTCGGCGCCCTCACCCTTCTCGGCGCTGGTGCACTCGCGAGCTGGCTTGCTATGGGCGGCTCCGCCGCCACCGACGGGCACGCCGAGCCCGACGACCCCTTCGTTATCGGCTCACCTCTGCCCAGTGACGGTGATGTCGACTCCATCACCGGTATGGCCGGTGTTGCAACCAGCGCCGACGGGATGGAAGCGCCCATGGGAACGGCGATGGGCCCCTCCGCATCGATGAGCGGCTCGATGACCACGCCGTCAATGAGTGGCTCGACGACGCCATCGATGACCACGGCGTCGATGACGCAGACCAACCGTCCCTCGATGACCACGTCGAACACGAGCCCCTCAAACACGCAGATGACGACCGCGATGACATCGACGACAGCGACGATGACGCCCACCCCAAGTGACATGAGCGATACGCCCACGATGACGAGCACCATGAGCACTTCGATGAGCGGCGACCTTGAGGTTCCCGAAGAGCGCGACATCGAAATGGAGCTCTACTCAACCCGCGTTCGCTTTCTCATTCGACGCTACTACGCGTCTCGCGCACAGAGCTGCTTTGATCGGGCTACACGCAACAACCCTTCGGTGAGCGGCACCGTGGTCATCGCCATGACGATCGGTGCCGAAGGCAACGTCTCCGGCACGCGCGTCGCGCGAAACACCACGGGCAACGAACCCCTCGGGAACTGCTTGTCGGCGCAGGTGAGTTCTTGGCGACTCTCCGCCCCCCCAGGCGGGTCGCTTCAGATGCAGATCCCCTTCAGCCGCTAGCGCCTCAACTCGAGGGCTAGCGAAACATGCGTACGAGGAAGAACACGCCGACGCCAAGTCCGACGGCCAGGACGATCGTCACAACCCACTGCATGACCTGACTGCCCTGCTCTTTCGCGGCAGGAGCTGCTGTGAGCTCCACCCCAATGGCTCGGTGGGCCCCGGTCCCGGTTGTGGCCGGGCCGGTTTCCTTCTGCTCGAGGGGAGGTATGTCGAGGCCGAGCTCTTGCAGAGACGCTGCATCCCACATCGCTGTGGGCTCATCCGCCGCGTGGAACTCGTCATCGTCATCTTCGTCCGACACAACCCGTATGATGGCATGACCTGGGTTCGGGATGCCAAAAAAAGTTCCGTTGAGCTCTATGCGACAGGCGGCTTTTCGGGAGAGGGCAACCACACCTCAAAA
>JBLHKB010000503.1:0-5237 GCA_047619315.1 Polyangiales bacterium
GGCGACCCGCGGGCTCAGCTGGCAGCTGTAGTTCGTCTCATGGCTGGGTCGCTGAGGGCCGCGTCGATTGAGGTCGCAGCGCCACCTCGCCTGAATTGGGCCGCTGTGTCGCGCGACTCCGCTGTGTCGTACTGCTGGACGGACAGCTGTATCGCAGGAGGCCGCTGTGTCGCTTCCATGTCCACACCACCGCGCTGCCACGGTCTGGGCTTCGGATCGTTTCTCCTTTGTGGGTCGTCGCGGAAGCTCGCGCTCCCCCTCCGACTGACTGGTCCGTTTGTTGCGTGAGCTGAGTGTGACGTCGACATCTTCACTCAACCCCTCGGACCAACCTATGCCCACCTTGCGACAACAACCCTCAAGCGCGCGTTTTGGCGCCCCATCCAAGAACGCGACCCTGTTGGACAGGCCCCCTCGTTGGTTTTTCGTGGCGTGGACCGGCCTAGAGACGCGTGGAGCGAAATTGCTCACGTTGCTGCTCGCAGTCGTATTCATGGCCTGCAACGGGCCCGGCCCAAGCGGCTTTGACGCCGGCCTAGACGCCGGCTTGAGCGGGGATGCGCCAGGCCGAGACGCACCACCGGTCACGCAAGCTCCGTTGACTGATGGCGGGAGGCCCGTTGTCCTTTTGGGCCTTCAGTTACCCACTTTGACAGAAACACCGACCAACCGGTTGGAGGCCTATGCCTTTCGTGGAGGCTGGGAACGGGTTCCGCTGCAGGTCGACGAGCGTGACCTACGAACTCTCGAAGCCGTGTACGGGCCGGGGCGGCAGATCGAGGAAAGCAACGGTGACGCTCTACGCCTTTCCTTCTACACCAACGACCCACACACCTCTGACTACGAGACCTACGTTGGCGTCGATGGGACAGCTGGCCTCGACAACGACGATGAGGTCTCGTTCTTTCTTCGAGATGCGGGCGCGTGCGGTGAACAAGCTCCCCCGACGTTGGAACAGGTTGCCGTGGTCCAAGTTGCTCTCGATCGGGCGCCGGATGACGTGCGTTGCGTCTTCATCGGAATGAGCGCGGCGGGCGCCGATCCACTCACGGCGACGGTGGTGCAAACCTTTGAACTCCTGAATGGTATGGACTTGCCCTCCTACGACACAAATCCATCAGCGAGTACAGTGCGCCATCCGAGTTGTCAGGGAGATCTCTGGTCGGGTGCCAACGAAGAAGACAGTACGGTGCGTACTGATCTCTACGAGAGACACTTTTCTGGTCGATGGGCGTCCGACGGACTTCGAATCGGAGACTCCGCGGACATACTCGATGCGGAGGAGCTCCGAGTCGCAGGGCCCGACGTCGAGGGCCTCGAACCGCACTGCAGACGCAGCGCGAACAGCTTCAGTAACGGTCGCGGGGTTGTCGCGACGGTCAAGTCGGGTCCGGTCCGAGCGATTCGAAGCTACCTGGGTGCGAACAGCGGGCCCGGCACGCAGCGCACCCACTTCTACTATCCTGACCGTGAAGTGGTGGAGACCCACGTTCGGGTTCATGCGATCCCCGGTGCGTTCTCTGAGATCATGGACCTCTCGTCGGATGCCGAAGGGTTGCGCTATCTGGCTCCCTCTGTGCGCAGCGGAGTCGTGATCGATGGACGGCCAGACAATGTGCCATCCGACCCGAATCCATGGGAGCTCGTGACCGGCACTCCGAACAACTCCGATGTTGCCCTCGCGATGCTCTTGATTCACGACATCGAAGGATATCCCTGGCCACACGCACCTTCCGATGTCGTGCAGGTGTTTGTCGACGATGGGGCGACGCCGAACCAGTGTGTGTGTTCGGGGGAAGACGAAGTCATGATCGGCGGATTTGGTCGCGCGATCCTACCAACAAAAGACTGGTACGAGTCGAGTGCCCCTCTGCACTACTGGCCGAGTACGGACCCACTTCGACCCGACTGCGCGATCTGCCCCGAAGGCGATGCGGACCAGCATCGCATTTTCCTCGCCCTCCGCACCTCCCGGCTCTACTACGATCGAGCCCTGGATTTTCGGGAGGCCGAGGAGGTCTTCGACGCTGAGCGCTCACCATTGCGCGTGACGACCCGACCTATGACGGGTTGCGATGGGGACTGCGACTCCGGCTGCTGGCCCGGTTGCGATGCCACGCCCGTTGGATGTGGCGATGGTGTGTGCATCGGCGGAGAGACGAACTTCCTATGCCCAGAAGACTGCTCGGATGGAGCGCTTCGTTTCTGCGGTGACGGCATATGTGACCCCAGCGAAGATTCAGTCCTCTGCCCGGGGGAATGCGAGAGTACATCGCCGACTCTCCCACTCCTGCAATGCCTCGCGAGTGAATGCAGCGCGCTCTACGCCACGTGCGTGGCCAGTGGATGTATTGAGGGGCTTCGCTGCGTCGAAGATTGCCGCGGGGCTACTCAGAGCTGTGCCCAATCCTGTGTTCCAGCGGAGGACGCTGCGACCTACTCCGCGCTGGCAGCCTGCGGGCTGGAGCGGTGTGATATTTGACGAGGCCATTGGGTCGAACCAAGTCGCGTCGACGAGGAGCCTCGTGACCGAGGCTTTGATGAAGGGGTCGCTTGGCCAATGATGCGGTCCCGAGTTTCGATCTTTGGTACGATGAGCCCAATGAAGGTGGGAGTCATCCGGCTTATGTTTCCGCTGCTGGGTCTCATCGCCTGCAGCAGCGAACTCGACACGAGGGTGATCGTCAGTGCCGAGTGCGCAAGGGCCCCAGGCGCGACTCTGCATTGGGCGGTGACCGCGGGCGAGTGCGGCATTCGCCCCGGCGCCGTCGAGTTCGCGGGAGTCGTTAGCGAGGAGGAGCCTTCCTTTGTGCTGGGCGCAGGCGAGTATTGCGTTTGGGCACTCGCAGTGGACGAGTCCTGCCGCGTGCTGGCTGCCACCAGTACAGGCCGTACTCTTCCAGAGGGGCGCGGCGCGGTAACGTTGACGCTCGACGAGAGCACCTGCATTGAGGACGATCGCAACGCATGGGATCTTCTGGTCGAAGCGAGCGCTGGTTGTGCGCCAAGCTGCGAACCGGATCGGTGCGACTGCAGCCGCGCCAGCGCATGCTCCGGCGACGAAGCCTACTGCCCGGCGCCCCTTCGCGGAGATCTACTGGACTCGAGTCTGACCCACACTTGCGTTGGCCGACAGCGTGCTTCCGGCATCCACTGCTGGAGCACTGGTCTGCCAATCTTGCTGCCCACGCCCACAGCCATTTTTGAGCTCTCCGTCGGACCGGACTTCGTTTGCTATCTGGGCCCCGAAGACGGCGAGATGCGCAATACCATCTACTGCAGCCAGGTATCGGGCGGCGATTTCGGACCTTGGCAAGCGGTGGACCGATCCTCGAGCTGCATCGATGGCATCAGCGCTCCCATCCCGCACGACATCGCGGTGGGCGACGGCTTCGTGTGCGCGATCGTCGACCTTAGCGAGCGCACCGGCATTGCGTGTTGGGGCAACCCACCCACGGGGACTCTTCCGGGATCAGCACGAAGAAACTGCGCCACGGAAGCGGAGGACGTGGTCCCGGGGCCCGTTCTGTTCATAGCGGACAGCGGCGTGCGGTGGGACACGATCACGGCGGGCGCAGACGTTCTATGCGCCATTCGCAACCAGGCGAATGTTGACTGCATAGGAGACGACGCGCCGGACGGTCAGGCGCTCGTTCCAGAGGGCCAAGGCGTCACAGCGATCGAGATGTCGGGGGACCTCCTATGCGTCGCTCTAACCAACGGCAGGGCGGCGTGTTCGGACCCAGCGTTTGCCAGCGGCTCGCGGTGGGCCGACTTCGGTATCTCGTCGAGCGAGGAAGCGATGACCTTCTGCGGCGTCCGACCAGAAGTAAGTATGGAGTGCATCGGAACAGGGCGCATCGACGTCGACTTTGCAAAGTTTTCCGTCGCACCCGGGGCCGTCTGCGGGATCACGCCGGAATTCGGACGCGTCTCCTGCGTGACCGTCGCGGGAGAGCCAGCGCGCGGAACGGTGGCGGCGACCCCCGGGACCAGCTGGGTGTGCCCCGATGAATAGGGCGCCGTGGCGTAGGAAGCCGCAGTGTCGCTTCCTTGTCTACACCATTGCGGCCCGTGGCCGTGTCGCGCCGGCGGAACTGCTCGCTCACGACGTTCCAGCGCATGGTCCGCTTGTTGCTACACCTGACGTCGATGTTCACTCAAACCCTCGGACCCATCATGAGTAACTTGCGAAATCGTCTCGCGTGCGCCCGACAGGGCGCCGCATCCCGCCTCGCGGCCTCATTGCATCAATCTATTCGTTGGACCGCCATGGCAGGGGCCCTCGCCGTCGCTGCGTGCTCTGGGGCGTCGGATCCAGACGCGTCCCTGGACGCTAGCGCGATGAACGACGCCGTCACGACATTCGATGGCGCACTCGACGCGACGTACTCGGATGCCGGGGTTGCGGACGGGAACGCAGTGGACGGGAACGCAGTGGACGCGAATCCCGAGGATGCGAGTGCCGTGGACGGCTTTCAGCCCGGCCCCGTCGGATGCGAGGGCCTCGATCTCGAAGCGTACAGAAGCACCGACTGCTTCTGCGCCGACGCCTGCGAGTGCTTCCTCGGCATCCCCTACGGGCTCGCCACTTGGACCGAGGGCATCGAGCGGGAGCAGCTCATCGACGTGTTCCTGCCGCTGGGCGCTGACGCGACTCCAATGCCTCTGGTCGTGTGGGCCCATCCCAACGGCTCGACACGGGACGTGGGTGAGAACTCTGCGCTGGCCGTTGACGTAGCCGTTCCCTTGTTGGCGGAGGGAACTGCGTTCGCGAGCGTCGAGTTTCGTCACCCATACGCCAACGCTGGGGACGGCGCTCCGCGAACGGATCTCGCGGACGCGATCCAGTACCTGCGCTGTCATTCCCGCACGCTCGGGACGTCGAGAGAACGCATGGCGGCCGTCGCGCGATCCCGCGGCACGCTCGCGATCTGGACAGCGCTCCAAGATGACCTTGCCGATCCCGCGAGCCCTGAGCCCGCGCGGCGTGAGTCGACGCGTCTTCGAGGCGTATTTGGCGTGCAGGCGCAGACTTCCTATTGGGGTGAGTGGATCGCGGCGACGTTCTTTAGCGAGGCGAGCCAGCCCCTGGCTCTGGAGAGGTTCCGGCGCGAGAACCTTGGGCACGCGGTAGGCGACGTGAGCGCAGACGACCCCCCCGTAGCGATGATCTACAGGGACCCGCTGGAGACACTCCCGCTTGACATCGCCGACTGCAATGGCGGCACTGTGGA
>JBLHKB010000504.1:0-5216 GCA_047619315.1 Polyangiales bacterium
ACACGCTGGTGACGACCGTCGACCCAGACTCAATGGCGGTGACAAGATGCACGTCCACGTCGGAGCCGTTCGCGGCGAAGACCAAGAACTCACTTCCGGCCACTGGAATGATCACCGGCGCCTGAATGGGGGAAGCGTCTGGCAAGTCCAGGGGTAAGCCCAAGTCGATGCCAGCGGTTGAACGTCCCGTCGTGTGGCGAAAGGAGCCCGCCGGCGCGCCACAGGTGGCTTCGTCATCGAACCACGCAGCCAAGAACGAGTCTTCACCAACTCCGATGGCTGGAAAACCAATGACCTCCCCCGTGAGGTTTTCCGTGGGTGGACGCGGATCGTCGCTGCGCGTTAGTTGGTACCCTGCGGGCGGCCTCGTGAGGAGAATGGCCTGGCTGCCCACGGGTGCTGCGGCGTAAGACGTGTCTCTGAGCTGGTCGCGCATGATGGGAGCGCCGTCTGTGACCACGACAACCTCTTCATTGCGGCGTCCGATGAAAGAGATTCGTTCGGTCCCCGCGGCAAAGCTGCCGAGCTCAGCGGCCCCTTCGTAGACCCGCCTCGGATCTCCTTGGACGCCGATAAGGTTCTCGTCGATGGCGCCGTCGCAGTCGTTGTCTTTCCCGTCGCAGGCGGTCTCTTCTTGGCCACCGAAAACATCGGGGTCGTCGTCGTCGCAGTCGAGTCCGCCTTCAGACTCGGCGCCGACGCCGTCGTTGTCTGCGTCGATGCTCGACTCCACGCAAAAGAGGTCCTCGCCGATGGGCTCGCGACAGACCCAAGTGGCGCCTTCGACGGCGGGACGCATCGCTTCGATGCCGGCGCACAGCTCATTGCCGGCGCGAAAGGACTCGATGGTGCGGTCTGCGCCGGCGACGCAAGGCTCCGTGACGAGGTCGTCAAATCCGACGAGAGAACACGCGCTGAGCGAAGCGCCCAGCATGGCAAAGGTGATCAGAGCGCGCATTAGAAGCTCCCGCTGGCCTGAAGACCGAGCGTCCCTTGGCCTGCGACGGGCGAAACCGTCGTGCCCTCGTCATGCTCGTCGCCGCCCCAGTCCGTGAGAAAGATGAGGACCGTGGTGGTGATGGCAAGGGCGCCGGTCACGCCCCAGAAAACGTCCGCGACTTTCGCTTTGTCTGCGATGCGTTCGTTCTGTGCATTTCGCCCTTCGAGATCAAAGGCGGGGAGCGCCTCCCCGTCGGAGTTCAGCGAAAGAACCCGAAAGCTCAGCGCCGCCGCCGCCGCGAAGCTTGCGGCGGTGAGCACGGCAGCCCCAATGAAAACCCCCACCGGCGCGCCACCCTCTTCGATGACGTTCGTGGTCTCAACGTTGGTGATGTTCTCATTGGTGATGTTGGTGTTGTTGATGACCTCGGCGCTCTCGAGTTCGACTTCAAGAACAGCCGTCGCGCGGCTAGCGACCTCCACTTCGCGCCGAGTTGGGAGGTAGCCATCCGCACGGACTTCAACGGCGTGACGCCCGCCGGGGACAAGAACATTACCCGGGGCCTCGCCGACCTGACGGTCACCGATCCAGACTTGAGCCGGCACGTTGGACCGCACGGTGATGGTTCCGAGGAGGTTGCGCAGCTGACGCATCGTCCCCTGAACCGACCCGCGGTCGGGCGCGTCGCTGGGCGCGATGGCCATGTAGCGCTCGTAGGTGGCGACAGCGAGGTCGTAGCGAAAGAGCTCCTCTTGGCATCGTGCGATGTTGAACAGCGTGTTGGGCCGTTCAACGAGTCGCAGACTTACTTGAAGTTCAGCGATGGCGCCGGCGCAGTTGCCGGCACGCGCGAGGGTTAGACCTTGGCGAAAACGACTGATCGCCTCTTCGATATTCGGGTCTTCGGGCGCGGTGTCCTCGGGCGTTTCCGCGACTTCAGCCGGCACTCCAACGATGGGAGCGTCAGGCGCGGGTGCGTCCGGGGAATCCGGCGCGGGTGCATCGAGTGCGTCCGGCGCCTGAGAATGAGCCCGCGGAAGAGCACCGAGCATCATCGCTGCGACAAAGAAGAAGCTGCTAAAAGTCCTCACGAAAACCGTCCATCATCGTTGTGTTCATCTCGGAGCTCACTGTCATTTCGCTCTCCATGGCCCCGGTCCCCATGGGGACGACCATCGTCGATTCCATCACGGCGGTCATCCGCGGGCTGCGGCTGGCGCGTTCGAGGACCCGAAGGATCTCGCGATCTTGGTCCAAGAGAATCACTTCGTTGACGCTCTCGTAGCCGGAAAGCTCGATACGAATGCGACTCGGCGCTTGGGTCCGAGCAAGGCGCGCATCGAGGGGGCTTGGATACTCGACGTCGTCGATGAAGATGCTGGCTTCCGCCGGGGCGACGACGATACGCAGTCGGACGTTGTCCTCGGCCTCCATGACGGCGGCTCCGCTCATCGACGTCGGTTGCATGTCCACCTCCGTCGTTTCGAGAGGAGCGGAGACGACAACAGGGTCGGGCACGATCTCTTCACCCTTGTCCATGACCGCAATGGCAGCAGTGATCGTGATCGCACCGACGAGCGCAAGGGCGATACCCGCCCAGACCAACTTGTTGGGGCCATGAGTCGGGAGCGCGACGTCTTGCGTATCGACGCTTCGTTGCCGCCGCGTGTCAGCGGGCACCGCAGCGCTAGGCCCTCTTAATAGTGGCGTTGGGCGGCTCACCGCCGTGGCGCTCTCGGAGCGTGGAAGCGCTGCGCCGGTAATCGGGCCGCCGTCGGAGCGCGTATCAGAGTGACCAGGGCGAATGGTCATGCTCTCCCCACGCGCTTCGAGCAGCTGGGGCACCTCATCCAGCGTGGCGTACTCGGCGAGGGCATGGCCGAGCTCTTCGGCGGTGTGAAAGCGAAGGTCTGGCGATTTGTTGAGACACTTCGAGATGATGTGCGCGAGCCCTTCGGGGACGTCTGGGCGCCGAATACGAACATCTGGCGTGTCGCCGGTCACGATTTTCACCATGAGCAGCGCAAACGAGTCCGCGTCGAATGGAGGGTCTCCAGTGAGCGCCTCATAGAGAATGACACCCAGGGAATAGATGTCGGTTCGGTGGTCCATGGTCTTGAGACCCTGAGCCTGCTCCGGCGACATGTAGAGGGGCGTCCCCACAGTCACGCCGGTCTGCGTGAGGTGTTTGTTGAACCCCGCCGCGTGCTCCGTGATCTTTGAGATGCCGAAGTCGAGAATCTTAACGAAGTCAGCCTTCTTCTTGCGCTGCAGCAAGTAGATGTTCTCAGGCTTGAGATCCCGATGGACGATGCCCGCGGTGTGGGCGACCTCGAGGCCATCGCAGGCCTGCTGCATGATGCGCGCGACGCGTCCGGTGGTCTGAGCACCCTCTCTATCGAGGAGCTGCCCGAGATCTTCGCCCTCGAGAAACTCCATCACCATGTAGGGCGTGTCGTCGTCGAGTCGTCCCATATCGAAGACGTCGATGATGTGTTCGCTACCACACGCCGTCGCCGCGCGCGCTTCTTGCTCGAAGCGTTCGACGAGACCTGGGTGATCCGTCATCTCCCGAAGCAGGACCTTGATCGCGACACGCCTACCAATGCCTTCATGTAGGCCCAGGTAGACACGTCCCATTCCCCCCTCGCCGGCGAGACGGGTGATGCGGTACCGCTCCGCAAGAAGCGTCCCGATCAACGGGTCTTCGACGTTTCCCTTGGAAGTTTCCGTCATGTGAAAGTTCAAGGTCAGCGTGTAATGACCGTGAAATGGTACTGTACGACGATTCGTTTCGTTGTTGGGAGTATTTAGTGCGTAATCTTAATGTTCGTTTCTTTCTTCTGCTGAGCGTTTTCCTCGCTGCCTGCGGAGATGACGCCACGAACTTTGATGCGTCCGTGCCGGATGACATCGGCGTCGATGTCGAGATCACCCGCTGCGACACCGCCAACGACTGCAGCGACGGGCTCTTCTGCACCGGTGAGGAGACGTGCGCCGACGGCGTCTGCGTGCCCGGCGACGATGTCGACTGCGACGACGGAATCGAATGCACCATCGATGGATGCAACGAGATCTCCAACAGCTGCGAGAGCCTCGCCCCCGATCTCGACGCAGACGGCAGCGGCGATATGAGCTGTGTCGACGCCCTCGGCGAACCTCTGGGCCGAGACTGCGACGACACCGACGCGCGACGCTTTGGCGGCAACCTCGAAGTCTGCGACCTCGACGGCGAGCTCGAAGGCGTGGGCCTCGACGAAGACTGCGACGCCTCGACGTTTGGCGCCATCGACTCCGACGGAGACAGCTACTTCGACGACCGCTGCTTTAACACCGACGACGACGGCGTCCGCACCGGCGGCGACGACTGCAGCGACGGCCGGAGCGACGTCAACCCCGGCACCGCAGAGACCTGCGACCACACCGACAACAACTGCGATGGCAACATCGACGAAGGCGTCCTTGTCACCGTCGCTCCCGACGCCGACCGCGACGGCTTCCCCGCTCCTGGCGAGAGCAGCATGGAGTGTCCCGGCTTCGCCGGCCTCGTCGCTATCGATGAGGACACCCTCTTCGACTGCAACGACGCAAACCCCACGATCAATCCGGGTCAGGTCGAGATCTGCGACGTCATCGACAACGACTGCAACGACCTCATCGACGACAACACTCAAGTCGTCGCTTGGTACCGCGACACCGACGGCGACGGCTTCGGAAGCGCCGCCTCCGGCGTCGTCATGTCCTGCGAGCCCATCGCCGATGCCTCCGTCCTCAACACAGACTGCAACGACGACGACGCTGGGATCCACCCCGCCTCCGCCGAGGTGTGCGACGGCATCGACCAGGACTGCAACGGCCGCGCGGACTTTGAGATCACCACCGGTGACTTCGAAGACGATGACGGCGACGGCAGCGCCGACATCTCCTGCGGCGCTCCTCGCGGCGTGGACTGCGACGACAACGACGCCAACACCGGCGGCGGAACCGCCGAAAGCTGTGATGGACGCGACAACGACTGCGACGAGAGGATCGACGAAGGCGCCACCGAGGTGCAGTGGTTCTACGACGGCGACGGCGACGGCCACGGCACCAACGCCAACCCCGCGTTTCCGCCAGTCCTCTCCTGCTCGCCGCCGGCTAGCTACGTCGGCTCCGCCGGCGACTGCAACGACAGCGACCCCGCGCGAAGCCCCGACGCCACCGAAGATTGCAACAGCGTCGACGACGACTGCGATGGCGCCCTCGACGAAGCGCCCGCGATTTGCGACTGCACCGT
>JBLHKB010000505.1:0-5215 GCA_047619315.1 Polyangiales bacterium
GCCTTCGTCGAGCGTGCGACGAAGCAGATGTGCTCTTGATCGCGGATGAGATCTTTGTGGGCTTCGGACGCCTTGGCGAACTCTTCGCGTGTGATAGCGCCGACGTGGTGCCGGACATCATGACGCTCTCGAAGGCCCTTACTGGTGGCACCTTGCCCCTCGCCGCGACGGTCGTCTCACGCGACGTCTTTGCCGCGTTCTGGTCCGACCGTAGCGAAGACGCCCTCATGCATGGGCCGACGTATATGGGTAACGCGCTCGCATGCGCGGCGGCAAACGCCTCTCTGGACCTCTTCGAGAGTGAAGGACGCGTCGAGCAGGCGCGGGTAATGGAGTCGACGCTCGAAGAAGGACTGGCGGCGCTTCGAGACGTCGCCGGGGTGCGCGATGTCCGCTGCCTCGGCGCTATCGGCGTGGTGCAACTCGAAGAGCCGGGGGACCTGGAGTCACTCAAGGCGCGCTTCATTCGCGACGGCGTTTGGGTCCGCCCTTTTCGCGACATCGTCTACGTCACTCCGGCGCTCAATATGAACGAGAGCGACCTTCATATTCTGCTGAGTGCCGTCGACCGGGGCGTTCGAGAACATCTCTCACGTTCGTAGGTCTCAACAGGAGTACGAGACGGCATCGCCGCCACGCTCCAAGACAAAGTCTGTGTATATGCGTGCATTAGCGTGAGTGCCATGACGAGTGATCTGCTCGGCCACCCCATTCCATAAATCGGGTATGGTTCTCACCATGAGGTCGCTCGTACTCTCCGCCATTCTCTTCGCTCCCTTATCCGTCGTAGCCTGTGGCGACGACGGTGGAGACTGCTCACCAGGGTTCGAGAGCTGCGGATGCACCGAACTTGGCCAATGCCTCACGGGCCTCACGTGCCTCTCAAATGTGTGCGTGAACGCGAGCGGCGGCAGGGATGCTGGACCGGGATTCGACGGCGGCCCAGGCTTCGACGCAGGAGCGGGCTTTGACGGAGGCCCAGGAGCAGATGGCGGTCGCCCAACGGACGCCGGCCCCGGAGCCTTCGATACCGGCGGTGCGCTTCGCGACGGTGGCGGTCCTAACCCCGATGCGTTCTTCGCCGAAGACCCACCGCCCATGGAATGCCGAGAGGATGGAACCGTGGGCACTCCGGCCGAGGTGCCTGGTGGAACGCCAGAGTGTCCCGACGACAAGAACCGAGAGGGTTGCCCTTGTACCAACATCGGTGAAACCGAAGCGTGCTGGCCCGGCCTTCGCGCAAATCGCGGCCGTGGCATTTGTAGCGATGGCGTGACGACCTGCATCCAGGAAGGTGAGTTCGAAGGTCGCTGGGGTGCCTGTACTGGTTTTCGGCTTCCCCAAGAAGGCGTCGAACTCGGCCCCGCCGCCTGCAACTGCTTCTCCATGGGCCGCTGGCAGCTTCAAAACCTAAGCCCGTGCTTCATCTCCTACGGCGACGGTTCCGTACACGCGGTCTCCACCGAGGTTGGCGCCGGCGGAATAGCGCAGTGCCCGATGGTACCCAGCACGCCTCCTCCACCGGCGCCGGCGGCGAACTTCAGCGAAAACTCCCTCACCGTCGACTGTGAGGGGCGCTTCAACCTCTGTTACACGCTCAAGGCCGGGACCGCAGACGATCCGTCGGATACGGACTGCACCATGGCCCAGGTCTGCACCGAAGGCTGGTACTCCGCCCGCGATATCGGGCAGGCATTCCCCGCACTTCCCGGCTGGACGGGCACAGACCCCGCATGCGCGCGGCAGTTCCGCGACAGCGGTGGCTACGGCGAGATGACCGTCCAAGGTCTTAGCGTGGAGTGCCAAACCATCGACGACGAAGGCGCGCCCTACGTGTTCAACCGCGTCAACTACTGCCCACTCAGCTGCAATATGACGCCAGACCTTCCCGAATGCGCCCTTTGCATGATGGGCGGCAGCGGCTCTTTCTAGAGCCTTCGATCCAAGAAGGAGCTCTCGCTCTTTATTGGGATCCCGTGCAGCAAGTGCGCTAGACACGTCCCATGTTCCGGGGACGAATTCGCGCCATTCATTTCGTCGGTGTAGGTGGAGTTGGCATGAGCGGCATCGCCGAAGTGCTCCTCGATGCTGGTTTTCAGGTATCGGGGTCCGACCTACGCCAAAACGAATACACTCGTCGTCTCGTCGACAAGGGCGCGCAGGTGGCCGTGGGTCATGCCGCCGAGCACGTCGATCAGGCAGATGTGGTTGTTTTTTCCAGCGCCGTGCCGCGAACCAACCCCGAACTCGTGGAAGCGCGGGCGAGGGCGATACCCGTCATTCCTCGGGCGGAAATGCTCGGCGAGCTGATGCGGTTCAAAGATGGCATCGCCATCGCCGGTTCCCACGGAAAGACCACGACGACTTCCCTGGTCGCCACGGTGCTTCGCGACGCCGGCCTCGACCCGACGGTCGTGATCGGCGGGCGTTTGAATTCCCTCGGAAGTGGGGCGGCGAGCGGAGCCGGTAATCTACTCGTCGCGGAAGCGGACGAATCCGATGGGTCGTTTCTTCACCTAACGCCGGCCATCGCCGCCATCACGAACATCGACCCGGAACACTTGGACCACTACGGCGACCTCGCGGGTGTTCAAGACGCCTTTGTCGCTTTCGCCAACCGAGTGCCTTTTTACGGCCTCGTCGTTTGCTGCCTCGACAACGCGAACTTGCAGCAGATTCTTCCGCGAATCGACAAGCGAATCGCCACCTACGGTTTTGCCGCTCAGGCGGACTATCGGGCGCGCGATCCCCAATTCGACGGTCTAAGTGTGCGCTTCGGTGTGTCGCGAAGAGGGGAAGATCTCGGCGAGTTTGAGGTGTGCATGCCGGGCATGCACAACGTCATGAACGCACTCGCGACCATCGCGATCGCGGACGAACTCGGCGTCGACCCTACAGCTGTCAAAGAAGGCCTACGTACCTTTGGCGGAGTCCAGCGGCGCTTCACCGTCCTTGGCGATGCGCCTGTTCCCGGCGGTGTCGTGACCGTCGTCGACGACTACGCCCACCATCCTTCGGAGGTTGTCGTCACGCTGGAAGCTGCCCAGCAAGCCTACGGCCGCCGCATCGTGGCCGCGTACCAGCCGCACCGCTACAGCCGAACGCACCACCTCTTCGACGAATTGACTCGCGCCTTCAACCGCGCGGACTTGGTCTTCGTCACCGACATCTACGCCGCAGGCGAAAAGCCCATCGAGGGCGCCACGTCCGATCGACTTTGCGCTGCCGTTCGCGCGCACGGCCACCGGAACGTGACCCATGTCCCGCTCAGGACGGATCTCGTCGAAGCGCTCCGAGGGAGCCTTAAGCCAGGCGACGTCGTGCTTACGATGGGTGCGGGTGACATCACAAGAACCGGTCCTGAACTCATCGCTGCGCTCAAGGCGGCGGAGTGAAGGAGCCGGAGAAGCGCAAGCGGCGCAAAGAGAGCACCGAAGAAGAGCTCACGGCTCCGCAGAACCGCCGTCGCAAGAAAGCTGTCTCCGCACCTCCAGAAGAAGCGCCCACTCAGGTTCGCTTTGCCCCGATTCAGGCGTTCTTCGGCGGTATCATCGCTCGCGCCAAGCGACCCGCGGTGTTGATGGTTAAGTTCGTCGTCGCAGCAGCGTTTGTTGCCGGCGGCGTCGCGGGTTGGCGTCTCATCGAGCGCTACGCCAAGACTGCGCCGTACTTTGAGGTTGCTCAAATCGAGGTCGAGGGGGACGAGCGTGTCGAGCGTGATGCGCTTCTGCGTACGGCGGGAATAGCGCTTGGGGACAACGTCTTTTCACGGACGCCGGAGCAGGTCGAGGACCGGCTCGAGCGTCATCCCTGGATCGCCGAAGCGAACGTGGAACGTCGACTGCCTGGGTTTTTTCGTGTTCGGGTTCGAGAACATCGCGCCGTCGCGGTTCTCATGCTGGCCGGGAAGGGCTACTTAGTCGGCGACGACGCCACGCTCTTCAAAGAGCTCAGCGTGGGCGACCCCGTAGACCTGCCTGTGATCACCGGGCTTGATTCTCAGCGCTTCCTCTCGGAAGTCGCGCACCGTTCGGAAGTCCTGATGAACGTGGTGACGCTCATGCACGATTTCCGTAGCGCTGGCCTTTGGCGACGCGAGCCCATCGCTGAGATTCACGTGGAGCCGAGCGATGATCTCTCGGTCTACCTGAACGACGACGCGATGTACGTGCGGCTCGGCGAAGCCCCGTGGCGCCCGAAGCTCTCTCGCCTCCGGCGAATTCTCGACCGCCTCGACTCCGAAGAGTCTCGTCCCGAGTATGTCTTCCTCGACAACACAACACGGCCAGACCGCGTCACTGTTCGCCTGCGTGAGCTCGAACTCCCCGCGAGCGACGAAGCACCCACAGAACCGAGCTGATTGCTCTGCGCCCCCTGGCCGTGCCTAATTCGCAGCAGAACCAGACCCGGGCTGACACCGGTTGGGTCTGCACGTCTACCAAGAAATACGAAGTGACGTGCCGAGGCCTGTGAACCTCACGTCCAGCGTTGGCGCAGCGCGCCGCGCACGTCGCCAACGTCTTCGTTGACCCACCTCAAGCCGCGCGCGGGCCAAAAGGATTCCACTTGCCGTGATGAGGACCGCGCCAAGCAGGCCCATCAGGTAGGGAGTAAGAAGGTTGGAACCGTCAGAAGTGACGATGTGCAACCACCCTCCCAAAACGGAACCGGTTCCCAGGACGAGAAGAGGCCAGCCGGCGGCCCGCCCGCGGAAAATTCGGCGCGAGTACACTTCATTCGTGACCCCAAAGTGATCGACAAAGGCGGCCGCGGCGAGATCTTCGAGCCTATCCACTTCGAGACGTTGCGCACTACCAGGGGCTGCCGCGAATAGCAGCACCACAAGCACACATCCCCCCGAGGCAGCTGCTTCATGGTCCAATGGGCTACGGAACATCACACTGGGATCCTACCATCGAGAGCGCTGGAGCGGCGCGCGGTGAGTTTCTCGATGAGGGTGCCACCATGCAGACCGCTGGGCCTCAGCGTGCAGGCCCATTCAAAACGGCGGCGGCGAACTGAATTCGACGGTGTTTGTTCGCGTCAACGTTCCGGTGTTTAGGCATCCCATCGTTGAGTTTGATGTTGCTAGAGGGCTGTTGGGCCTTCTTGAGCTTCGCGCTCGCTTCAAGCGCCGATTCATTGTGGGCGCCGCACTGTATTTTCGAACCCTTGGCGCATCGCTAGGTATGGAGTTCTCCATGAGACGTGTTTG
>JBLHKB010000506.1:0-5200 GCA_047619315.1 Polyangiales bacterium
TCGACACGGCCTGCGCTGACGCCCTCACGTATCACGAGGACGACTTCCCATCGCTCGCGCCAGGCTCCTACGAGCTTGATATCGCTGCGACGCGCGCTTCCGATGGAATCAAGTGGGGCGCTGAAGAGTGCGGCATCGAGTACGACGGTGGCGCACAGATCACCGACGGCTGCGACATCGACATCGTTCCCTGAACGACTTCGAATCTGAACCAAGGCAGGCGCTTCAGCGTCTGCCTTTTTTCGTTTAAGTCCTCAGTAAACTTCCTGCCACCATGTCAGCTCATGGAACAGCCTCGCTTCTTGCTCTGCTTTTTTTTCGTGTGCGGAGCCCAAGCGCCCGCGCCGACTCCTCCCCACGGCAGTTCCTTCACGGCGATTTGATGGTGTGGCCAAACACAAAAGAACGCGCCGATGTGGGCGCGTTCTTCCGTAGTGGTCAGACTTCTCTTCTGCTGGGGAGTGAAGTTACTCCAGCGCGAGACCGAGGAGTTCTGCATGCTCCATCACGTGAGCAGCCTTCGAACCGGTTGCAGGGCTAGCGCTTTCACGCCGAGCAACGCAGCGGATGTCGCGGCCGGTCATCTCTTTGAACCGGGACTGAACAAAGAACCAGCCGCCCATATTCCATGGCTCTTCTTGAACCCAGACAATCTGGGCCTTCTTTGGGTAGCCCTTAAGAGCGCCCCTCAGAGTCTCCTCGGAGAGCGGATAGAACTGCTCGAGACGAATGATCGCGACGTCTTCGACCTCGGATTTTTCTCTTTGCTCAAGGAGGTCGTAGTAGACTTTGCCCGAGCAAAAGAGAACTTTGCGAACGCCACGCTTCTTGATCTTCGACGAGGTCTCCGGAAGCACTCGCTGAAAGGTGCCCTCGGTTAGTTCGGCCATCGTTGAGACGGCCTGGCGGTGTCGAAGGAGGCTCTTCGGAGTCATGATGATGAGTGGCTTGCGGTACTTACGCACGACCTGACGTCGAAGCAGATGGTAGATCTGCGCCGGCGTCGTCGGATTGCACACCTGCATATTGTCTTCAGCGCACATGCCCAAGAAGCGTTCGAGGCGAGCGCTCGAGTGCTCCGGGCCCATGCCTTCAAAGCCATGTGGCAAGAGAAGCGCCAGCCCGCTCAGGCGCTGCCACTTGTCCTCGGACGACGAGAGGAATTGGTCGATGATGACCTGGGCGCCGTTCGCGAAGTCGCCAAACTGAGCTTCCCAAAGACACAGCGCGTCTGGGGAGTCGAGGCTGTAGCCCCACTCGAAACCCAAAACGCCAGCCTCGGAGAGTGGGCTGTCGTAGATCTCAAGATCGGCTTGGTCTGGCGTGAGATGGCCGAGGCGCGTGTGGCGACGCCCAGTCTTCGAGTCGAAGATGACAGCGTGACGATGGGAGAACGTGCCGCGGCGGACATCCTGGCCCGTGAAGCGGACGCGTGTTCCGTCGGAGAGGATCGACGCCAAAGCGAGGTTCTCCGCCGTGCCCCAGTCGACGCTGTCGCCCGTCTCCCGAATCTTGCGCTGCTTGTCGAGAAGAAATCGCTCAAGGCGCGGATGCGCTGTGAAACCGTCAGGAAGCGTCGTGAGTCGGTCGAGAAGTTCGTTCAGGCGCTCGATGGGAACGCCCGTGTCCGTGTCCTCGCACTTCACGTCGAGGCCGCCGGTGTAACCCGCCCACAGCCCTTCCATCGAACGTGGAACCAGGGCGAAGTCGCCTTCGCGGGCTTCCGTCAAAGCGTTGTCGAGGTCTTCGCGGCGTTGCCGCTCAATCTCATCAGCGCTGGCTTGGGTGATGCTGCCGCTCTCCGTGAGACGGTCCACGTACACTTCGCGTACGGTCTTCTTTTGGTCGACGGCGGCGTACATCACAGGCTGTGTGAAGCGCGGCTCGTCGCCCTCGTTGTGGCCATACTTGCGGTAGCAGTACAGGTCGATGACCACGTCGCGGTGGAAGCGCTGACGGTATTCGGCGGCGAGCCGAACGACGTTGGCGACGGCTTCGGGGTCTTCGCCATTTACGTGGAACACAGGGCACCGCAGCATGCGTGTGATGTCCGTGCAGTAGCGCGTCGACCGGCTGTCCTCGGGGTCGGTCGTGAAGCCGATCTGGTTGTTGATGACAACGTGGATCGTGCCGCCTGTGGTGTAGGCCTGCAGCTCCATGAGGTTGAGTGTCTCGGGGACGATGCCCTGGCCGATGAACGCCGCGTCGCCGTGAATGAGCAGCGGCAAAACCTCCGAGCGCCCTAGGTCCTTGCGCCGGTCTTGTTTCGCACGGACGCGACCTTCCACGACGGGATTGACGAACTCGAGATGGCTCGGGTTGAAGGTCAAGGTCATGTGGACATTGCCACTCGTCGTCTCTCGATCGACGGAGTAGCCGTGGTGGTATTTCACGTCGCCGCCACCGAGGTGGCGCTTCGGGTCATTGTCGTCGAATCCGGCGAAGATCTCGCGGACGTTCATCTCCATGATGTTGACCATCACGTTGAGTCGGCCTCGATGTGCCATTCCAAGGACGATCTCTTGAACGCCAAGCGCTGCGGTGCGCTCTACGAGCAGATCGAGCATCGGAATCACGCTCTCGCCACCCTCGAGGGAGAAGCGTTTTGCCCCGATAAACTTGGTGTGCAGAAACTGCTCGAAGATTTCGGCGTCCGTCAGCTTCGTCAAAATACGTAGCTGTTCGTCCTTGGTGAGACTGTAGCGGTTCGCCGTCGACTCAAGCTGGTGCTGCAGCCAGTTGCGGGCTTCCCGGTCTTCGAGGAACGTGAACTCTGCGCCGATGGACCGCGTGTAGGTGTCGTCGAGACGCTTGATGATGTCCTCGAGAGAGGCGGTCTCTGGACCAGCAAGGTCGCCGGTGGAGAACATCGTCGATGGATCGACGTCGTCGAGACCATAGCGTTCGAGGAGCAGGTCTCCCGTGTCAGGCATCTTCCGAATGCCAAGAGGATCGAGGTTTGCGTAAAGATGCCCGCGCACTCGGTATGCGTTGGTGAGCGCCGACACGCGGCCCTGAAGCACGTTCGCATTGAGGACCTCCTCCGTTGGCGGGAAGCTCGCGCGACCTGGAAGAAACGACGGTAGGCTCTCTGCCGTTGGCGGGAGCTTGAAGACCCCAGCGGGCTCGCCGATGTCGACGACGCTATCCTCATGACGTGGGCTGTACCCGTTGCCGACGCGGCCGCCCCCTACCGAAACGTTAGGCGCAGCGATGCTGCCGGCCGACGTAAGCTGTGGCCACTCGACTTGGTCGAGGTTGTCGAAGTAGCGCTGCCACGCTTCATCAACTGAGGAGGGATTGGAAACCCAGCGGAGGAACATTTCCTCTACAAGGCCTTGATTGACGCCGAAGTCTTCTGCCATCTCGTCCTTAAGCGAATCGCTTTGTTGGTCGAGTAAAGCTACTTCGTTTGACCTGCTCGGGCCAGGCTCAGTCTCAAAATCGACCTCCGTCGATTCCCGGAAACCGTTCGAGGTTTTTTTGTGCTTGAGGAGAAGGGATATGACGTTCTCCGGACGCTTGGGCTGCAGCCAGGTCTTTGGGCATCGTCGGGCTTTTCCGGCTGTGTAGTGGCCTTATTGGGCCAACAGGCGGGTATCTTGGGCGTCGAAATCGCGGATTTGATCGATGGGCGATTTCGCGAAACGAAGAGCCGCCGCTCGGGGCCTTGCCTTCCCTTGGCTTTGGGCCCAGGCGGCGTGGTCGACCAAAAGCGCGAGCTCCGTCGCACGGCCGATCGTTAGGGCGAAGCGTCGCGCGCCGGCTTCGAGGGCGGCCTGGTCTTTCTGCGTCGAAAGCCACGCAAGAGCATGTTCGAACGCGCGCAACGCCACATCGCCGGCCTCGCGAAGCGAGTCGTCCTCGACGATCACCCACTTCTGGATCTCGGCATGGAGAGGCGTCAGTCCGGCGCCTCGATGAATTGCTCGGAGCAGATCGAGGGCCAATACGTTTGTTGTGCCTTCCCAAATCGAGAGCACCTGGGCGTCGCGTAGTAGCCGCGGCAGCCCGGTGTCCTCGACGTAGCCAGCTCCGCCAAAAGCCTCCAACACCTCGGATGTTGTCTGTACGACCTGACGACCCGTCGTGAGTTTCGCGATGGGGGTCAGCACTCGAAGCAGGTCGCTGGAGGCCGCATCGCCGTGCTCGTGTCGACCGAGGAGTTCCGCCACGCGGAACGCGAGAAGAAACGCACCTTCATATTCGGCGCTCAACCAAGCCAAGGTGTCAGCATGCAGCGGCTTCTCGCTGAGCATCGTGCCGAACGCGTGGCGCCGCTTGGCGTAGTCTTTGGCGAGGGCCAAACCTCTGCGCATGAGCGCCACGCTGCTGACGGCGTTCCACGTCCGCGTAACATTGAGCATCGGTGTGATGCCTTTGACGCCACCGCTCGTGCCGAGAACCAGCTGCGCCTCTGCGTCATCGAGTGTCAGCTCGGCGGTGGGAACCTTTCGGGTGCCGAGCTTGTCCTTGAGCCGGTTGATGAGGATCGTTTTTCCGCGCTGGCTCTCACACTCGACATAGAAGAGAGCGAGTCCATGGCCGCCGGCAGGGTTTCCTTCAGGACGTCCAAGCGTGAGGGCCATCTGCGAAGTGGCCGCTGAGGTAAACCACTTCCGCCCGGACAGGAGCCATGCGCCGTCTTCGCCTTGGCGAGCCACTGTCTCCGAAAGACCCACATCGGACCCGCCGGTGGATTCCGTCATCCACTGGCCGCTTGTCCAGAACTCTGCCGGGTCTCGAGAGGTCAGGTGTGGGACGGCGTGCTCGATGAGCGCTCGGTTGTCGCTGGCGAGGAGGGTCCGAGCCGCGCCGTCGGTCATCGCGAGGGGGCAACCGTAAAAGTCCGAGGCCGGCGCGAAAAGGTAGGCGAGGGAAAACTGATGCACCCGAGCGAGTTCGCCGAAGCGCTCTTCGTAGGCTGCGGCCACGACGCCGTGCTTTGCTGCGACCTGCCTTGCGAGCTTCCACGTGTCCGTGAGCTCGATGTGATCGATGCGTTCACCCCATGCGTCCCACTGTGTGAGAACCGGATCGATCAGCCTGTCTTTGACGACGAGGGCGTCGAGTTCCAGACAAGCGTCGCCCAAGGCACGCAGGTCCGAAAAAAGTCCGCTCTGCTGGTCTTTCGGAAAGACGCGCTCCAGATAGTCGCGGAGCACGGAGTCGTCGTCGAATTGATTGCCCAGCTCAGGCG